>NZ_JBEZWX010000016.1:0-161915 GCF_040637635.1 Streptomyces sp. NPDC028635 | reverse complement strand
AACCGGGTGATGCGCCCCAACGACCCGCGCCCGGGTTTCTCCCGGCTGCGGATCGCGCGTGTCATCAACGAGTACGGCGGCGAGACCGTCGTCACGTACAAGAAGCCCGAGGGTGACTGCGCCACCGGCACCAACCTGCCGGACAAGAAGGACACCGCGGGGCTGAAGTCCAACACCCGCCTGTGCTACCCCTCCTTCTGGGCGCCGGATCCCGAGGTCGAGGACATCGACTGGTTCCACAAGTACGTCGTGGACTCCATCGAGGAACTCCCCAACGTCGACGGCGCGTTCGCGACGAAGACGGCGTACCTCTACAAGAACCCCGGCTGGAAGCTCGCCGACCAGGAGTTCACCAAGAAGTCCACCCGGACCTATTCGCAGTTCGCGGGCGTCGAGCAGACCACGGTGATCACCGGCACGGACGACGCGTCGATCGGCTCCAAGCGCTCCAAGGCGGTGACCCGCTTCTTCCGCGGCATGGGCGACACCGTGTCCGTGAAGGACATCACCGGCACCGAGATCGCCAAGGACCGCGACGCCTTCGCCGGCCGCATCGCCGAAGAACTCGACTACGACAACGCCACCGACGCCGACACCGACTGGGTGTCCCGCTCGGTCACCGTCCCGGAGGCCACCGAACTGGCCCACCGCGACCGCGACGACGGCCTCGACCCACTGCGCGCCTGGCGCGTCACCGAACCCGACGAGATCGCCTACACGAAGTCGTCGGGCACGAACAGCGACGACACCCGCACCGAGCGGGTCGTGAAGACCCACACGACGTACGAGTCGACGTACGGTCTCCCGGTCCTGGTGGAATCGCTGGGTGACACGGGCAAGACCGGCGACGAGTCCTGCACCAAGTCCGAGTACATCCACAACACCGCCAAGAACATCATCGGCCTCACCAAGCAGGTCCTGGAATCGCCGACGACCTGCGCGGCGGCCGACTTCTCGGACCTGTCGACCCTCAGCGGTGGCATCCGTACGGCGTACGACGGTCAGGGCTACGGTGTTGCTCTTGCGGACACCACCAAGGGCGAGGCGTCCGAGACCTGGTCGATCAACGGCGACGGCAACGGCTGGCAGTCGGACGGCACGACCGAGTTCGACGCCATCGGCCGAGTGACGCGCACGACCGACACCGACCACAAGACTGCCGGCCTGATCACTTACGAGCCGGCTACGGGCCAGGTCTTCAAGGTCACCGACACCAACGCCGTCGGCCACTCCGAGACCCGCGAGCTCGAGCCCGGTCGAGGCACCACGACCAAGACCACGGATGCCAACGGCCATGTCACTCAGGCGGAGTTCGACCCGCTGGGTCGGCTCGAGAAGGCCTGGGCGGCGGACCGTGCCCCGTCCGACACCGCGGTGCCGGACTTCCGCGCCGTCTACACCGTCCCCGAGTACAAGGAGGGTGAGGACCGCAAGCCGTCCTACGTCACCACCTACTCGCGCGGCTACAACGACAAGATCGACACCTCTGTCACCCTCTACGACGGCCTCGGCCGCGAGCGGCAGCAGCAGGAGCAGGCGGACGGTGGCGGCTGGCTGATCACCGACACGCTGTACAACAGCTCCGGTGAGGTCTGGCAGACCAACAACGCCTACCTGACCTACGAGTCCAAGCCCGGCGAGCTCTTCACGCCGGAAGCCGACACTCAGGTCCCCAACATCACCCGCTACACCTACGACGGCTCCGGCCGCGTCCTCAAGGAAACCCCGGTCCTCAAGGTCGCCGACCCGCTGACGGGCGAGACCACGTCCCAGCCCGTCGAGGACCGTGCCATCAAGTACGAGTACGGCCAGGACTGGTCCAAGGTCGACAGCCCGGCCGGTGTCTCCGACTATCGCGTGTACACCGACGCCCTCGGCCGCACCTCGCGTGTGGACACGTTCAACCCCGACGCGCCGGGCGGCTTCACGTCGATGCGCTACTCGTACAACGCGTTCGGCCGGCTGGTGAAGGCGACCAACTCCGCCGACTCCACCCACCCGTGGACGTGGACGTACGACCACCGTGGCCGTCAGGACACCGCCACCGACCCGGACACGGGTACGACGCGGACCGCGTACGACTCTCATGACCGCCCACTGACCGTCACCAACGCTCGTGGCATCACGGTCTGGAACGGCTACGACCAGTTGTCGCGGCCGACCGAGCAGCGCCTGAAGGACGCCTCCGGCACTCTGCTCGCCAACTTCACCTACGACCTGGCGCCCGGCGGCAAGGGCATGCCCTACACCGCCACCCGCTACACCGACGGTGAGGCCTACACCCAGCAGGTCGACGGCTACAACAAGGACTACCAGCCGACCTCGACCACGCTGACCCTTCCCAGCACCCTGGCCTCTGCCTGGGGCCTGGACGCGTCCTACACGTCCTCCTACAAGTACGCCGACAATGGGGTGCCGGAGGAGTCGACTCTGCCGAAGATCGGCAAGTTCGACTCCGAGAAGATCGTCATCCGCTACAACGAGGACGGCAAGCCGCTCTCCATCTCCGGCAAGGACTGGTACGGCGCGGAGACGGTCTACGACCCCTACGGCCAGGTGCTGCGCTCCACGCTCGGCGCCCAGCCCTACCGGGTCTGGACCCAGTCGACCTACGACGAGTCCAGCGGTGAGCTCAAGGACCAGCAGGTCTACCGCGAGAAGAGCGACGACAAGTCCCTCGTCTCCGGCAACCTGGTCTCCAAGCGGTCGTACACCTACGACCCGTCCGGCAACGTCACCTCCATCAAGGAGGGCGCCACCGGTATCGACGAGCGGCAGTGCTTCACCTACGACCCGCTGGGTCAGCTCAAGACGGCCTGGACCTCGAAGGACCAGAACGCCTGCACCGCTCCGAAGAACGCCGACGGCTCACTGAACGTGGCCCCCGGCACCGACAAGTCCGGCTACTGGCAGGAGTACGAGTACGACCTCCTCGGCAACCGCACCAAGCTGACCGAGAAGGACCTCACCGGCAACACCGCCAAGGACGCGACCACCACCTACGCCTACGGCAAGGCCGACGGCACCCAGCCGCAGACCCTGACGAAGGTGTCCAAGACCTACACCACCCCTCAGGGTGCGCAGGTCAAGGCCGAGGCGGAGCGTCTGTACGAGCTCACCGGTGAGACCAAGACGATCACCTCGATCCAGAACGGCGACAAGCAGTCCCTGTCCTGGACCTATGACGGCAAGGTCGACCGCATCACCGGTGCGGGCACCGGCGGCAAGACCCCCTATGTGGGCCTCGCCGACAAGTGCCTGGACCTGAGGTCCGGCCTCGCGGTCGCCGGTACGGCGCTTCAGCTTTACGGCTGCAACGCCTCCCCGGCGCAGAACTGGCGCTTCAGCCAGACCCCGGGCGGGACCAACCCCGATCAGGGCACGCTGAACGTCTACGACAACTGGTGCGTCCAGCCCGCCGGCAACACCGCCGGGTCCGCGGTCCAGCTGCAGAAGTGCGACGGCTCGGCCGGCCAGGAGCTCAAGCGCAACGCCTCGGGCCAGCTCACCCACGTGGCCTCCGGACTCTGCCTGTCGGTGCAGGGAGCCAACTCGGCGAACTCCACGCCGGTCGTGCTCGCCACGTGTGACAGCACCAAGGCCGAGCAGCTCTGGTCGCCTCAGAACGACACCCGCTACATCTACGGCCCCGACGGCTCTGTCCTGCTCACCATCAAGGGCAAGCAGGCCACACTGAGCCTGGGCCAGTCCGAGGTCACCGTCCAGAAGGGCGGCGTCCTCGTCCAGACGCAGCGCACCTACGACGCCCCTGGCGGCTCGGTGATGCGCTACGCCTACGGCACCGGCGGCGACAAGCTGGTCGCCATCACCACCGACCACCAGGGCAGCCCGTATGCCGAAGTGGCCCTGGATGGCGGGATGTCGGTGCGGATCCGCAAGCAGGATCCGTTCGGCAACCAGCGCGGCACCGACACCGGTGGCGTCAACCGGCAGCAGCACACCGGGTTCCTGGGCTCACCGACCGACGACAGCTCCGGCTTCGTTCACCTGGGCGCGCGCCTGTACGACCCGGTGGTGGGACGCTTCCTGTCCGCCGACCCGGTGCTGGACCTCAACGACGTCCTGCAGTCCAACGGATACGAGTACGCGCACAACAACCCGGTGACGTTCTCCGACCCGACGGGCGAGTCCATCGCGCTGACCGCTTCCGAGCGGGCCGCGGCCCTCGCGGGCGCGGGTCTGTCCGCGGCGCAGGTCGCGCAGGCACAGGCGATGCAGGGCAAGTCCCTCACCTCAGTCATCCTGGCCGTGGCCTGGGAGACGCTGAAGGACTTCATCGGCATCAACGACGCCATGGCGTGCTTCGGCGGCGACATGTGGTCCTGCATCAGCATCGCGGTCGACGCCATCCCGTGGACCAAGCTCGGCAAGATCCCGTCCGTCATCAAGGCCGTCAAACGCACCATCAAGGCCGTCGAGTCCTTCAAGGCGGCCAAGAAGGCAGCCGAAATCGTCCTCAAGGCCGCCAAGGCAGCCGAACGGGCGGCATTGAGGGCGAAGAAACTCGCCATCGAACGCGCCAAGAAACTCGCGGCGCAACGAGCGAAAAAGAAGGCGGCCGAGGCAGCCAAACGAACAGCCGACAGAGCGGCGGCCGCCGCCAGGAAGACTGGTAACCCCCGACACAAGGCGGCCCAGGCCCAGGCGGCCCCGAAGGCGTCGTCCCACGGTGGCGGCGGCAAGGGCGGCGGCGGCAGCGGTGGCTCCAAGCCCGGCGGCAAGTCCGGTGGCTCCTCCAAGAGCAACGGCGGATCCAGCGGCAGCGGCGGTTCGGGCAAGGCCGAGGGCGGCGAGAGCGGCGGGACGTGCAACAGCTTCGTCCCGGGCACCAAGGTCCTGATGGCCGACGGCACCACCAAGCCGATCGAGCAGGTCAAGGCCGGTGACAAGGTCGTCACCACCGACCCGAAGACCGGTGAGCGCCGCATCGAGAACGTCACGGCCGAGATCCGCGGCCACGGCCTGAAGCACCTCGTCAAGGTCACGATCGACACCGGCGGCAAGAAGGGCAGCAGGACGGCCCAGGTCACCGCAACTGACGGCCACCCCTTCTGGGTTCCCGAACTGCACGCCTGGATCAAGGCCACGGATCTGAAGGCCGGCGAGTGGCTGCAGACCAGCGCGGGCACGTACGTCCAGGTCACAGCGATCGACCGCTGGACGGCACGGACGGCCACCGTCCACAACATGACGGTGTCCGACGTCCACACGTACTACGTGGTGGCAGCCGGTACCTCGATCCTGGTCCACAACTGTGACGAGAACACCGATGGGTATCTGTACCGCGGTGTCGCCGAGGGTCACCACAGCTACGACACCGCTGCGGAAGGCCGTGCGGTGCCCCGCGGAACCAACACGGACATTCACGGTCACTCCGGCGGTAATGCCACGGACACCATCTACACGTCGTGGTCGGATGACCCCGAAGTTGCCGAGTTCGGCGCCCAGAATCTGGGGGACGACTATGTTGGGGCAGGTGTGATGCTGCGCATCAGGGTGGCGAACATCGATCCCGCCATAGGACCGTCGAGAAACATCCAGATCCACGGCACCGAATATGAAAGGTTCTTCGAAGACGAGCATCTCATCGTCGGTGAAATCTGGGCCGACGACATCAGCTTCGACTTCGGACGGACCTGGACACCGGTCAGGCGGCGATGAGGTGAACGAGGTATCCGCGAGTGAACTGCTCGCCGCGTTCGAGGCCGACTCGGAGGCCGGCATTCAAGCCAAGAATGCATTGCTTTCCGGAGCGCCTTTCGAGATCTTCCTCGAGCCCCTTCCTGCGTCGAGGCTCCGAGGCATCCTTCGCGGGAGGGTGAGAAGCCTGCAGCGGCGCGGCAAGCCGGTTGTCGGCGTCACGGAATGTCTTGCGAGTCTTGCCGAAAAGGGCGAGCAGGGCCTTCTTGTGGCCTACGTGGACGATCGTGCCCGAGGCGGATACCTCTTTCCCCTCTACCTCGATCCGCACCCACTCAAAGTGGTCGGATGCATGGGGTTCGGCTCCTCCGCCGAAGGTGACCCCGTCACCGGTCCCGAGTAAAACCGCGGGCAGGGGAATTCTCTCAGTGCCACAGCGGCCCCACCGGATCTGTTTCCGGTGGGGCCGCTGTGGTGTGTACATGGCCGGGCGGGACTCACTCACCGCTCTCCTCCGGCGGAGCTAGCCGAGGATCCCCCGGTCGTACCCCACCGCCACCGCCGCCGCGCGGTCGTTGACGCCGAGCTTGGCGTACAGGTGGGTGAGGTGGGTCTTCACCGTGGCCTCGCTGATGAACAGCTCGCGGGCGATCTCCTTGTTGGAGGTGCCCTTGGCTACCAGTGCCAGCACCTCCCGCTCGCGGGCGGACAGCGGCTCGTTGCCCGGGGACCTGGGCGCGCGGACCGCCGAGACCAGGCGGGAGGCCACGGCCGGGGAGAGCACCGTGCGGCCCTCGGCGGCGGCCCGGACCGCGGTGAACAGCTCCTCGCGGGGCGCGTCCTTGAGCAGATAGCCGGTCGCGCCCGCCTCGATCGCGGGCAGTGTGTCGGAGTCGGTGTCGTACGTCGTCAGCACCAGCACGCGGGCGCGGGCGCCGCGCCGGGTCAGCTCCCGGATGGCGTCCACCCCGCCGCCGCCCGGCATCCTCAGGTCCATCAGGACCACGTCGGGGTCGAGGGCGGCGACCCGCTCGACGGCCTGCACCCCGTTCGCGGCCTCGCCGAGGACGGTGAAGCCGGAGGCGGAGGCGAACATGCCGCGCAGTCCGTCCCGTACGACGGGATGGTCGTCGACGATCAGCAGGGAGATGGACGTCTCATCGGTCATGGCGCACCAACGGTACGCGAGCCGACAGGGCGGTGCCGTACCCCGGTTCGGACTCCACCGTGAGGGAGCCGGCGATGCGTTCGGCGCGGGCGCGCATGCCGCCGAGGCCGAAGCCGCCGGTGCTGCTGTGCTCGGGCAGGGTGAGCGGGTCGAAGCCGCGGCCGTCGTCGCGGATGTCGAGGACGACCTCGTCGCCCATGAACGACAGGGTGACCCCGGCGCGGGTCGCGTCGGCGTGCCGGGCGGTGTTGGCGAGGGCCTCCTCGGCGATGCGCAGCAGCGTGGCGGAGACCTCGGCGTGCAGTTGCTCGGCGGTGCCGGTGACGGTGAAGTCGGCGCGGACGCCGGTGCGTTCGCCCCAGGCGGCGACGGTCTTCTTCAGCGCCTCGGGCAGTTCGTCGCGGTCGAGGGCGGCGGGGGCGAGGTTGTGCACGGAGCGGCGGGCCTCGCCCAGGCTGTGCCGGGCCAGGTCCATCGCGCGCACGGTGTGGTCGCGGGCCAGGTCCGGGTCGGGGGTGTTCACGACGACCTGGAGCTGGGCGATGATGCCGGTCAGCCCCTGGGCGAGGGTGTCGTGGATCTCGGCGGCCAGCCGCCGGCGCTCGTCGGCGACGCCCGCCTCGCGGGCCTGGACGAGCAGCTGGGCGTGCAGGGCGGCGTTCTCGTCGAGGGCCTGCTGGAGCGCGGTGTTGGTGCGTTCCAGTTCGACGATGGTGTCGGCGCGGGCCCGGGAGCGTTCCTCCTCCTGGTGGGTGAGGTGGCCGACGACCATCCACAGCACGTTGTTGACCACCAGCATCCCGAAGAACACGCCCCACTGCGAGGCGTTCTTCAGGGGCAGCCCGCCGGACTGCGAGCCGGCCAGGGTGACGGACGTGGCGAACAGGCCGATGCGGTGCCGGCCGCGTCCGGGGATCAGCTCGTCGGCGTCGAAGTAGCCGGTGACGGCGTACAGGGCGAAGAAGGGGTTGAGCCAGGTGAGCGCGAAGGCGATCGCCCAGCGCACCGCGTAGAAGATGGCGCCCGCGCGGGAGGGTGTCCGGCGGCGGCGCCCGGTTCCGGTGGCGGGGCCGTGCGGGCGGCGGTCCCAGTAGAGGTGGAGTGCCAGCGCCGCGCCGACGAGCGCGGCGGCCGCGTACCGCCGGCCCGGCCCGGCCATGATGTCCTGGGTGGCCACCGCGATGAGCGTGGCGATGCCGAGCATCCCGTACGGGCCCCAGCGGTGGAACTGGTCCCACCGCTGGTCGAGCTGCGTGTCCTTGGCGACCATGCCCCCAGTCTGCATACGACCGCCTCCTCGTCCCGGCATACGACCGCCGACTCCGCCTCGATCAGGGTCTCCCGCTCCCTCGCGCACGGCGTCGCCTACTCCCAGCGGAACCAGCGCACGGCCGCGCCGGTCAGCAGCACCGTCCAGGCGGCGAGCACACCGAGGTGGCCCCAGCCCGGCCAGTGGCCGGCGGCGGCCTGGTTCAGGGCCTGCGCTGCGGCGCCGAACGGGGTCCAGCCGACGATCCGGGCGAGGAGGTCCGGCATGGCCTGCACCGGCACCCACACGCCCGCGCAGAACATCATCGGGAAGAACACCGCCGAACCGATGGCGCTCGCGATCTTCGTGGTGCGCGACAGCGCGGTGACCACCGCGCCCAGGGCGAGGCCGGCCGCCGTCGCCAGCAGCAGGGCGAGCAGGTATCCGGCGGCCTGCCGGGGCAGGGCCACGTCGAAGGCGATCCGGCCGACGGCGAGCGCGAGCAGCGCGGAGAGCAGGGCGGCGCCGCCGTACACCAGCATGTGGGCGGCGAGCAGAGCGGAGGGGCGGACGGGGGTGGCGGACATGCGGCGCAGGATGCCGCGCTCGCGGTACCCGGTGACGGTCTGCGGCAGGCTCTGCACGCCGCCGACGATCAGGCCGAGGAGCACCGCAACCGGCACATAGACGTCCACCGTGCGCAGGCCGCCGAGGGAGGCGTCGGGGTGCCGGAAGGACGGGATGGAGCCGAGGATCGCCAGCAGCAGGGCCGGGAAGAGCAGGATCCAGAAGAGGGCCGCGGGCTCGCGGCGGAAGAGCCGGATCTCGGTGCGCAGCACGGCGGGGTTCAGGGCGTTCATCGGGCGGCCTCCGTCAGGTCCAGGAACGCGTCGTCGAGCGTGGCGTCGGTGACGCGCAGCTGGTGGGCGGTGATGTGGTGGCGGGCGAGGAGCGTGATCACGGCGTTGACGGTCTCGTCGGTGCCGGAGAGCGTGACGCGGCCGTCCTTGTGTTCGGCGCGGGCGAGCCCGGGCAGCGCGGCGAGGGCGTTGTCGTCGAGCGGCGCGGACGGGGTGAAGCTGATGACGGTGGCGCCGGCCGAGCGGCGGATGAGCCCGTCGGGGGTGTCGAGGGCGGCGACGCGGCCCCGGTCGATCACCGCGACGCGGTCGCACAGCCGCTGGGCCTCCTCCATGAAGTGGGTGACCAGCAGGACGGTGACCCCGCTCGCGCGGACGTCCTCGATCAGCTGCCAGGTGTCGCGGCGCGAGCGGGGGTCCAGGCCGGTGGTCAGCTCGTCGAGGACGACGACCCGGGGGTTGCCGACGAGGGCGAGCGCGATGAACAGCCGCTGCTTCTGCCCGCCGGACAGCCTGGCGAAGCGGGTGGTGAGCTTCTCCGTCAGCCCCAGCCGTTCGGCGAGCGGCCGCCAGTCGAGCGGGCGGTCGTAGAAGGCGGCGTACAGCTCCAGGGCCTCGCGCACGGTGAGCTTGGGTTGCAGCTCGCTCTGCTGGAGCTGGGCGCCGAGCACCCGGGCGACCTGCTCGCGGTCGGCCACCGGGTCGAGGCCGGTGACCCGGACCCGCCCGGCGTCGGGGACGCGCAGGCCCTCGACGCACTCGACGGTGGTGGTCTTGCCGGCGCCGTTCGGGCCGAGGATCCCGAAGATCTCGCCCTCGCGGACGGTGAACGAGACGCCGTCGACGACCGGGCGGCCGCCGTACGACTTGCGCAGATCGGTGACTTCGATGACAGGGATGTCGGTCATGGCACCAGCGTCCCGGCACGGCCCGGTCCGCGGCATCGGCCGTCGCGCTCGAGCCGGCATCAGCCGATCGGTTGATACGGCGCTACGACGTCCCCTCCGACGCGGCGCCACGACGTCCGCTGCGGCACGGCGCCACGACGTCCGCTGCGGCCCGCATGCCGGGGGCCCGGTGCGCGTGCCGGGGCGCCCCTGCCGTGGTCGTAGGTCCAGCGGCGGAGCCCGGTCCGTCCGAAACTCGGTGGGCGATGTCAGTGGCGATCCGTAGGCTCGCTGCTGATGTCCACGACACGTGCAACCACCCGGGACCGGTCCGCCGTGCGGACGTTGCTGCGCCTGTGGCCGTATGTGCGGCCCGTGCGGGCGCGGCTGTCCGTCGCGGCGTTCGTCGCGATCGTCGCCTCCTTGGTGGGGCTGGTGATCCCGCTCGTGCTCAAGTGGATGGTGGACGGCCCGGTCGCCGACCGGGACCCGGCCGGGGTGTGGCTCGGCGCGCTGTACCTGCTGCTGCTCGGCCTCGCGGAGGCGCTGCTGTTCGGGCTGCGGCGATGGCTGGTGGCGCGGCCGCTGTCGCACGTCGAGGCGGAGATGCGGGCCGATCTGTACCGGCATCTGCAGCGACTGCCGGTCGCGTTCCACGACCGGTGGGCGTCCGGGCAGCTGCTGTCGCGCAGCACCACGGATCTGATGCTGCTGCGCATGTTCCTCGCCTTCCCGCTGACGTTCCTCCTGGTCAACGGGGTGACGATCCTCGTCGGCGTCCTGATCATGCTGGCCCAGGACTGGACGCTGGGGCTGGTGATCCTCGGCCCGGTGGTGCCCATGATCGCGATGTGCCTGGTCTTCGAGAGGCGGTACGCCGATGTGGCGCGCCTCGCGCAGGACCAGGTCGGCGATCTGACGACGGTCGTCGAGGAGAGCGTGCTCGGCATCCGGATCATCAAGGGCTTCGGCCGGCACCGCAGCCAGGCGCGCGCCTTCCGCGAGCTGTCGCACACCCTGCGCGGCACGGAGCTGCGCAAGGCGCGGCTGCTGGCGGTGATCTGGGCGGTCATCGTGACGCTGCCGGAGGTCGCGATCGGGGCCGCGCTGGTGGTGGGGGCGGTGCAGGTCGCCGACGGTGACCTGTCCACGGGCACACTGGTGGCCTTCCTGTCCACGGCACTGGCGCTGCGCTGGCCGGTGGAGTCGATCGGCTTCCTGCTGGCGATGAGCCAGGAGGCGGCGACGGCGACGGAACGGTACTTCGAGGTGATGGACGAGGTGCCGGAGTCGTCGGACGTGCCCGCGCGGACCCGGTACGACGAGGAGGGGCTGCGCCTGCACCAGGTCACGTTCCGCTACCCCGACGCGCCCCCCGACGCCCCGCCCGTCCTCGACCGGGTCGATCTGCACATCCGGCCCGGCGAGTCGATGGCCCTGGTCGGCGGGACCGGCAGCGGCAAGACAACCCTGACCGCGCTGATCCCGCGGCTGCACGAGGTGACCTCCGGCAGGATCACGCTGGACGGCGAGGACATCACCGCCATGCCCCGCGAGGAGCTGCGCGCGAAGGTGGCCGTCGCCTTCGAGGAGCCCACCCTGTTCTCGGCGAGCGTCGGTGAGAACGTGCTGATGGGCGCCGCGGAGCAGGCCGGTGCACCCGAGCTGGAGCGCGCCCTCGCCGTCGCCCAGGCCGACTTCGTGCACGCCCTGCCGCAGGGCCGTGACACCCAGGTCGGTGAGCAGGGCCTGAGCCTGTCCGGCGGCCAGCGCCAGCGTCTCGCGCTGGCCCGCGCGGTCGTCGGCCGGCCCCGCTTCCTCGTCCTGGACGACCCGCTGTCGGCGCTGGACGTGCACACGGAGGCCGCCGTGGAGGCCGCGCTGCGCCAGGTGCTCGCCGACACCACGGCCCTGATCGTCGCGCACCGCCCCTCGACCGTGCTGCTCGCCGACCGTGTCGCGCTGCTGTCGGGCGGCCGGATCGCCGCCGTCGGCACCCACCAGGAACTGCTGCACAGCAACGCCGAGTACGCGCACCTGATGTCGGGCCTGGACCGCCCGGAGGAGGACGAGAGATGACGGCCCCCACGACGTCCGTCCCCGCCGCCGACGAGGACGAGCCACCCCGCCCGGGTCACGACGGCGACCCCTTCGACCGGGACGTCCTGCCCTCTCCGCCGGGCGCCACCGGCGCGCTGCTGCGCTCCCTGCTCGCGCCGATGAAGGCACGGGTCGCGCTCACCACCCTGGTGCTGCTGCTCCAGCAGGCGGCCGTGCAGGCGGGCCCGCTGCTGGTGGCGTACGCCATCGACAGCGCCGTACCGGCGTTCCGGGACGACCGGCACGGCCCGCTGATCGCGGTCGCCGTCGGGTATCTGCTGTGCGCGGCCGTGTCCGGTGCGCTGCAGTTCGTGTTCATCGCCGCCTCGGCGCGGGTCAACCAGGACGTGCTGCTCGATCTGCGCGGCCGGATCTTCCGGCACGCCCAGGCGCTCAGCATCGACTTCCACGAGCGCTACACCTCGGGCCGGCTGATCTCCCGTTCCACCA
This sequence comes from Streptomyces sp. NPDC028635, assembly GCF_040637635.1. Taxonomy (NCBI): domain Bacteria; kingdom Bacillati; phylum Actinomycetota; class Actinomycetes; order Kitasatosporales; family Streptomycetaceae; genus Streptomyces; species Streptomyces sp. NPDC028635. The sequence continues at coordinate 149,540 of NZ_JBEZWX010000016.1, read as the reverse complement.
CGGACGTGGAGTCGCTGCGGGAGCTGCTGAGCGAGGGACTGCAGGAGCTGGTGACGGTCATCCTGTCGTTCGTGTACATCTCGGCCATGCTGCTGTGGCTGGATCTCGGCCTCGGCGCGGTGGCGGTGGCCTCCTTCGTGCCGCTGTACCTGCTGGTGCGCCTCTACCAGCGGCGGGCGGGCGAGGTGTTCCGGCGGCGGTCGACGGCGATCGCCTCGGTGATCGTGAAGTTCGTGGAGACGATGAACGGCATCCGGCCGGTGCGTGCCTTCCGCCGGGAGGCGGCCAACGACGCCGAGTTCCGGGTGCTGAACCGCCGCCACGAGCGCACCAACGGCGACGCGCTGCTGGAGATGGCCCGCTATGTCGTCGGCTCCCGCCTGGTGGCCAACACCGCGGTGGCCGGAATCGTGCTGTGGGGCGCCTACCGGGTGGCCGGCGGCTCGCTGGAGCTGGGCATCCTGGCGGCGGCCGTGCTGTATCTGCGGCGGCTGTACGACCCGATCGACCGGCTCGGGATGTTCCTGAACTCCTACCAGTCGGCGGCCGCGTCCCTGGAGAAGATCGCCGGGCTGCTCGCGCAGACGCCGACCGTGCCCGAGCCGTCGAAGCCGAGGGAACTGCCGCCGCTGAAGAGCGAGCAGCCCGGCCGCGAGGTCGTCTTCGACGGCGTGCGGTTCGCCTACCGCACCGGCGGCGAGGTGCTGCCCCGCTTCGATCTGACGCTGCCGGCCGGGCAGACGGTGGCCGTCGTCGGCTCCACCGGCGCGGGCAAGTCGACGCTGGCCAAGCTGCTCGCCCGGTTCTACGACCCGAGCGAGGGGCGGGTGCTGCTAGACGGTGTGGACCTGCGCGAACTGGCCGTGCCGGAGCTGCGGCGCGGGGTGGTGATGGTGACGCAGGAGGCGTTCCTGTTCTCCGGCACGGTCGCCGAGAACATCGCCATCGGCCGCCCGGAGGCGAGCCGGGAGGAGATCGAGCAGGCCGCGAAGGCGATCGGGGCGCACGAGTTCATCAGCGCGCTGCCCGACGGCTACGACACCGACGTACGCAAGCGGGGCGGCCGTATCTCTGCCGGGCAGCGGCAACTGGTCGCGTTCGCGCGGGCGTTGCTGGCCGATCCTGCCGTGCTGATCCTGGACGAGGCGACCAGTTCGCTGGACATCCCCGGGGAGCGGGCGGTGCAGCGGGCGATGACGACGGTCCTCCAGGGGCGTACGGCGGTGGTGATCGCGCACCGGCTGTCGACGGTGGAGATCGCCGACCGGGTGCTGGTGATGGAGCACGGCCGGATCGTGGAGGACGGCACTCCGGCGGACCTGATCGAGGGCACGGGCCGCTTCTCGGACCTGCACCGGGCGTGGCGGGAGAGCCTTGCGTGACGGCCACCGAGCGGGCAGCCGACGGCGCGCCCGCGGGGGGGGGCCATCACCCGGCGGTGAGGGCACCGAGGCCCTGCGGGTGCCGGGCTTCCGGCGGCTGTGGTCCGCGAACACTTTCCGCTTCGCGGCGTCGGAGGTGGCCGGATTCGCCCTGCCCGTCCTCGGCGTGCTGACGGTGCCGCAACTGGCGGATGGTGGCGCTGGTGGTGAGTCTCGCCGGGGTCTTCTTCGACGTGGCGCACAGCAGTGTGCTGCCGCAGGTGCTGCCGCGGCGCAGGGCGGCGGACGGCAATGCCCGCCTGCAGTCGTCGGAGACGGCGCTGCGGGCGCTCTCCCCCGCGTCTGCTGCTGCAGCAGGCGGCGCTGAACAACCTGGGGGCGGGTGTCGTTCTGGCCATGCTGCCGGTGTTCCTGCTCGGCGAACCGGGTCTGTCCGCCTGACTGTTCGGCCTGCTGTCGATGCTCGGCGCGGTGGCGGGGTTCGCCACGTCCCTGCCGGCGCCCCGGCTGCGGTGCCGGTCCGGAGAGATCCGGATGACGTTCGTGTTCTGCGCGCCGGCCCCCGTCGCCGTCGTCGCGGCGCCGACGGCTGCCCGCCGAGTGGGCGGTCTGAACGCCCCGCCGCCCTCGGGGCCGTTCACGGTGTGTCCGGTCCTCCGGTCCGCGTCCGGGTGTCCGGCCCTGCGGTCCGTGTCCGGGTGTTCGGCCGCCGGGCCAACAGTCCGCATACCGAACATGAACATCCGGTCAACGGACGATTTCCAGCCAACTTCCTGACGCGCTCCTGACAGGAGCCGAGATCTCCTGCCACTCTTCCCACGGCCACTGCACAGCAACCCCACAGACCCTCCCTCGCTGTGCCGTCGCCGATCGCACTGCCGCACGTGTGTTCACGCACCTCCCAGTTCTGCCCGGACGGCTCGATCGGCCGCCCGGTCTCCCCTGGCCGCGCGATCCGCGGCCACGCAGAAGGAGTCAGTGTTGAGAAGCAGTTCCTCGCGCAGACGCACCTCCCACACCCTGCACCGCCGCGCGGCGGGTGTCGCCCTCGTCGGCGTGTCCGCCCTGCTCGCCGCGGCCGTCCAGTCGGGCGCCGCCAGCGCCGCCCCCGCCGCACCGGTGGCCGGCAAGGCGAACCCCGCCCACATGGCCGTCAAGCTCTCCGCGTCGCAGCGCGCCGAGCTGCTGCGCGACGCCGACGCCGCCAAGGCGCAGACCGCGACGCGGATCGGTCTGGGCGCGCAGGAGAAGCTCGTCGTCCGTGACGTGATCAAGGACGCGGACGGCACGCTGCACACCCGCTACGAGCGCACCTACGCCGGCCTGCCCGTCCTGGGCGGCGACCTGGTCGTGGACAGCGCCAAGGGGCAGACGCAGCGCGTCATCAAAGCGACGAACGCCCAGCTCAAGGTGGCCGACCTCACCGGCAAGGTCGCCCGGGCGACCGCCGAGCAGCGCGCCGTGCAGCGCGCCAAGGCCCTCGGCTCCTCCCGGACCGCCGCCGACTCCTCCCGCAAGGTGATCTGGGCGGCGAGCGGCAAGCCGGTCCTCGCCTACGAGACGGTCGTCGGCGGCCTCCAGGACGACGGCACCCCGAACCAGCTGCACGTCATCACCGACGCGGCCACCGGGCAGAAGCTGTTCGAGTACCAGGGCATCGAGAACGCGACGGGCACCGGCAACACCCAGTACAGCGGCACGGTCCCGCTGACGACGACGCTGTCGGGTTCGACGTACACGCTCAACGACGGCGACCGCGGCGGCCACAAGACGTACAACCTGAACCACGGCACGTCCGGCACCGGCACGCTGTTCTCCCAGACGACCAACACCTGGGGCAACGGCACCACGTCGAACGCCGCGACGGCGGGCGCCGACGCGCACTACGGCGCCGCGGTGACGTGGGACTTCTACAAGAACACCTTCGGCCGCTCCGGCATCCGCAACGACGGTGTGGGCGCCTACTCCCGGGTGCACTACGGCAACGCGTACGTCAACGCGTTCTGGGACGACAGCTGCTTCTGCATGACCTACGGCGACGGCTCCGGCAACGCCGACCCGCTGACCTCCCTCGACGTCGCCGGCCACGAGATGAGCCACGGCGTCACCTCCAACACCGCCGGCCTGAACTACTCCGGCGAGTCCGGCGGCCTGAACGAGGCCACCTCCGACATCTTCGGCACCGGCGTGGAGTTCTACGCGGCCAACAGCTCGGACGTCGGCGACTACCTCATCGGCGAGAAGATCGACATCAACGGCGACGGCACGCCGCTGCGCTACATGGACAAGCCCAGCAAGGACGGCGGCTCGGCCGACTCCTGGTACTCGGGCGTCGGCAACCTGGACGTGCACTACTCGTCCGGTGTCGCCAACCACTTCTTCTACCTGCTGTCGGAGGGCAGCGGCGCCAAGGTCATCAACGGCGTCAGCTACAACTCGCCCACCGCGGACGGGCTTCCGGTCACCGGCATAGGCCGGGACAAGGCGCTGCAGATCTGGTACCGGGCGCTGACCACGAAGTTCACCTCCACCACCAACTACGCGGCGGCCCGCACCGGGACGCTCGCGGCGGCCGGTGAGCTCTACGGCACCACCTCCGCCGAGTACAAGGCGGTGCAGGACGCGTGGGCGGCCGTCGCGGTCGGCTCCCGCTCGGGCGGTGGCGGCGGCGGTGGCGGCACGGTGTTCGAGAACACCGCCAACGTCTCGATTCCGGACAACGGCCCGGCCGTCACGTCCTCCATCAACGTCACCGGACGCACCGGCAACGCCCCGTCCAACCTCCAGGTGACGGTCGACATCGTGCACACCTGGCGCGGTGACCTGGTCATCGATCTGGTGGCCCCCGACGGCACGGCGTACCGCCTGAAGAACTCGAGCGGTTCGGACTCGGCGGACGACGTGCACGCGACGTACACGGTCAACGCCTCGTCCGAGGTGGCCAACGGCACCTGGAAGCTGCGCGTCCAGGACGTGGCGACCTACGACACGGGCTACATCGACGGCTGGAAGCTGACCTTCCCGTAAACCGCCGTCCCACGAGCAGGGTTCCGCCCCGGTGCTGCAACTCCCGGGGCGGCGCCCGCTTTTTACATTTCGGCAATGTTTACCGGACAGTCAACTTTCGGCCAACATCACCTCGGGGTCATGACATGTACGCGCCCGAGGTGCCAGTCTTCCCTCACCCGCCGCACAACCTCACGACCACCTCGGCCGGTTGCCCCACAACCGGCCGGTCTCCCCCACAAGGAGCTTGTGTGTCCAGCCCCTTCGCGCGTCACAAGCGCACCACTCTGGCCATCGCCACCGCCGTCGCGGCCGGAGCCCTCCTCACCACCGGTCTGACCACCGGTTCCGCAGCCGCCCAGACGCCGGCCCCGCTCGCGGCCGCCCCGGTGCAGCTCTCCACGGCCGCCCACACCTCCCTGATCCGGGAGAAGCAGGCGGAAGCCGCCGGTACGGCCCGGCAGATAGGCCTCGGCGCCCAGGAGAAGCTGGTCGTCAAGGACGTCGTCAGAGACGCCGACGGCACCACGCACACCCGCTACGAGCGCACCTACGCCGGCCTGCCGGTCCTCGGCGGCGACCTCATCGTCCACCAGACGGCGTCCGGTGCGGCCAAGGGCGTCACCAAGGCCGTCAACGCCACCATCAAGGTCGCCTCGCTCACCCCCGCCCTGGCCCCGGCCAAGGCCGAGAAGCAGGCGCTGACCGCCGCGCAGGCGGCCGGTTCGCAGAAGACCGCGGCCGACTCCTCCCGCAAGGTGATCTGGGCCGCCACCGGCAAGCCCGTCCTCGCCTACGAGACGATCGTCGGCGGCCTCCAGGACGACGGCACCCCGAACCAGCTGCACGTCATCACCGACGCGGCCACCGGCAAGAAGCTCTTCGAGTACCAGGGCATCGAAAACGCGACCGGCAAGACGCTGTACTCGGGCACGGTCACCCTGAACTCCGTGCAGTCGGGCTCGACGTACCAGCTCACCGACACCGCGCGGGGCAACCACAAGACCTACAACCTGGCGCGCAAGACGTCCGGCACGGGCACCCTGGTCGCCAACTCGACCAACGTCTTCGGCACCGGCACCGCCTCCACCTCCTCCTCCGACCAGACCGCGGCCGCCGACGCCGCCTACGGCGCTGCGGAGACCTGGGACTTCTACAAGAGCACCTTCGGCCGCAACGGCATCAAGAACAACGGCGTCGGCGCCTACTCCCGCGTCCACTACGGCAACGCGTACGTGAACGCCTTCTGGGACGACAGCTGCTTCTGCATGACCTACGGCGACGGCTCCGGCAACGCCGACCCGCTGACCTCCCTCGACGTCGCCGGCCACGAGATGAGCCACGGCGTCACCTCCAACACCGCCGGCCTGAACTACTCCGGCGAGTCCGGCGGCCTGAACGAGGCCACCTCCGACATCTTCGGCACCGGCGTGGAGTTCTTCGCGAACAACGCCTCGGACCCCGGTGACTACCTCATCGGCGAGAAGATCGACATCAACGGCGACGGCACCCCGCTGCGCTACATGGACAAGCCCAGCAAGGACGGCGGCTCCGCCGACTACTGGTCCTCCACCGTGGGCAACAAGGACGTGCACTACTCGTCCGGTGTCGCCAACCACTTCTTCTACCTGCTGTCGGAGGGCAGCGGCGCCAAGACGATCAACGGCGTCAGCTACAACTCGCCCACCTACAACGGCTCCGCCGTCACCGGCATCGGCCGCGCCAAGGCGCTGCAGATCTGGTACAAGGCGCTCACCACGTACATGACGTCCACGACCAACTACAAGGCCGCCCGCACGGCGACCCTGAACGCGGCGTCGGCGCTGTACGGCTCCACCAGCGCCGAGTACAAGGCGGTCGCCGCCGCCTGGACCGCGGTCAACGTCAACTAGCGCACCCGGCGGCACCCGGAACGGAAACGTTCCGGGTGCCGCCGTACTCTTGGGCCCCATGTCCTTCACGTACGAGGCGGTCGGCGCCACCCGCGAGGACCTCGCCGCCTGCCCGCCCGGCTTCCGCCCCCTGCACGTGCGCACCCGCCTCGGCGAGGGCGAGGCGGTCTTCCGCCGGGCCGCCGACGCGGTCCTCACCTGGGAGATGCACCGGGAACTGGGCGTGGGCATCGACGCGAGCGCCGAACGCGCCGCCGAGGGAGTCGACGTCACCGTCACCCTCGCCGGCATGATCAAGGCCCCCTGCCGCATCGTCTGGACCGCGGAGGAACCCCGCCGGGCCGGCTGGGCCTACGGCACCCTGCCCGGCCACCCCGAATGCGGCGAGGAGGCCTTCGTCGTCGATCGCACGGGCGACGGCACGGTCTGGCTCACGGTGGCCGCCTTCAGCCGCCCGGCCAAGTGGTACGCCAAGGCGGGCGGCGCGGCCACCCGAGCCTTCCAGCACGCCTACGCCCACCGCTGCGGCACGGTACTGCGCAGACTCTGCGCCCCCCAGGACGAGTCCTAGCCGGTTGCCTGCGGCGCCGGGTCGTGGGTCGCCCGCCGGTTGCCCGCGGCGCCGGGTCGTGCGTCGTCCGCGGGTGCGTTGTGGCTGGTCGCGCAGTTCCCCGCGCCCCTTCGGGGCGCTTGCCCCCCGGCCCCCACCCTCGACGCACCCCGGCGCCGCAGGCACCCCTACCGCAACAGCACCCCGCCCTCCCCCAGCTCCTCCGCCGGCACGGCCACCAGCCCCAGCTCCGCCCCGGCCGCCAGCAGCCGGTGCGACGGCAGGATCCGCACGGTGTACCCGTAGGGCCCGGTCCGCTCCAGCGCCAGCGGCCCCTCGTAGCTCCACCGCCCTTCCGCGTCGGGCCCGCCCACCGGCTTCAGCGGCACGGCCGTCCCGCCAGTGATGCGGTCCTCCGCGTCCACCCGCCCGGACACGACCTGCACCTCCACGTCCTCCGGCCCGAGATCACCGAGCCGCACGCGCACCCGCAGGGTCAGCGTCGTCCCCAGTTCCGCCGTCGCACTCGTCGCCGACGTCTCCACGTGGTCCACGGACACGGCCGGCCAGGCCCCCCGCACGCGCGCCTTCCACTCCGCCAGCTCCCGCGCCACCTCCGGCCGCAGCACCCGGTGCGCCTGCGCCGCCGGGGCGTACAGCCGCTCCACGTACTCCCGCACCATGCGCCCCGCCAGCACCTTCGGCCCGAGATGCGTCAGCGTCTGCCGGACCATCTCGATCCACCGGTCCGGCAGCCCGCCCCGCCCCCGCTCGTAGAACCGCGGAGCGATCCGCTGCTCCAGCAGCTCGTACAGCGCGGCCGCCTCCAGGTCGTCCCGCCGGTCGGGATCGGTCCCGGCGCCGTCGGCCGTCGGGATCGCCCAGCCGAAGTCGGGCTGGAACCACTCGTCCCACCACCCGTCCAGCACGGACAGGTTCAGACACCCGTTCAGCGCGGCCTTCATCCCGGACGTGCCGCAGGCCTCCAGCGGGCGCAGCGGGTTGTTCAGCCACACATCGCACCCGGGGTACAGCTTCTGCGCCATCGCCATGCCGTAGTCCGGCAGGAACACCAGACGGTGCCGTACCCGTGGATCGTCCGCGAACCGCACCAGCTCCTGCACGAGCCGCTTGCCGCCGTCGTCGGCCGGGTGGGCCTTGCCCGCGACGACGATCTGGATGGGCCGCTCGGAGTGCAGCAGCAGCTCCATCAGCCGGTCCCGGTCGCGCAGCATCAGCGTCAGCCGCTTGTACGACGGCACCCGCCGTGCGAACCCGATCGTCAGCACGTCCGGATCGAGGACGCCCTCGATCCAGCCCAGCTCCGCCGCGCCCGCGCCGCGCTGCCGCCACGACGCCCACAGCCGCCGGCGCACCTCGGTCACCAGCTGCTCGCGCAGATCCCGGCGCAGATCCCAGATCTCCTGGTCGGAGAGGTCCGCGACGGAGTCCCAGCGGTCGGAGCCGCCCGCGGTCAGCGCGTCCTCGGCGCGCTGCGCGCCGATCTGCCGGGCACCGAGCCGGAACACCTCCGGGGCCACCCAGGTCGGCGCGTGCACCCCGTTGGTCACGGAGGTGATCGGCACTTCCTCGGGGTCGAATCCCGGCCACAGTCCGGAGAACATCTCCCGGCTGACGCGGCCGTGCAGCAGCGACACGCCGTTGGCGCGCTGGGCGAGCCGCAGCCCCATCACCGCCATGTTGAACAGGTTCGGCTCACCGCCCGGGTACGTCTCCATGCCGAGCCGCAGCACCCGGTCGACGTCGATGCGCGGCAGCTCGGCGTCGGGCCCGAAGTGCCGGGCGACGAGTTCGCGGTCGAAGCGGTCGATGCCGGCCGGGACGGGCGTGTGCGTGGTGAACACCGTGCCGGCCCGTACCGTCTCCAGCGCGGAGTCGAAATCCAGCCCGGTGTCGCACAGCTCGGCGATGCGTTCCAGGCCGAGGAACCCGGCGTGTCCCTCGTTGGTGTGGAAGACCTCCGGGTCCGGGTGCCCGGTCAGCCGGCAGTACGTCCGTACCGCCCGGACACCCCCTATCCCGAGCAGCATCTCCTGCAGCAGCCGGTGCTCGCTGCCGCCGCCGTAGAGCCGGTCGGTCACCCCGCGCTCGCCGAGGTCGTTCTCCTCGACGTCGGAGTCCAGCATCAGCAGCGGTACCCGGCCGACCTGGGCGACCCAGATCCGGGCGAGCAGCGAGCGGCCGCCGGGCAGGGCGAGGGAGACCTGGGCGGGGGTGCCGTCGGCCTCCTCCAGCAGCGTCACGGGCAGTTCGTTGGGGTCCAGTACCGGGTAGTGCTCCTGCTGCCAGCCCTCCCGGGACAGGGACTGCCGGAAGTAGCCGTGGCGGTACAGCAGGCCCACCCCGATCAGCGGGACGCCGAGGTCGCTGGCCGATTTGAGGTGGTCGCCGGCCAGGATGCCGAGGCCGCCGGAGTACTGCGGGAGCGCGGCGGTGATGCCGAACTCGGGCGAGAAGTAGGCGACGGCGGCGGGCAGGTCCCCGGACTGGGCCTGGTACCAGCGCTCGCCGCTCACATAGTCGTGCAGATCGCCGGCGACCGCGGTGAGGCGGCGCAGGAAGCGGCGGTCCTGGGCAAGTTCCGCCAGCCGGGCGGGCCGCACGCTGCCCAGCAGCCGGACCGGGTCGCCGCCGGATTCGGCCCACTGCTCGGGGTCCACCGACTGGAACAGGTCACGGGTCTCCGTATGCCACGACCAGCGCAGGTTACGCGCCAGGTCGCTGAGCGGGCGGAGGGGTTCGGGGAGTACGGGTCGGACGGTGAATCGACGGATCGCCTTCACAAGTCACCTCGACGCGAGTGGCTGCCGCCGGCACACCGGGATGTGCCGGCTCGTCCCTTACGACGGTACCGGCGCGGGTGCCCGCCTCGCCGGGGACCGGGCCCGCAGACCCCCGTTCGGCCTGAATCGACCCGGTGTGTGGACACCCGGCTGGAAACGATCCGGTCTTGTGCGTAGACATACGCGTGAGTAGTTAACAAAGTGCCGGATTGCCCACCAGAAGAGTGTGGGAAGGCTCCTCCGGTAGTTACCGGGGTACCCCTCTTGGCACAACTGCAGACCAGACCTCCCCACAGCCATCCGCCCACCCACGTTGTCGCGGACAGGAGCGGTCATGCCCGCCACGCACCACTCGTCAGCACCCCCGACCCAGAGCACCGCCGCACCCCCGAAGTCACCCCCGGACGCGGCCGCGCGCAGCGCCCCGCCCGCGGCGGCCGCGCCGGCCACGGCCGTGGGCCGGATACCCGTCCTGGACGTCCGCCCGGTCGTCCAGCGCGGCCGCCGTCCGGCCAAGGCGGTGACCGGCGAGTCGTTCGAGATCTCGGCCACCGTGTTCCGTGAGGGCCATGACGCCGTCGCCGCCAATGTCGTCCTCAGGGACCCCGAGGGCCGCGCGGGCCCCTGGACGCCGATGCGGGAGCTGGCGCCCGGCACGGACCGCTGGGGGGCCACGGTGACCGCCGGGGCGCCCGGCAGGTGGACGTACACCGTGGAGGCGTGGAGCGACCCCGTCAGCACCTGGCGCCACCACGCGAAGATCAAGATCCCGGCCGGCATGGACACCGAGCTGGTCCTCGAGGAGGGCGCACGGCTGTACGAGCGGGCCGCCGGGCCGCTGAGCGGCGAGCAGCGGGACGTCCTGCTGGAGGCCGTCGACGCCCTGCGCGACGAGGCCCGGCCCTCCGCCTCCCGGCTGGCCGCCGCGCTGACGCCTGAGGTGGACGCGGTGCTGGCCGCGCACCCGCTGCGCGACCTGGTCACCGCCTCCGATCCGCTGCCGCTGCTGGTGGAGCGGGAGCGGGCGCTGTTCGGGTCCTGGTACGAGTTCTTCCCGCGCTCGGAGGGCACGCCGGAGCAGCCGCACGGCACCTTCCGCACCGCCGCCCGGCGGCTGCCGAAGATCGCCGCGATGGGCTTCGACGTCGTCTATCTGCCGCCGATCCATCCGATCGGCACGACCTTCCGCAAGGGGAAGAACAACACCCTGACCGCCGAGCCGGACGACGTGGGCGTGCCCTGGGCGATCGGTTCACCGGAGGGCGGGCACGACACGGTCCACCCCCGGCTGGGGACGATCGAGGACTTCGACTGGTTCGTGGAGCAGGCGCGCTCGCACGGTCTGGAGATCGCGTTGGACTTCGCGCTCCAGTGCTCCCCCGATCATCCGTGGGTGCAGAAACACCCGGAGTGGTTCCACCACCGGCCCGACGGGACGATCGCCTACGCCGAGAACCCGCCGAAGAAGTACCAGGACATCTTCCCGATCGCCTTCGACGCCGACATGGACGGCCTGGTGGCCGAGACCCTCAGGGTGCTGCGGTACTGGATGGACCACGGGGTGCGGATCTTCCGTGTCGACAACCCGCACACCAAGCCGGTGGTCTTCTGGGAGCGGGTGATCGACGACATCAACGCCTCCGACCCGGACGTGATCTTCCTGGCCGAGGCGTTCACCCGCCCCGCGATGATGCACACCCTGGCCCAGATCGGTTTCCAGCAGTCGTACACGTACTTCACCTGGCGCAACAGCAAGCAGGAGCTGACGGAGTACCTCACGGAGCTGTCCGGCGAGGCCGCGACCTACATGCGGCCGAACTTCTTCGCCAACACCCCGGACATCCTGCACGCCTACCTCCAGCACGGCGGACGGCCCGCCTTCGAGGTCCGCGCGGTGCTGGCCGCGACCCTCTCCCCCACCTGGGGCATCTACTCCGGCTACGAGCTGTGCGAGAACACCCCGCTGAAGCCGGGCAGCGAGGAGTACCTCAACTCGGAGAAGTACCAGCTCAGGCCGCGTGACTGGGAGGCCGCCGAGCGCGAGGGCCGCACCATCGCCCCGCTGATCACCCGCCTGAACGACATCCGGCGCCGCAGCCCGGCCCTCAGGCAGCTGCGCGACGTGCACTTCCACCACGCCGACCAGGACGCGGTCATCGCGTACTCCAAGCGCAGCGGTTCGAACACGGTTCTGGTGGTGGCGAACCTCGATCCCCACCACACCCAGGAGGCCACGGTCTCGTTGGACATGCCGCAACTCGGCCTGGACTGGCACGAGATGACGCTGGTGCGCGATGAGCTCACCGGCGAGACCTATCACTGGGGCAGGGCCAACTACGTGCGACTCGAACCGGGCCTGAGGCCCGCGCATGTCTTCACCGTCCTGCGACCGTCCATCCCGCAGACCGGAGGGTCACCCACAAAATGATCGTCAACGAACCCGTCCCGGACAAGTTCGAGGACACCCCGGCCAAGGACCGGGACCCCGACTGGTTCAAGCGCGCCGTCTTCTACGAGGTCCTCGTCCGCTCCTTCCAGGACAGCAACGGCGACGGCGTCGGCGACCTCAAGGGACTCACCGCCAAACTCGACTATCTCCAGTGGCTGGGCGTCGACTGCCTGTGGCTGCCGCCCTTCTTCAAGTCGCCGCTGCGGGACGGCGGCTACGACGTCGCCGACTACACCTCGGTACTGCCCGAGTTCGGCGACCTGGCGGACTTCGTGGAGTTCGTCGACGCCGCCCACCAGCGCGGCATGCGCGTGATCATCGACTTCGTCATGAACCACACCAGCGACCAGCACCCGTGGTTCCAGGAGTCGCGCAACAACCCCGACGGGCCCTACGGCGACTACTACATGTGGGCCGACGACGACAAGCAGTACCAGGACGCGCGGATCATCTTCGTCGACACCGAGGTGTCGAACTGGACCTTCGATCCGGTGCGCAAGCAGTACTTCTTCCACCGGTTCTTCTCCCACCAGCCGGACCTCAACTACGAGAACCCGGCGGTGCAGGAGGAGATGATCTCCGCGCTGCGGTTCTGGCTGGACCTCGGCATCGACGGTTTCCGGCTGGACGCGGTGCCGTACCTGTACGCGGAGGAGGGCACGAACTGCGAGAACCTGCCCGCCACGCACGAGTTCCTGAAGCGGGTGCGCAAGGAGATCGACGCCCAGTACCCGGACACGGTGATCCTCGCGGAGGCCAACCAGTGGCCGGAGGACGTCGTGGACTACTTCGGCGACTTCGAGTCCGGGGGCGACGAGTGCCACATGGCCTTCCACTTCCCGGTCATGCCGCGCATCTTCATGGCCGTGCGCCGCGAGTCCCGCTACCCGGTCTCCGAGATCCTCGCGAAGACCCCGCCGATCCCGTCCGGCTGCCAGTGGGGCATCTTCCTGCGCAACCACGACGAGCTGACGCTCGAGATGGTCACCGACGAAGAGCGCGACTACATGTACGCGGAGTACGCCAAGGACCCGCGGATGCGGGCCAACATCGGCATCCGCCGCCGGCTCGCGCCCCTGCTGGACAACGACCGCAACCAGATCGAGCTGTTCACCGCGCTGCTGCTGTCCCTGCCGGGCTCGCCGATCCTGTACTACGGCGACGAGATCGGCATGGGCGACAACATCTGGCTCGGTGACCGCGACAGCGTGCGCACGCCGATGCAGTGGACCCCGGACCGCAACGCCGGCTTCTCCTCCAGCGACCCCGGGCGGCTGTTCCTGCCCACGATCATGGACCCGGTCTACGGGTACCAGGTCACCAACGTCGAGGCGTCCATGGCGTCGCCGTCGTCGCTGCTGCACTGGACCCGCCGGATGATCGAGATCCGCAAGCAGAACACCGCCTTCGGGCTGGGGTCCTACGCGGAGCTGCCGTCGTCGAACCCGGCGGTGCTGGCGTTCCTGCGCGAGTACGAGGACGACCTGGTGCTGTGCGTGCACAACTTCTCGCGCTTCGCCCAGCCCACCGAGCTGGACCTGCAGAGGTTCGAGGGACGCCACCCGGTCGAGCTGTTCGGCGGGGTGCGCTTTCCGGCCATCGGGGAGCTGCCGTACTTGCTCACGCTCGCAGGCCACGGCTTCTACTGGTTCCGGCTCCGCAAGGACGGCGGGGCCTAGACGCCGCGCGGACAACCTGGGGCGGGGCGGTTTCCACCGTCCCGCCCGGGGCACGCAAGAGTAAGCCCCCCGCCCCCACCCCCGCCCCCCGGGGAAAGGACGTGACGCCATGGCGGAAACGGTCACCGTCTCGGGTACCACCACCCCCGGCCTGCTCGCGTCACTGGATCCGCTGTTGCGCGAGTGGCTGCCGAGGCAGCGCTGGTTCGCGGGGAAGGGCCGCCCGGTCACCGGCTTCTCGCTGGTGGCGGCCACCGAGCTGCTCCCGGCGTCGGGCCGGCTGGGCCTGTACCACCTGCTGGTACGCGCCCACCAGCCGCACACCCTGGGCGCCGCCGACACCCACCCCGGGGACTGCTACCAGCTGCTCATAGGCGCGCGCGAGGCGCTGCCGCCCCGGCTGGCGCCCGCGCTGATAGGTCATGTCACCGACGGCCCGCTCACCGGGCGCACGGTGTACGACGCCCTGTACGACCCCCGGCCCGCCGATGTGCTCCTGGAGGCCCTGCGCTCCCAGGCCCGCATCGGCGGGCTGCGTTTCGAGCGGGTTCCGCAGCCGGAGATACGGCCCGGCCTGGTGCCCCGGGTGATGACGGCCGAGCAGTCGAACTCGTCGGTCGTCTACGGCGACACGTTCATCCTGAAAGTGCTGCGCCGGGTCGTCCCCGGCGTCAACCCCGATCTGGAGCTGCCGCTGGCCCTGGCCCGGGAGGGCTGCGCCCGGGTGCCCGCGCCGGTGGCGTGGATCGAGGCGGACCCCCAGGACACGACGGACCAGGCCGGCGAGCCGTACGTCCTCGGTGTGCTCCAGCCCTTCGTGCAGGGCGCGGCCGACGGCTGGGAGCTGGCGCTGCGGCAGCTGGCCAAGGGCGAGGACTTCGCCGCCGAGGCGCGCGAGCTGGGGCGCGCCACCGCCGAGGTGCACATGGCGCTGGCCCGCGCGCTGCCGACCGTCACGCTCGGTCACGCGCAGCTGGAGCCGCTGGTCCACGGCATGATCGAGCGGCTGGACAGCGCCGTACAGCAGGTGCCGGTGCTCGGCCCGTACGCGCCGGGGCTGCGGACCGCTTTCGAGGCGCTGGCGGACCTGGCCGCCGAGGGGCACACCTGGACCGCGCAGCGCGCGCACGGCGACCTGCACCTGGGGCAGTGCCTGCGCTCCCCCGCCGGGGACTGGGCCCTGATCGACTTCGAGGGGGAGCCGGCCCGGCCGCTGGCCGAGCGGCTGATGCCGCAGCCGGTGGTGCGGGACGTGGCGGGCATGCTGCGCTCCTTCGACTACGCCGCGCACTCGGCGAAGACGCCGGCACCGCAGTGGGCGCGCACCTGCCGCGCCGCGTACTGCACCGGATACGCCGAGGCGAGCGGCTTCGACCCGCGCACCGACCCCGTCCTGCTGCGCGCCTACGAGACCGACAAGGCGATCTACGAGGTCGTCTACGAGGCCCGGCACCGCCCCGACTGGCTGCCGGTGCCGATGGCGGCGATCGAGCAGCTCGCCGCCGTGCCCGACCCGAGCTGACCGGCCCGCCGTCCGACCGACGTCCCCTTCCAGGAGGCTCCCCCGTGACCCCCCGTCGACAGTCCAGCGGTTCGGATCCGAAGAAGGCCAAGAAGGCCGCCAAGAAGACGGCGGCCGAGAAGGCGGTGAAGAAGACGGCCCCGGCCGAGGAGACCGCGCGGCAGACGGCCCCGGCCGAGTCGGCGCCCCCGGAGGCGGCCGCGGTGACGCCCGCCCCGCCCGGCCCCGAGGTCACCGTCCCCGTCCCCCTCGCTCCCGCTCTGGACGACGGCGACCGTGAGCGGCTGCTGGCCGGGACGCACCACGACCCGCACGCGGTGCTCGGCGCCCGTCCGGCGGCGGGCGGCGTTCTCGTGCGGGCGCTGCGGCCCTACGCCCTGTCGGTGACCGTGGTCGCCGACGGGGTGCGCGCGGAGCTGCACCCGGACGGGGACGGCTTCTTCTCGGGCCTGCTGCCGCTGCGGGAGGTCCCGGCGTACCGGCTGCTGGTGGCGTACCGCGACACCGTCCTGGACACCGAGGACGCCTACGCCTTCCTGCCCACGCTCGGCGACCTGGACCTGCATCTGATCGGCGAGGGACGGCACGAGCAGCTGTGGGAGGTGCTCGGCGCGCACCCGATGACGCTCCGGGGCGTGGCCGGCACCCGCTTCTCGGTGTGGGCGCCGAACGCGCGCGGCGTGCGGGTGGCCGGCACGTTCAACTACTGGGACGGCACCGCCTTCCCGATGCGCTCCCTGGGCTCCACCGGGGTGTGGGAGCTGTTCGTGCCCGGCGTCGGCGAGGGTGAGCTGTACAAGTTCGAGATCACCCGGCCGGACGGCTCGAAGACGCTGCGGGCGGATCCGCTGGCCCGGCGCACGCAGGTCCCGCCGGAGACGGCGTCGATCATCACGTCCTCGGACTACGAGTGGAACGACGAGGAGTGGCTGGCGCGCCGGCCTGAGGTGCCCGCGCACGAGGGCCCGTTCTCGCTGTACGAGGTCCACCTGGCGTCCTGGCGGCCGGGGCTGACGTACCGTGAACTCGCCGAGCAGCTCCCGGCGTACGTCAAGGACCTGGGGTTCACGCACGTGGAGCTGATGCCCGTCGCCGAGCACCCCTTCGGCGGCTCGTGGGGCTACCAGGTCACCGGCTTCTACGCGCCGACGGCCCGGCTCGGCACCCCGGACGACTTCAGGTACCTGGTGGACAAGCTGCACCAGGCCGGCATCGGCGTGATCATGGACTGGGTGCCGGCGCACTTCCCGCGCGACGAGTGGGCGCTCGCGGAGTTCGACGGGCGGCCGCTGTACGAGCACTCCGACCCGCTGCGGGCGGCCCACCCGGACTGGGGGACGCTGGAGTTCGACTTCGGCCGCAACGAGGTGCGCAACTTCCTGGTGGCCAACGCGGTGTACTGGTGCGAGGAGTTCCACATCGACGGCCTGCGCGTGGACGCCGTCGCCTCGATGCTCTACCTGGACTACTCGCGCGAGTCGGGCCAGTGGACGCCGAACCAGTACGGCGGCCGGGAGAACCTGGACGCGGTGGCGTTCCTGCAGGAGATGAACGCGACCGTGTACCGGCGGGTGCCGGGCGTGGTGACCGTCGCCGAGGAGTCCACGGCCTGGGACGGGGTCACCCGGGCCACGCACCACAAGGGCCCGAGCGGCTTCGGCGGCCTCGGCTTCGGGCTGAAGTGGAACATGGGCTGGATGCACGACTCGCTGCAGTACGTGAGCCACGACCCGATCCATCGCCGGTACCACCACCACGAGATGACGTTCTCGATGGTGTACGCGTACAGCGAGAACTACGTGCTGCCCATCTCGCACGACGAGGTGGTGCACGGCAAGCGGTCGCTGGTGTCGAAGATGCCGGGCGACTGGTGGCAGCAGCGCGCCAACCTGCGCGCCTACCTGGCCTACATGTGGGCCCACCCGGGCAAGCAGCTGCTGTTCATGGGCCAGGAGTTCGCGCAGGGCTCGGAGTGGTCCGAGGTGCGCGGCCCGGACTGGTGGCTGCTCGACCCGTCCTACGGCGCCGAGCCCGACCACCGGGGCGTGCTGGACCTGGTCCGCGACCTGAACGCCCGCTACCGGGCCACCCCGGCGCTGTGGCAGCGGGACATCCACCCCGACGGCTTCCAGTGGATCGTCGGCGACGCCGCCGAGGACAACGTCTTCGCCTTCCTGCGCTACGACGCCGACGGCAGCCCCCTGCTCGCGGTGTCCAACTTCGCCCCCGTGGTCCGCCCCGACTACCGCCTCGGCGTGCCCGACGACGTCCCCGCCTGGCACGAGGTGATCAACACGGACGCGGCCCGCTACGGCGGCAGCGACGTCACCGGCCCCGACCCGGTCAAGCCGGAGCCGCAGGGCTGCCACGGCCGCCCCGCGAGCATCCGGCTCACCCTGCCCCCGCTGGCGACGGTGTGGCTGCGGCCTGCCTGAGCGGCGGCCGGCCCGCCCGGGCGCCGGGCGGGGCGGCGGCGGCCTCCCGGCCGGCGGACTCCGGCCTGCGGGCCGCCGACCCGGTCACGCGGCCGCCCGCCTCGGGCGAGCGGCCGGGTGGGACGCTCCCGTCGGTGCCTGCCGCCGTTCACGGCCCTGCGGTGGGCGCATGGCCGGGCGCGCGCCCGTGGCAGAGCCCCGCCGGGGCCCGGCCCGAACGGACGGGGCCCGGCCGGGTGGTTCTCACCGGGCCGCTTCGGCCATGCCCTGCGGCAGCTCGCCGGTGTGCAGGACGCCGAGGCGCTGGGTGGCGCGGGTGAGGGCGACGTACAGGTCGCTCGTGCCGTAGTGGCCGGGCTCGACGACCAGGACGGAGTCGAACTCCAGGCCCTTGGCCTGGCGCGGGTCGAGCAGGACGACTCGGCGCGTCAGGTCGGGCTCGGCGCCCGCCGTCACGCCGTCCAGCCGGGCGGCGAGGCGGCGGTGCAGCTCGCGCGGCGCGATGACGGCGAGCCTGCCCTCCTCGGGG
Source organism: Streptomyces sp. NPDC028635 (assembly GCF_040637635.1). Lineage (NCBI taxonomy): Bacteria > Bacillati > Actinomycetota > Actinomycetes > Kitasatosporales > Streptomycetaceae > Streptomyces > Streptomyces sp. NPDC028635. The sequence goes on along the minus strand of NZ_JBEZWX010000016.1, from coordinate 131,292 downwards.
GTGAGTTCGGCGACGGCCTTCTCGACCGCGCCGGGCAGGTCGTCGGTGCCGCGCACCCAGGGCCGTACGCCGGTGGAGCGCACGGACTGCGGGGGCTCGAAGCCGGGGTGTCCGGCCCGTACGACCGCCGCCGCCAGCTCCATGATCTCCGCCGGGGTGCGGTAGTTGACGCCGAGGCGGGTGTGCTCCCAGCGGTCCTCGACGTAGGGCGCGAGGATGCCTTCCCAGGAGCCGACGCCGGCCGCCTCGGCGGTCTGCACCGGGTCGCCGACCAGGGTCATCGAACGGGTCGGGCTGCGGCGCATCAGCAGCCGCCACGCCATCGGCGACAGCTCCTGCGCCTCGTCGACGATGATGTGCCCGAACGCCCAGGTGCGGTCGGCCGCGGCGCGCTCGGCGGCGGAGCGGTGGTCGGCCTCCTCCTGGCGTTCGGCGAAGCGTTCGGCGTCGATGATGTCGTGCGCGGACAGCACCTCGGACGACTCCGGATCGTCCTCCTCCTTGTCCTCGAACTCGTACGTCCGGGAGGCGTAGGAGACGTCGAGGACGCCCTGCGCGTAGGCGATCTGCGTCTCGCGGTCCCGCTCGGCGCGGGCGCGCTCGCGCCGGTCGTCCTGGCCGAGAAGTTCGGCGGCCTCGTCCAGCAGGGGCACGTCGGCGGCGGTCCAGGCCCGGGTGACCGGGCGGCGGATCGCGGCCGCGTCCTCGTCGTCGAGGTAGCCCTCGGGTTCGGCGAGGAAGTCGGCGACCAGGCGCTGCGGGGTGAGCACCGGCCACAGCTGGTCGACGGCCGCCCAGACCTCGGGGTTCTCGGCGAGCTCGTCGCGGATCTGCGTGATGTCGCTCGGATCCAGCAGGCTGGAGCCGTCGTAGGGGTCGGTGCCGACACGCTCGGCGTACAGCTCGGTGAGGGTGTTGAGGATGTGGCCCTCGAAGTACTCGCGGGCGGCGTTGTGCGGCAGCTTGGCGGCGCGGGTCTTCTCCCGGGCGACGTTCACCAGGCCGTCGTCGAGCATGAGGACCTCGCGGTCGTGCTCGATCGCGATGACCGGGTCGGGCAGCGCCTGCCGGTCGCGTACGACGGCGGCGAGCACGTCGGCCATCTCGGCGCGGCCCTTCACCGCGGCCGCCTCGGGGGTGTCCGTGGCCGTCACCCGCACGCCCGGGAACAGCTCGCCGACCGTGGCGAGCAGCACCCCGGTCTCACCGAGGGAGGGCAGGACCTCCCCGATGTAGCCGAGGAAGGCCGGGTTCGGGCCGACGATGAGCACGGCCCGCTTGGCGAGCAGCTCGCGGTGCTCGTAGAGGAGGTAGGCGGCGCGGTGCAGGGCGACGGCAGTCTTGCCGGTGCCGGGGCCGCCCTCGACGACCAGCACCCCGCGGTGGGGCGCCCGGATGATCTCGTCCTGCTCGGCCTGGATGGTCTGCACGATGTCGCTCATCCGGCCGGTGCGCGCGGAGTTCAGCGCGGCCAGCAGCACGGCGTCACCGGTGGGGTCCTCGTGGCCGGTGCGCTCCTGGTCCCTCACGTCGAGGAACTCGTCGTGCAGACCGGTGACGTCGCGCCCCTCGGTGGCGATGTGCCGGCGGCGGCGCAGGCCCATCGGGGTGTGCCCGGTGGCCACGTAGAACGGCCGGGCCACCTCGGCACGCCAGTCGATCAGGACCGGGGTGCGCTCGGTGTCGTTCTCGCGCAGCCCGATCCGGCCGATGTGGTGGCCGGTGCCGTCGGTGAAGTCGATGCGGCCGAAGCACAGTGAGCCGTCCACCGCGTTCAGCGCGGCGAGCAGCCCCGAGCGTTCGGCGACGAGGATGTCCCGCTCCAGGCGGGCCTGCATGGGCTTGTCGCCCTGCGCGAGCGCGTCCTGGACGGCGGTCTCGGTGTCGCCGCGCAGCGCGTCCACGCGCGCGTACAACCCGTCGATGAATTCCTGCTCGTGCCGCAATTCATCGTCCGGAAATTCGGTGTTTGACAATTCCGCTCCCGCCCGGATATACTGTGCTCACTTAAGCTTCTTCGTGACCCCTCGCAAGGGAAGTCGCGAATGAACAAATATAGCGAAAGAAATCCCCCGAGCACAATTGCTCGGGGGATTTCTCGCATCCGGGGCGCGGGACGCTCAGAGCACGTCGTCGAGCTCCTGGAGCAGGCGCCGCTTGGGCCGGGCGCCCACCATCGACTTCACCGGCTCACCGCCGCGGAAGACCATCAGCGTGGGCGTGGCCATCACGGCGTACCGGATCGTCGTCTCGGGGTTGCGGTCCACGTCGATCTGCACGATCTTGATCCGGTCGCCCTCCTCGGCGGCGATGGCGCCGAGCACCGGAGCGAGCTGCCGGCACGGCCCGCACCACTCGGCCGTGAACTGCACCAGCACCGGCAGGTCCGCCCCCAGCACCTCGGCCGCGAAATCCGCGTCCGTCACCTCTCGCACGTTGTCCGTCCTGATCATTTCTGCTGCCCTCCCAGCTCGCACCGCGGTTCCGGACCGCCCGGAACCAGCGACTCGGCGGCCAGCTCGCCGAGCGCCTGCTCGGCCCGTGCGAGCTGCGCCGCGACGCTCGCCCGCACCCCGCTCAGCTCGCCGATCAGCGCGTCCAGCTCGGCCAGCTTGCGCCGGTAGACCGCGACCGACGCCGGGCACGAGTCGCCCTCGGGGTGCCCGGCGCGCAGGCACTCCACGAACGGCCGGGTCTCCTCGAGTTCGAACCCGAAGTCCTGCAGCGTCCGGATCTGCTCCAGCAGCCGCAGGTCGTGGTCGTCGTAGCTGCGGTGCCCGTGCTCGTCCCGGCGTGCGGGCAGCAGCCCCCGCGCCTCGTAGTACCGCAGCGTGCGCGTGGTGGTCCCGGCCCGTGCGGCCAGCTCGCCGATTCGCATGCCTGCGACCGTACGCCTTGACGCCGACGTCAAGGCAAGCGCGGCAGGAGCGGCTTGTGCGCCACCGGGGAGGACAGCACGATCGAGGTGGTGGTCCGCCCGAGGGCCGAGATCTGCGCCAGTACCTCCTCCAGATGGCCGGTGTCCTCCACGGCGGCCTTCAGGATCCAGCAGTCCTCGCCGACGACGTGGTGCGCCTCGGTGATCTCCGGGCGGGCGGTCAGTTCCAGGGTCCTCGGGTGGGTGAGGGTGTAGCCGCCGTGCGGGTCGACCCGGATGAAGGCCTGGATGCCGTAGCCGAGGCGGGCGGGGGCGACGCGGGCGCCGTAGCCGGTGACGACCCCGGCCGCCTCCAGCCGCCGTACCCGTTCGGTCACCGCCGCCGGGCTCAGCCGGACCCGTCGGCCCAGCTCGCTGAGCTTGATCCGGCCGTCGGTCTGGAGCAGGTCGAGGATCTGCCGGTCCAGTGCGTCCAGGGTCACCGAGGTTTCGCTGGCGGCGGCGCGAAGATGCCGAGGTTCTTTCGGTGCGGCAGCCGGAACTCCCACGGTTCCCCCTTCAGTACGGACTCGAGTGCCGAAAGAATTATGGGCGTTGATCCACTGCTCGCTCCACCCTTTGCTCCACTCTTTGCTCCAGTCCGAGGGGGACGGAATGCGTGAGGTTCTGGTCGTCGGCGGGAACCGCTATTTCGGCAAGCGGCTCATCGAGCGGCTGCTGGCCGCCGGGGACCGCGTGACGGTGCTCAACCGGGGTTCCTCCCCACCGCCGCCGGGCGCCCGCCATGTCGTCGCCGACCGCGACGACGAGACGGCCCTGCGGGCGGCGCTGGGCGCGGCGCACTTCGACGCCGTCGTCGACCAGGTCTGCTACACGCCGCGCCAGGCGGAGACCGCGCGCCGCGTGTTCACGGGCCGCACCGGCCGGTACGTGCTGACGTCGACGGTCGAGGTGTACGAGTACGAGGACTCCGTCGCGCCCGTGCGGGAGGACGCCGTCGATCCGCGCACCGTGGCCGTGGACCTCGCACTCCCCTGGGACGACGCGGCGTTCGCGGAGTCCCGCTACGGCGAGGGCAAGCGGCAGGCGGAGGCGGTGTTCGCGGCGTCGCAGGACCTGCCGTGGACGTCGGTGCGGGTGGCCCATGTGCTGGGCGGCGCCGACGACTTCACCGGCCGGCTCACGCACTACGCGGACCGGATCGCGGCGGGCGAGCCGATCGCGGTGCCGCCGGTCGAGCACCCGGCGACGTACATCCATGTCGAGGAGATCGCCGACTTCCTGTTCTGGGCGGTGGGCCGGGACTTCACGGGTCCGGTCAACGCGGCCTCGCACGGGCTGCTGAGCACGCGGGACCTGTGTGCGGCGGTGGCGGAGCACCTGCCCCAGGGCACGACCGTGTTCCGGCCGGTGGAGGTCGGCCAGGTCTCCCCCTTCGCCTTCTCCCGTTTCTACGGCATGGACAACTCCCGGGCCGTCCGGCTCGGTTTCCCCTTCTCACACGTACGGCAGTGGCTGCCGCACGCGGTCGCCGAGACCCTCGGAAAGGACGCCTGACATGCGGATGCGACAGCTCGGTGAGCTGAAGGTGAGCGCGGTCGGACTCGGCGCGATGCCGCTGTCCCTCGAGGGCCGCCCCGAGGAGGCGCGCGCCGTGGCCACGGTGCACGCGGCGCTGGACGCGGGCGTGAGCCTGATCGACACCGCGGACTCCTACCACCTGCCCGGTGCGGCACCCGGCCACAACGAGCTGCTGGTGGCGCGGGCGCTGGCGGCCTACGGCGGCGACACCTCCGGCGTCCTGGTGGCGACGAAGGGCGGCCGGGGCCGGCCGGCCGACGGCAGCTGGACGGTCGACGGCTCGCCGCGCCACCTGCGGTCCGCGGCCGAGGCGTCCCTGCGGCGGCTGGGCGTCGAGGCGATCGGCCTGTACCAGCTGCACAAGCCGGACCGCGCCGTCCCGTTCGCCGAGTCGGTGGGCGTGCTGCGCGAGCTGCTCGACGAGGGGAAGATCCGGCTGGCCGGGGTCTCCAACGTCACCGCCGGGCAGATCCGCGAGGCCCGCGCGATCCTCGGCGAGCGGCTGGTGTCGGTACAGAACCGCTACTCCCCCGCCGTGCGCGACAGCGAACCGGAGCTGCGGCTCTGCGCCGAGCTGGGCCTGGCGTTCCTGCCGTGGAGCCCGCTCGGCGGCATCACCCGCAGCTCGCTGGACGGGCCGTCCCGGCTGGAGGGCGGGCAGCGCTTCGCCGCGTTCCACGACGTGGCCCGGGAGCGGGGGGTCAGCCCCCAGCAGGTCTGCCTGGCGTGGCTGCTGGCCCGCTCCCCGTCCGTCGTCCCGATCCCGGGCGCGAGCCGCCCCCAGACCATCCAGGACTCGGCGGCCGCCGCGGACCTGTCCCTGAGCGAGAAGGAACTGAGCGCACTGGAGGCGTCCACGACCGGCGAACGGGGGTGAGCCGCAGGGGGCCCCTCCTCCCGGGCCCGGGCGCCGGGGGGCATCGCCTGCCGGCGCCCGGGCCCGGTGCCGTCCCGTCGGTGGGCACGGGGAAACCCCTATGCTGCGGGGCGTGTCGGAGCGTGAGCGTACGGTCGGGTACTCGGAAGTCGCGGAGCAGGACGTGCGGAGTCTGCGGACGCGGTTCTGCCGGCTGCGGACCGGGGGCGGCGAGCCGGTCGCCGAGTTGGAGGCGGTGTCCTTCCGGCTGCGCTTCGGGGCGGTGGCCGTCGCGGCGGAGGGCATCGGCGGGGTGGAGACCCAGCCCGGGTTCCGGCGCCAGGGCCACATGAGCCGGCTGTTGCGCCGGGCGCTGGACGGTATGGCGCAGCGGGTGGACGTCGCCTTCGTGTCCGAGGCGATCGAGGGCCTGTACGAGAAGTTCGGCTTCGCCGGGGCGCTCGCCGAAGGCAGCCTGGTCGTTCCCGTGCGCGCCGTCGAGTCCGCGACGGGAGCCGACCTGGAGGCGGACGTGCCCGGGGTCGGGGACGGCTCGGCGGCCGACCTCCCGGCGATGATCCGGCTCTACAACACCGCGCACGCCCGGCGGCCGTGGACCCTCGAGCGGCAGGCCGGCTGGAACCGGCTCCTCCCCGCGACCACCTGGAAGCCGGGCTCCCGCACCCTCGTCCTGCGGGCGGGCGGCACGACGGCCGGATACGCCGTCCTGGAGGGCCGGGCCTTCGGCGACCCCCTGGGCACGGTGACCGTCGAGGAACTCGTGGCCGAGGACGCGACCGCGGCCCGCCTGCTGCTCGTGGCCCTCGCCCGGCTGTGCTGGCAGCGGCGCCTGGCCGAGTTCACCGTGCGAGAGCCCGCCGACAGCCTGGTCGGCCGAGTGGCTCGCGGCATGGGCTGCGCGTACCGGCAGAGCTTCCCGCCCAGCGGCGGCATGATGGCCGCCGTCCTGAACCGGGCGGCCCTGGTGACCCGGCTGGAGCCCGAGCTGCGCCGCAGGGCCGCCATCGGCCGGGGTCCGGATCCTCTCCACGACACGGCGTTCGCGGCGCTGCTCCACGGCGACCTGGTCCCCGACGACCGGGCGCTCGTCCGGCTGCTCCTCGGCCACTGGTCGGCCGAGGACGCCGACGCGCACGGCATGCCGGTCCCGGCCCGCCACCGGGACGTGTGCACGGCGTGGTTCCCCGGCGGCGGCACCCCGGCCCTGCCGACGCCGTACGCGCACCGCCTGGACCGCTACTAGGACTGCGAGGACGCCTGGGCGGTGACCTTCGCCGCCTCCTCCACCTCCAGCAGGGACGTGCTGTGGCGTTCCTCGTCGAAGGCGCGGCGGCCGCCGCGCAGGCCGAACAGGCGCTTGGCCAGGGCGATGTAGGCGACGGCGAGGATGTTCAGGACCAGCGTGGCGATCTTCAACGCGCTGATGTGCTCGGTCAGTTCGTAGATCTCCAGCGGGAGGAAGGCCGCGGTGGCGACCACCGTCAGGTACTCCGCCCAGCGCTTGGCGTACCACAGGCCGACGGCCTCGACGATCTCGATCAGGGCGTAGGCCAGCAGGAGACCGGCGACCAGCAGCAGGGTGGAGTGCCGGTAGCCGAACGCCTTCTGGATGGACCCGACGACCGGTGAGTGGTCGAGGTCGTAGTGGAAGTGCCGGAAGACCGGCCGGAAGACGTCGAGGTTGTCGTCGAAGAGCCGGCGCACCGCGTCCTGGCTGTTGGAGAACTTCCACACGGCCGCGGCGACCAGCACGATGAACACCCCGCGCAGCACCCGCTCGATCGCGAGGAAGCGCAGGATGAACAGGTCCCGCAGGACCTTGCCGCGCGGCACCAGCGGCGCGTCGGCGGCCGGCCCGGAGCCGTGCGGCTCGCCGAGCACGAAGTCCCCGCAGCGCAGGCACCGCCACACCTCGCCCAGCGCGGTCTCGGCGTGCAGCCGCACCCGCAGCCGGGGGTCGTCCGGCGCGTACGTCACGTGGCCGCGCCGTGCGCATGTCCGCCGGTTCCAGTCGATGCTCATCCCCCGGGCCTCCTGTACTGCGCGGCGTGCCGCGCCTGGTGATCGGCGCGGCACGCTAGTGGACCCGGTTAAGAGTTCGGTGAGAGTCAGCCGGCCGTGCTGAGCTGGGCCTCCTTCTCGTCGGCCGGCTGCTCCGTGCGCGCCGTGTCCCGGCGCGGCAGCAGCACCGCGACGAGCACCGTGCCGACGCCGAGGATCACCGCGCCGACCAGGCTGGTGTGGGCGACCGCGTCGGCGAACGAGGAGCCGACGGCGTGGCTCATCTGCCCGGCGCCCTCGGCGAGTTGCTGCGCCTGTGCCTTGAGCTGCGCGGCCTGCTGCGGGCTGCTCGCGTGCGCCGCCTGCTCGGCCAGTGCGCGTGCCTTGTCCCCGATGCCCTGCGCGACGGCGTACCCGGCGCCGACGGAGTCCTGCGCGGTGGCCAGGGCGTCGGCGGGCAGCTTGCTGCCCTTGGTGGCGTCCTCGAGGTGGCCGGAGTACGACGTGGCGAGCAGCGAGCCGAGGATCGCGATGCCGAGCGAGCCGCCCAGCTCCAGCGAGGTGTCGTTCACCGCGCCGCCCACGCCGAGCTCGGCCTCCGGGAAGGAGCCCATGATGGCGTCCGTGCAGGGCGAGAGGGCGAGGCCGATCGCCAGGCCGAGGATGATCAGGGGCGCCACGAAGTCGCCGTACGACGATCCCGCGTCGACCCGGGTCAGCAGCGCCAGCGCGGCGGTGCCGCCGACCATGCCCGCGCTCACTGTCCACTTCATGCCGACCCGCGGCGTGAGGTACCCGGTCAGCGCCGAGCCGGCGAACACCGCGCCGGCCAGCGGCAGCATCCGTACGCCGGTGTCGAGGGCGTCGTAGCCGAGGACGAACTGCAGGTGCTGGGTGAGGTAGTAGAAGGCGCCGAAGACGGCCAGGAAGAACAGGGCGACGGCGAGGTTGGAGCCGGCGAAGCGGCGCTCGGTGAAGCGGCGCACGTCCAGGATCGGGCGCGGGTGGCGCAGCTCCCACAGGACGAAGGCGACCAGCGCGACGCCGGCCACGACCGCCGCGGTGACGGCCTTGGCGCCCCAGCCGAAGTGCGGGCCCTCGATGATCATGTAGACGAGGGCGCCGGTCCAGATCACCGACAGCAGACCGCCGACGTAGTCGATGCGGTCGTGGTGCCCGGCCTTCGACGGCGGGACCAGGACGAGGGCGGCGACGATCGCGACGGCCGCGATGGGCACGTTGATCAGGAAGGTGGAGGACCAGCCGTGGTCGCGCAGCAGCGCGCCCGCGACGACGGGTCCGGCGGCGATGGCCAGCCCGGCGGTGGCGGTCCACAGGGTGATCGCCTTGGCCCGTTCCCCGCGCGGGAAGGTCGCGGCCAGCAGCGACAGCGTGGCGGGCATGATCAGCGCCGCGCCGACGCCCATCACGGCACGGGCGGTGATGACCGCCGTGGAGCTGTCGGCGAGGTACCCGGCGACCGCGCCGCCGCCGAAGACGACGAGCCCGAGCACGAGCGCGCCGCGGCGGCTGTACTTGTCGCCGATCGCGCCGAGCAGCAGCATCAGCGCGGCGTACGGGACGGTGTAGCCGTCGATGACCCACTGCAGGTCGGCGCTGGACAGCCCGAGGTCACGGGTCATGTCGGGCGCGGCGACCGTGAGGGCGGTGTTCGCCATCACGATGACCAGCAGGCTCAGACAGAGGACGAGGAGTGCCCACCAGCGCCGGCGGTAGGGGCCCTCCATCTCCTCGACCGGTTCGTTCATCACGAGTCGCATGGCAGGGATCGCCTTCCTCGACGTCGAAACTTGCACAGCGGCGTGCAGTTGCACAACCATGTGCAATGTACGTCCGTTGCACATCGTTGTGCAAATCGATGGGCGGACCGCTGCGCATCGCTGTGCAAGTCGCCGGGGGACCCGCGTACGGGAGGAAGGCACAATGACTGCCATGACCACGGGTAACAGCCGCGCCGACGCCAACCGGCGCCGCATCCTCGACGTCGCCCTCGCGGAGCTGCTGCGCGACCCCGACGCCTCCATGGACCAGATCGCGCGCGCCGCCGGTGTCGTGCGGCGCACGGTGTACGGGCATTTCCCGAGCCGCGAGGCGCTGATCGGCACGCTGGTGGACGAGGCGGTGCAGGCGCTGGCGGCCGCGCACGCCGAGGGCCGCGAGGGCGTGGACGACCCGGCCGAGGCCGTGGCCCGCTCGGTGCTCGCGGTGTGGGAGATCGCCGACCGCTACCGGCTGCTCGTCGCGCTGGCCCAGCGCACGGTCACCATGCAGGGCATCCGCGAACGCCTCACCCCGGTCCGCGAGACCAGCGTCCGGCTGCTCCAGCAGGGCCTGGACGAGGGCGTCTTCGCCTCCGCCCTCCCGGCCCCGGCCCTGGCCTACGTCCACGAACAGATCCTCTTCGCCCTGATGGAGGCCGTGAACGACGCCCTGGTCCCGCCCTCGGAGGCAGGCCGCTCGGCGGCGGTGACGGTCCTGACGGCGGCGGGAGTGCCGGCGGGGCGGGCGGCGGACCTGGTGGGGAAGCTGGCGGCGGACGTCTGAGCAACGCGAAGGGCACCCGGCAAAGGTTCAGGCAATGCCGGGTGCCCTGGCAGGAGGGGGTGGGGAAGTGCCGGCGAGGGGCGCGGGGCACTGCGCGAGAGGCCGCGGACGGCCCGCACACGCAGAACCGGTTGCGCCCCGACGGCGCTAGGCGGAGGCCAGCTGCTTCTCCGGTACCGCATCGCTCTCGGCGTCGTCCAGCAACGTCCGCTCGTCGAAGGGCAGTTCCCCCGCCAGCACCGCGCGGACGCGCACCGTGTCGATCTCCTTCGTCCACGTCCCCACGAGCACCGTCGCCACCGCGTTGCCCGCGAAGTTGGTCAGCGCGCGGGCCTCGCTCATGAAGCGGTCGATGCCGACGATCAGGCCGATGCCGTCCACCAGCGCCGGCTTGTGCGACTGGAGGCCGCCGGCCAGCGTGGCCAGGCCCGCGCCGGTGACGCCCGCCGCCCCCTTGGACGCGACCAGCAGGAACAGCAGCAGCGGGATCTGCTCGCCGACCGACATCGGCGTCCCCATGGCGTCGGCGATGAACAGCGAGGCCATGGTCATGTAGATCATGGTGCCGTCGAGGTTGAAGGAGTACCCGGTCGGGACCGTGATGCCGACGACGGGCTTGCTGACACCCAGGTGCTCCATCTTCGCGATCAGCCGCGGCAGCGCGGACTCGGAGGAGGAGGTGGACAGGATCAGCAGGAACTCACGGCCCAGGTACTTGAAGAACGTGAAGACGTTGAGCCCCGCCACGATCCGCAGCAGCGCCCCGAGGACGACGAAGATGAACACCGCGCAGGTGAGGTAGAAGCCGAGCATCAGCACGGCCAGGGACTTCAGCGCATCCACGCCCGCCGAGCCGACGACCGCGGCCATCGCGCCGAACGCGCCGATCGGCGCCGCCCACATGACCATCGCCAGGACGCGGAAGACGAGCCGCTGGATGTGCTCGACGCCGCGCAGCACCGGCTGCCCGGCCGCGCCCATGGCCTGCAGCGCGAACCCGCACAGCAGCGCGACCAGCAGGGTCTGCAGCACCTGGCCCTCGGTGAAGGCGGACACGATCGTGGTCGGGATGATCCCGAGCAGGAACGTGGTGGTGTCCTTGGCCTCGGCGTCGACCTGCGCGTGCCCGACGCTCTTGACCGCGTCGGTGACCGCGAGGCTCGAGCCGGGCTCCAGGATGTTGCCGACGACCAGGCCGATCGCGAGGGCCACCAGCGACATCACCAGGAAGTAGGCGAGGGCGATACCGCCCACCGCGCCGACCTTGGCCGCCTTGCGGACCGAGCCGATGCCGAGCACGATCGTGCAGAAGATGATCGGCGAGATCATCATCTTGATCAGGTTCACGAAGCCCGTGCCGATGGGCTTCAGCTCGACCGCGAAGCCGGGCGCGGCCAGCCCGACGACGATGCCGAGGGCGACCGCGACGATCACCGCGATGTACAGGTAGTGGGTGCGGTCCCGCTTCACAGCGGGCGCGGCAGGTGCCGTTGGGGATGTGCTGGCGGCCACGGCTGCCCTCCTTGACGTCTTCGTCGGCATCACCGGCGTGCGGCTCACGTCCGGGCTTTTCGGGGATTGCCGTGACTATCTCCCGGCCCTGTGAGGGCGGTCACCCTTCCGTTCATTTAGTTCACCGTCCGATCATTTAGTCCGCCGTCGGACCACGAGGCAGACTGACGGCATGCGCCTCACCCTGCCGAGACCCCGCAGCCTGGCGGGCCAGCTCTTCGCCATGCAGGCCGTCCTGCTCGCGCTGGTGGTGGCCGGGTACGCGCTGTTCACGTACGTCAGCGACCGCAGCCAGGCCGAGCAGGCGGCGGGCCGGCAGGCCACGGCGGTGGCCCGGTCGGTGGCCGACGCGCCGTCGGTGCGCTCCGCGGTCCGCGGCCCCGACCCGACGGCCGAGCTGCAGCCGTACGCGCTGCGGATCATGCGGGACACCGACGTCGACTTCGTCACGATCATGAATCCGCAGGGCATCCGCTGGACCCACCCCGACCCGAACCAGATCGGCAGACGCTTCCTCGGCAACACCGCCCGCGCCCTGCGGGGCGAGACCTTCACCGAGACCTACACCGGCACCCTCGGCCCCTCCGTCCGCGCGGTCACCCCGGTCGAGGACGACGACAAGCGGATCGTCGCCCTGGTCAGCGCGGGGATCCGGGTGGAGGCGATCAGCGCGCGGGTGCAGGACCAGGTGACGGCGCTGCTCGGGGTCGCGGCCGGGGTGCTGGCGCTCGGGGCGATCGGCACATATGTGATCAACGCCCGGCTGCGCCGGCACACCCACGGCATGAACGCGGCCGAGCTGAGCCGCATGCACGCCTACCACGAGGCCGCGCTGCACGCCGTACGCGAGGGGCTGCTGCTGCTCGACGGGCAGTACCGTGTGGCGCTGGTCAACGACGGTGGACGGGAGCTGCTGGGGGTGAACGGGGACGTGGTGGGGCTGCCGGTGACGGAGCTGGGGCTGCCGGCGCCGCTCACGGGTGCGCTGCTGGCGTCCGAGCCGCGGGTGGACGAGGTGCATCTGACGGCGGAGCGGGTGATCGTCGTGAACACCTCGCCGGTGTCGGGCGGGGAGCGCCGCGGCACGATCGTGACCGTGCGGGACGTCACCGAACTCCAGTCGCTGATGGGCGAGCTGGACTCGGAGCGGGGCTTCACCCAGGCGCTGCGTTCCCAGGCGCACGAGGCCGCGAACCGGCTGCACACCGTGGTCTCGCTGATCGAGCTGGGCCGGGCCGAGGAGGCGGTGGACTTCGCCACGGCGGAGCTGGAGCTGGCGCAGGCCCTGACCGACCAGGTGGTGGCGGCGGTGAGCGAGCCGGTGCTGGCCGCGCTGCTGCTGGGCAAGACGGCCCAGGCGAACGAGCGGGGCGTGGAGCTGGTGGTGTCGCCGGACAGCCGGCTGGACGACGGCCTGCTGCCCGAGTCCCTGTCCGCCCGGGACCTGGTGACGATCCTCGGCAACCTCATCGACAACGCGGTGGACGCGGCGCAGGGCGGGGTGGCGCCGCGGGTGACGGTGACGGCCTGGTCCGACGTGTCCGACGGCGCCGAGCTGGTGCTGCGGGTGGCGGACACCGGGCCCGGGGTGGACGCCGCGCACGCCGAGCTGGTCTTCCAGCGCGGCTTCTCCACGAAGCCGTCCGGCCCGGGCGGCCGGGGCCTGGGTCTGGCGCTGGTGCGCCAGACCGTGCACCGGCACGACGGCACGCTGACCGTGCGCGAGGCCCCGGGCGGCGGCGCGGAGTTCGAGGTGCGGCTGCCGCTGCGGGTGGGCGCGGCGACGGGAGGCGAGGCATGAGCGGCGATGCGCCCTCGGCGGGCGGAGCCGCGCGGCCGCCGATCCGGGTGCTGGTCGTCGAGGACGACCCGGTCGCCGCGGACGCGCATGTGATGTACGTCGGCCGGGTGCCGGGCTTCGTCGCCGTCGGCAAGGCGCACACCGGCGCCGAGGCCCGCCGCTTCCTCGACCGCACCCCCGTGGACCTGCTCCTGCTCGACCTGCACCTGCCGGACGTGCACGGCCTGCAGCTGGCCCGCTCCCTGCGCGCGGCCGGTCACCACGCGGACGTCATCGCCGTGACGTCGGCGCGGGACCTGGCGGTCGTCCGCGAGGGCGTCTCGCTCGGGGTGGTCCAGTACGTCCTGAAGCCGTTCACGTTCGCCACCCTGCGCGACCGCCTCGTGCGCTACGCCGAGTTCCAGGCGGCGGCGGGCGAGGCGAGCGGTCAGGACGAGGTGGACCGCGCCCTGGCGGTCCTGCGCGCACCGGGCCCCGCGTCGCTGCCGAAGGGCCTGAGCGGCCCGACGCTGGAGCGGGTGACGGTGGCCCTGCGCGACGGCGCCGAGGGCCTGACGGCCACCGCCCTCGCCGAGGCGGTCGGCATCTCCCGGATCACCGCCCGCCGCTACCTGGAACACCTGGTGAACACCGGCCGCGCGGAACGCCGGCCGCAGTACGGAACGGTGGGACGACCGGAGCTGGTGTACCAGTGGATGCGGGGCGCACCCCGGTGAGGGCAGGGAGCCGTGGATGAGTGAGGAGTCCGCAGAGGTCCGGCGTTTCTGGACGGGGCTCGGTCTTCCCGGGCTGGTGGACGTGCACACGCACTTCATGCCCGAGCGTGTGCTGCGCAAGGTCTGGGCGTACTTCGACGCGCAGGGACCGCTGACCGGTGGGCTCGCGTGGCCGATCACGTACCGCGAGGAGGAGGCGCAACGGGCGCTGCTGCTGCGGGAGTTCGGCGTCCGCGCTTTCACCTCCATGCTCTATCCGCACAAGCCGGGCATGGCGCGCTGGCTGAACGGCTGGGCGGCCGGCTTCGCCCGCCGCACGCCCGACTGCCTGCACACCGCGACCCTCCACCCCGAGCCGGGCGTCGAGACCTATGTCCGCGAGGCCGTGGAGGCGGGTGCGCGGGTGTTCAAGGCCCATGTCCAGGTGGGGGACTACGACCCGGCGGACGACATGCTGGACGGGGCCTGGGGGCTGCTCGCCGAGGCCGGCGTCCCGGTGGTGATCCACTGCGGTTCGGGGCCCGCGCCCGGCAAGCACACCGGCCCCGGCCCGATCGCGCGCGTCCTCGCCCGGCACCCGTCACTGCGGCTGATCGTCGCGCACCTGGGGATGCCCGAGTACGAGGACTTCCTCGGCCTCGCCGAGCGGTACGGGCAGGTGCGGCTGGACACGACGATGGCCTTCACCGACTTCACCGAACGGCTCATGCCGTTCCCGCGGCGGGCCCTCCCCCGGCTCGCCGCCCTCGGTGACCGCGTCCTCCTCGGCTCCGACTTCCCGAACATCCCGTACTCCTACGCGCACCAACTCCGGGCCCTGGAACGGCTGGACCTCGGCCGGGACTGGCTGCGGGCGGTGTGCCACGACAACGCGGCCGCTCTGTTCGGGCTGTCCGGCGGCAATCCCCCGCACACGCATTGACCTGACTAGACCACTCAACTTACGTTCGCACCGCAGCAATCTCCGCGTCACAGCCTCGTGAGCCCGCTGGAGGTCATGCCCGTGCGCCCCACCGCCGCCGTCCGTTCACTCCTGACCACCGTTCTCGCCGCCACCGCGCTCACCGCGTGCGGGGGCGGGTCGGGCAGCAGCCCCGACACCGTGAGGGTCTCCTTCAAGCAGTCGACCGACAACTCCGTCCATGTGATGGACGACTATCTCGCCGGCGTCAAGAAGCAGTTCGAGCAGAGCCATCCCGGCAAGAAGGTCCAGCTCGTCCCGGTCAAGGCGCCCGACTCGGAGTACTACACGAAGCTCCAGCAGATGCTCCGCTCGCCCAAGACCGCGCCCGACCTGGTCTACGAGGACACGTTTCTCATCAACTCGGACATCACCAGCGGGTATCTGAAGCCGCTGGACGCCTATCTCGCCAAGTGGCCAGACTGGCAGCAGTTCATGGACAGCGCCAAGGCCGCCGCCAAGGGGGAGGACGGCAGGACGTACGGCGTTCCGGACGGGACGGACACCCGCGGGCTCTGGTACGACAAGGACATCCTCGCCAAGGCCGGCCTCCCGGTGCCCTGGCAGCCGAGGACGTGGGACGACGTGCTCGCCGCGGCCCGGGCCATCAAGCGGAAGGTCCCCGGCGTCACCCCGCTCAACGTCTACACGGGCAAGCCGGCCGGTGAGGCCGCCACCATGCAGGGGTTCGAGATGCTGCTGTACGGCACCGGCGACGGCCGTACCGATCCGCTGTACGACGCCGGCAGCAAGAAGTGGGTCGCCGGCGGCCAGGGGTTCAAGGACGCGCTCTCCTTCGTCGAGACCGTCTACAAGGAGAAGCTGGGGCCCGACGTCTCCACCGCCCTCGATCCCAACATCCAGACCATCGTCCGCGGTGAACTGCTCCCCAAGGGCAAGCTGGGCATCGACCTCGACGGATCCTGGCTGCCGCAGGACTGGCTGCCCGGAGCCGGTCACGAGTGGCCCGCGTGGTCGCGCGAGCTGGGGCTCGCCGCGATGCCCACGCAGGAAGGGCAGGCGCCCGGCAAGGTGAGCATGTCCGGCGGATGGACCTGGGCCGTCCCGGCCAAGGCCGGCAACCCCGACCTCGCCTTCGAGTTCATCAAAACGCTGCAGACCAAGGCGAACGCGCAGAAGTGGTACGTCGCCAACTCCGGTATCGCGGTGCGCAAGGACGTCGCGAGCGATCCCGCGTACGCCACCGCCCAGCCCGGCATCACGTTCTTCACCGACCTCGTCGCCACCACCCACTACCGGCCCGCCTACCCGGCGTACCCGAAGGTGTCGACGGCGATCCAGGAGGCGATGGAGTCCGTGACGACCGGCGACGCGAGCGTCGAGAAGGCCGCGGCCGGCTACGACGACGCCCTGAAGGACATCACCGGCGGCCACGTGGTCGAGAAATGACCGCGCGGTTCCTTCCGCGCACGCTGCCCCTCCTGCCCGCGCTGGCCCTGCTGCTGCTCTTCCTCGCCGGGCCCATCGCCTACTGCGCCTACATCGCCTTCACCGACCTCCAGCTCACCGGCCAGGCCCACTCCTCCTTCGTCGGCCTCGACAACTTCCGCCGGGCCTTCCACGACGAGGAGTTCCTCCGCGCCGTATGGCTGACGCTCGTCTTCACGGTGGTGTCGTCGCTGCTCGGGCAGAACACCCTGGGACTGGCGCTGGCCGCGCTGATGCGGCGGGCGTCGAAGCCGGTGCGCACGCTCACCGGCGGGATCGTGGTCACGGCGTGGGTGCTGCCGGAGGTGGTGGCCGGGTTCCTGCTCTACGCCTTCTTCCGCAAGGAGGGAACGCTCAACGCCGTCCTGGACGCGCTGCACCTGCCGTCGCAGAACTGGCTGTTCACGCTGCCCGTCCTCGCGGTGTCCTTCGCCAACGTGTGGCGCGGCACGGCGTTCTCGATGCTGGTGTACTCCGCCGCGCTCGCCGAGATCCCGCAGGAGATCACCGAGGCCGCCGAGGTCGACGGGGCGAGCGGACCGCGCCGGCTGTGGCACATCACGCTGCCGATGATCCGGCGTTCCATCGGGACCAATCTGATGCTCAACACCCTGCAGACGCTGTCCGTGTTCGGGCTGATCTGGGTGATGACCCGGGGCGGTCCCGGCGGCCGCAGCGAGACCCTGCCGCTGTTCATGTACGAGCAGGCGTTCCAGAACAGCATGATCGGTTACGGCACGGCGGTCGCCCTGCTGCTGCTCGTCGTCGGATCGCTGTTCTCCGTGGTGTATCTGCGGCTGCTGCGGACGGAGGTGTAGGCACCGCCATGAGCCGTCCCCTCGCCTCCCGCCGTGCTGCCCGGCGCCTGGCCGCCGATCTCGCACTGCTCGTCGTGGCCGCGGCCTTCTGCCTGCCGCTGGCCTGGGTCGTGCTGTCGTCCGTCGATCCGCACGCCGATCTGCGGGTGAAGGCGCCGGACGGGGTCACCTTCGGCAATTTCGACGCGATCCTCACCGCGGACATCACCTTCACCCCGCTGCTGAACAGCCTGATCCTGTGCGGCGGCGCGACCGCGCTGACCGTGGCGTGCGCCGCGCTCGCCGCCTACCCGCTGTCCCGGTTCCGCTCCCGGTTCAACCGGCCGTTCCTGCTGTCGGTGCTGTTCGCGACGAGCCTGCCGATCACGGCGGTGATGGTGCCGGTGTACGCCCTGTTCGTGCAGGTGAACCTGATCGACACCCTGCAGGGCACGATCCTCTTCTTCGCCGCCTCCCAGCTCCCCTTCGCGATCTGGCTGATGAAGAACTTCATGGACGGCGTGCCGAAGGAGCTGGAGGAGGCCGCCTGGACGGACGGGGCGTCCTCCGGGCAGTCCCTGGTCCGGATCGTGCTGCCGCTGATGGGTCCCGGACTCGCCGTGGTGACCGTGTTTTCGTTCGTGATGATGTGGGGCAACTTCTTCGTGCCGTTCATGCTCCTGCTCACCCCGGACCAGATGCCGGCGTCGGTGAGCATCAACGAGTTCTTCGGCAACCGGGGCATGGTCGCCTACGGGCAGCTGGCCGCGTTCTCGGTGGTGTACTCGACGCCGGTGATCCTGCTGTACGTGCTGATCGCGCGACGGCTGGGCGGCGGTTTCGCCCTGGCGGGAGCGGTCAAGGGGTGACACGTGCCGCAAACGGTAAACCTACGGAAACGTAGGTTCCTACAATCCGTGATCCTGGCCGAACCCACCGTAGTCACACCTTGAGTGCCGCTCTATGTTGTGGCGGGTGCGCCATCCCTCTCCCTCGAACCAGCCCGGCCCCCCGTTCGACGCCCTGGCCGCCCGGCGGCTGCGCGCCGCCCTCGGCATGGGGCCCGAGCACGTCGCCCACGGCATGCGGGTGTCCTACGGGCTGCCGTACGTCACCCCGGATCTCGTGATCGCCTGGGAACGCGGGATCACCAGCCCCAGCAGTACCGAGCTGACCGCGCTGGCCGGGGTGCTGTGGTGTGCGCCCGGCGAACTCATCGCCCGGCCGCGCACCCTGCGCGAGCACCGCATGGCCCGCGGTGTCGCGCCGGAGGACGTCGCCCGGGAGGTGGGCGTCGACGTGCGCTCGTACCTGCGCATGGAGGAGAGCGGGGACTGGCACGGCAACGAGCGCCAGTCGGTGGCGCTCGCCGACGTGCTGCGGCTGTCCCTGCCGGACTTCGTGGCCGTCACGGGGCGCGAGCAGCGGCTGGCGGAACTGCTGCGCAGCGCGGCCAGTACCCGCTGGCAGGGGTATGTGCGCCCGGTCATGAAGATCGCGCCGCTGGAGAGGGGCATCCTGGAGGAGGTCCTGCAGGAACTGCACGAGGACTACCAGGGCCACATGACCGCCACCCTCAGCTGGGGCGGCGGCAGCAGCGACTCCAGCGACTCGGGCCGCGCCTTCCTGGACGACATCGTGGACAACTTCTGGAGCGCGGTGCGCAAGAGGACCGGCTAGCGGGCGGGTGCCGCCCGCCCGGGCAGCTCCGGGCGAGGACGCGGGCCGGTCCGGCGGGCCGGGTGCCGGAAGACCGGCCCGGCCTCGCCCGCCGGCAGGACTCGTCTGCTAGAAGACCGACTCGGCCTCGTCCATCCGGTCCTTCGGGACCGTCTTCAGCTCGGTCACCGCCTCGGCCAGCGGCACCATGACGATGTCGGTGCCGCGCAGTGCGGTCATCTTGCCGAACTCGCCGCGGTGCGCGGCCTCGACCGCGTGCCAGCCGAAGCGGGTGGCGAGCACCCGGTCGTACGCCGTCGGCGTGCCGCCGCGCTGGACATGGCCGAGGATGACCGGCCGGGCCTCCTTGCCGAGGCGCCGCTCCAGCTCGTGCGCGAGGGCGGTGCCGATGCCCTGGAAGCGCTCGTGGCCGAACTGGTCGATCTCGCCCTTGCCGTAGTCCATGGTGCCGTCGGCCGGGTGGGCGCCCTCCGCGACGCAGACGACGGCGAACTTCTTGCCGCGGGAGAAGCGCTCCTCGACCATCTTCACCAGGTCGGCCGGGTCGAAGGGGCGTTCGGGCAGGCAGATGCCGTGCGCGCCGGCGGCCATGCCGGACTCCAGGGCGATCCAGCCGGCGTGCCGGCCCATGACCTCGACGACCATCACACGCTGGTGGGACTCGGCCGTGCTCTTCAGGCGGTCCATCGCCTCGGTGGCGACGCCGACGGCGGTGTCGAAGCCGAAGGTGCGGTCGGTGGAGGAGATGTCGTTGTCGATCGTCTTGGGCACGCCGACCACGGGCAGACCGGCGTCGCTGAGCATGCGCGCCGCGGTCAGCGTGCCCTCGCCGCCGATCGGGATGAGGGCGTCGATGCCGAAGTCGCTGACGATGTCCGCCGCGTTCTCGCACGCCTCGCGCAGCCGGTCGCGCTCGAGGCGGGAGGAGCCGAGGATCGTGCCGCCACGGGCGAGGATGCCGCTGACCGCGTTCAGGTCGAGGCCGCGGTAGCGCCCGTCGAGCAGGCCGGCGTAGCCGTCCTCGAAGCCGATGACCTCGTCGCCGTAGTTGTCCACCGCCCGGTGCACGACCGATCGGATGACGGCGTTCAGGCCGGGGCAGTCGCCGCCTGCGGTGAGAACTCCGATGCGCATCGTGCTGTGTCTCCTGCTCGCTGTGGGTACCTGTGAGCCTCCTCCCGATTGTTCCACGTCGCTGACCAGCGGAACGTCTTGACGGGCGCCTTATCTGTGCCCAGGGGTATTGTCAAGAGGGTTCCGCTCACCCCCGTGGGCGATTTTTGTACACGGTGGTGTACACGAGACGCAGACCCCGCAGGCCGCACCACCCCTCACCTCGCAGATGAAACGGAGAGCACACGTGACGCGCAGCGTGTACGTGACCGGTATCGACCGCGGCGACGGCCGCCAGGTCGTGGAACTGGGGGTCATGGAACTCCTGACCCGGCAGGTCGACCGGGTCGGCGTCTTCCGCCCTCTCGTCCACGACGGGCCGGACCGGCTGTTCGAGCTGCTGCGCGCCCGCTACCGGCTCTCCCAGGACCCGGCGACCGTCTACGGCATGGAGTACGACGAGGCGTCCGCGCTGCAGGCCGAGCGCGGCACGGACGAGCTGGTCGCGGCGCTCGTCGACCGTTTCCACCTGGTCGCCCGCGACTACGACGTCGTCCTGGTCCTCGGCACCGACTTCGCCGCCACCCAGCTGCCCGACGAGCTGTCGCTGAACGCGCGCCTGGCCAACGAGTTCGGCGCGTCCGTGATCCCGGTCGTGGGCGGCCGGGGTCAGGCGGCGGAGTCGGTCCTGGCCGAGACGCGCAACGCCTACCGCGCCTACGACGGCCTGGGCTGCGACGTGCTCGCGATGGTCACCAACCGGGTCGCCCGCGAGGAGCGCGACGCGATCGCCGAACGGCTCGCCGGGCGGCTGCCGGTGCCCTGCTACGTCGTCCCCGACGAGCCCGCGCTGTCCGCGCCGACGGTGTCCCAGATCGCGCACGCGCTCGACGCGAAGGTGCTGCTCGGCGACGACTCGGGACTCGCCCGCGACGCGCTGGACTTCGTCTTCGGCGGGGCGATGCTGCCGAACTTCCTCGGCGCCCTGACCCCGGGCTGCCTGGTCGTCACCCCCGGGGACCGCGCCGACCTGGTCGTCGGCTCGCTGGCCGCGCACAGCGCCGGCACCCCGCCGATAGCCGGTGTGCTGCTCACCCTGAACGAGATCCCGGGCGAGGACATCCTCACCCTCGCCGCGCGCCTCGCCCCGGGCACCCCGGTGCTGTCGGTGTCCGGCAACAGCTTCCCCACCGCCGCCCAGCTGTTCTCCCTGGAGGGCAAGCTGAACGCGGCCACCCCGCGCAAGGCGGAGCGGGCGCTCGGCCTGTTCGAGCGGTACGTCGACACCGCCGACCTCAACAGGCGGGTCTCGGCGCCGAGCAGCGACCGCGTCACGCCGATGATGTTCGAGCACAAGCTGCTGGAGCAGGCGCGCGCCGACCGGCGCCGGGTGGTGCTGCCCGAGGGCACCGAGGAACGCGTGCTGCACGCGGCCGAGGTGCTGCTGCGCCGGGGCGTGTGCGACCTGACGCTGCTCGGGCCGGTCGACCAGATCCGCAAGAAGGCCGCCGACCTCGGTGTCGACCTCGGCGACTCGCAGCTGATCGACCCGGCCACCAGCGAGCTGCGCGACTCCTTCGCCGAGAAGTACGCGGCGCTGCGCGCCCACAAGGGCGTCACCGTGGAGCTGGCCTACGACGTCGTCTCCGACGTGAACTACTTCGGCACGCTGATGGTGGCCGAGGGCCTCGCCGACGGCATGGTGTCCGGCTCGGTGCACTCGACCGCGGCCACCATCCGCCCCGCCTTCGAGATCATCAAGACCAGGCCGGACTCCGCCATCGTGTCGTCGGTGTTCTTCATGTGCCTGGCCGACAAGGTGCTCGTCTACGGCGACTGCGCGGTCAACCCCGACCCGGACGCCGAGCAGCTCGCCGACATCGCGATGCAGTCGGCCGTCACGGCCGCGCAGTTCGGCGTCGAGCCGCGGATCGCGATGCTGTCGTACTCCACCGGCACCTCCGGCGCCGGCGCCGACGTGGACAAGGTGCGCGAGGCGACGGAGCTGGCCCGGCTGCGCCGCCCGGATCTGAAGATCGAGGGGCCGATCCAGTACGACGCCGCCGTGGAGCCGTCGGTCGCCGCGACCAAGCTGCCGGGCTCCGAGGTCGCCGGGCAGGCCAGCGTGCTGATCTTCCCCGACCTGAACACCGGCAACAACACCTACAAGGCCGTGCAGCGCTCGGCCGGCGCGATCGCCGTCGGTCCGGTGCTGCAGGGTCTGAACAAGCCCGTCAACGATCTGTCCCGGGGCGCGCTCGTCCAGGACATCGTCAACACCGTCGCCATCACGGCGATCCAGGCCCAGTCCCCCGCACAGAAGGCTCCCCAGCAGTGACCGGCACCCGCATCCTCGTCCTCAACTCCGGCTCCTCGTCGGTGAAGTACCAGCTGCTCGACATGCGCGACGAGAGCCGGCTGGCGGTGGGCCTGGTCGAGCGCATCGGCGAGCAGACCTCCCGGCTCAAGCACACCCCGCTGACCGGCGGCGAGGCCCGCGAGTTCAACGGCCCGATCGCCGACCACGACGCCGCGCTGAAGGCCGTGGCGGAGGAGCTGGCCAAGGACGGACTGGGCCTCGACTCCCCGGAACTGGCCGCGATCGGGCACCGGGTGGTGCACGGCGGGATGTTCTTCACCGAGCCCACCGTCGTCGACGACGAGGTGATCGCCGAGATCGAGCGGCTGATCCCGGTCGCGCCGCTGCACAACCCGGCCAACCTCACCGGCATCCGTACCGCGCGGGCGCTGCGCCCGGACCTCCCGCAGGTCGCGGTGTTCGACACGGCGTTCCACACGACCATGCCGGAGTCCGCGGCGCGTTACGCGCTCGACCCGAAGATCGCCGACCGGTACCGCATCCGCCGCTACGGCTTCCACGGCACCTCGCACGCCTACGTCTCCCGGGCGACGGCCAAGCTGCTGGGCAAGGCGCCCGAAGAGGTGAACGTGATCGTGCTGCACCTGGGCAACGGCGCGTCGGCGTCGGCCGTGCGGGGCGGTGTGTGCGTGGACACCTCCATGGGGCTGACGCCCTTGGAGGGGCTGGTGATGGGTACGCGTTCCGGTGATCTCGACCCGGCGGTCATCTTCCATTTGGCTCGTGTCGGCGGAATGTCCATGGACGAGATCGACACTCTCCTCAACAAGAGGAGCGGTCTGTTCGGGCTGTGCGGGGACAACGACATGCGGGAGATCCGGCGGCGGATCGACGAGGGCGACGAGCAGGCGCGGCTCGCCTTCGACATTTACATTCACCGTCTGAAGAAGTACATCGGCGCCTATTACGCCGTGCTCGGCACGGTCGACGCGGTCGCCTTCACCGCGGGCGTCGGGGAGAACGCGGCGCCGGTGCGGCAGGCGGCGATCGAGGGCCTGCAGAGCCTGGGCCTGGCGGTCGATCCGGAGCGCAACGCGGTCCGTGGCGAGAGCCCGCGGCTGATCTCTCCGGCGGACGCGCGGGTGGCGGTCGCGGTGGTGCCGACGGACGAAGAACTGGAGATCGCGACGCAGACCTACGCACTGGTCGTAAAGAAGAACTGAGCGCACCTGAGCATTCGGGCACTCATTTGTACTTTCCGCCAGACGGAATATTCCGTAGCGAAACAAACCGATAGGATCGCCCCATGCGCCGTTCGAAAATCGTCTGTACTCTCGGCCCCGCGGTCGACTCCCACGAGCAGCTCGTAGCGCTGATCGAAGCCGGCATGAACGTGGCCCGCTTCAACTTCAGCCACGGCACCCATGCCGAGCACCAGAGCCGGTACGACCGGCTGCGTGCCGCGCAGAAGGAGACCGGCCGGGCCATCGGCGTCCTCGCCGACCTGCAGGGCCCGAAGATCCGTCTGGAGACCTTCGCCGAGGGTCCGGTCGAGCTGGAGCGCGGTGACGAGTTCGTCATCACGACCGAGGACGTCCCGGGCGACAAGCAGATCTGCGGCACCACCTACAAGGGCCTGCCCGGGGATGTGGCCAAGGGCGACCAGATCCTGATCAACGACGGCAACGTCGAGCTGAAGGTCGTCGAGGTCGAGGGCCCGCGGGTGCGGACGATCGTCATCGAGGGCGGCGTGGTCTCCGACCACAAGGGCATCAACCTGCCCGGCGCGGCCGTGAACGTGCCCGCGCTGAGCGAGAAGGACATCGAGGACCTGCGCTTCGCACTGCGCATGGGCTGCGACCTGGTCGCGCTGTCCTTCGTCCGGGACGCCAAGGACGTCGGGGACGTCCACCGGGTCATGGACGAGGAGGGCCGCCGGGTCCCGGTCATCGCCAAGGTGGAGAAGCCGCAGGCGGTGCAGAACATGGAGGACGTCGTGATGGCGTTCGACGGCGTGATGGTCGCCCGGGGCGACCTGGCCGTCGAGTACCCGCTCGAGAAGGTCCCCATGGTGCAGAAGCGCCTGATCGAGCTGTGCCGGCGCAACGCCAAGCCGGTGATCGTGGCGACCCAGATGATGGAGTCGATGATCACCAACTCCCGTCCGACCCGCGCCGAGGCCTCCGACGTGGCCAACGCGATCCTGGACGGCGCGGACGCGGTCATGCTGTCGGCGGAGTCGAGCGTGGGCGCGTACCCGATCGAGACCGTCAAGACGATGTCGAAGATCGTCGCGGCGGCCGAGCAGGAGCTGCTGAGCAAGGGCCTGCAGCCGCTGGTGCCGGGCAAGAAGCCGCGCACGCAGGGCGGTTCGGTGGCCCGCGCGGCCTGCGAGATCGCCGACTTCCTCGGCGGCAAGGGCCTGATCGCCTTCACCCAGTCCGGCGACACGGCCCGCCGTCTGAGCCGCTACCGCGCGACGCAGCCGATCATCGCGTTCACCACGGACGAGAACACCCGCAACCAGATGACGCTCAGCTGGGGCGTGGAGCCGCACGTGGTGCCGTTCGTGAACAGCACCGACGAGATGGTCGAGCTGGTCGACCAGGAAGTGGTCAAGCTCGGCCGCTTCAACGAGGGCGACGTCGTCGTCATCACGGCCGGCTCCCCGCCCGGCGTCCCCGGCACCACCAACATGGTCCGGGTCCACCACCTGGGCGTCGCCGCCCGCGACTGACCCCACCGCGACACCGCACAGACGCCGAGGGCGCCCCCTGCGACAGGGGGCGCCCTCGGCGTCCGTACTGCTGCGGCCCCCGGGCGGGCCCGGCGAAGCTCAGTCGGTGGTGTACAGGTGCATGCCGGGCACCGTGAGCGTGCCGCCGAACTGGGCCGCCTGGACCACCTTCACGTGGGTGAAGTAGATCAGCGGGATGTTCAGCGGCGGCGGGTTGTCCGGGCTGAAGGTGATCGGGATCAGGCCGAAGAGGTTGCCGGAGATCGACTCGGTGTACATCACCGTGTCGCCGTCGCGGATGGTGGACGTGGTGCCCTTGCCGGCCTGGACGTGGTAGGTCTTGCCGGACTGCTTGTCCTTCACCGTCTGGTGCAGGTCGCCGATGTCGGTGCCGCCGGAGATGACGTACTTCAGCACCTTCTTGGTGGTGCCCGAGGCGGTCTTCACCTCGACCACGCCCTGGTAGTCCGCGCTCTTCAGCAGCAGCGAACTGGCCTCGAGGTACCAGGGGTCGTCGGCCACCGTCTTGCCGTCGACACCGCCCTGGGCGTCGGTGGCGGCCTTGCAGTCCGCGGGATCCGTGGTGGAGCCGGCCGACGGACTCGGCGACGCGGTGGCCCCGTCGGCCGCCTTCTGCGCCGCGTCCGTGACGTCCTTGGCCGCGCCGGTCACCTTGTCGGTGGTGTCCTTGACCGTCCCGGTCGCCTTGTCGGTGGTGTCCTTGACGGTGCTGGTGACCTTGTCGGTGGTGTCCTTGACGGTGCCGGTGACCTTGTCGGTCGTGTCCTTGACCGTGCCGGCCGCCTGGTCGGCGGAGGGCGAGGGGGACGTGGACGGCGTGGGGGTGGCGGTGGGCGACGGCGTGTTCTTCTGGCCGCCGCCGAGCAGACCGTCGAGCGCGTCGCCGATGTCCTGCAGCAGGTTCTTGTCCGTGGCGGACGGCGACGGGGTGGGCGCCGAGGCGGTGGACCCGCTCTTCGGGGCCGTGGAGGCGGAGGCCGACGGCGTGGGCTGGGCCTTGTCGCCGGAACCTGAATCCGGCGAAGAGGTCGTGTCCGTGCCGGAGCCCGCGGAGCCGGACGAGCCGGAGGTTCCCCCGTCGGCCGACGGGTCCGGGGTCGCGGAGTCCTTGCCGTCCTGCGCGCCGCCGGTCGCGTCCTTGCTCTCGGAGGCGGAGGGCGAGGGGGTGGCGGAGGCGTCCTTGCCGTCCTTCTCGAGGGCGGCGACGCAGTCCTTGTACTCGTCGGCCATCTTCGACGACGAGGGGTTGTTGTCGGCCACGGCGAGGGACGCCGTGAATCCCATGCCCATCAGGACCGCCGTGGGCATCGCGACACTGGCTATCGCCCGGCCGGCCGGCATGTGGAACCTGGTGAACAGCGGCTTCTTGGGGGCCGCATGACGCGGACCGGTTCTCCCACGGAACGCCTCGGCGTCAGCTCCGTGGGTCACCTCGTCAGCCGGCACTGTGCCTCCCGTTCGCCCCGTTGGCCGGGCTCGTTCCTGACAGATCGTTCGGTTCGCCCGCCCCGTCCGGCACCTGGCCGTAACCGGCTCCGGCGGAGGCGTCCCCGTCGGCGCCGGCCTCCTCGGCCCGCTCCTGCTTCGCCGGCCCGCCCGGCGCCCACGACACGGCCATGGCCCCGCCGATCATGGAGAAGAGGAAGCCCACCACGAAGCCGCCGAAGTTGGACACGGGGAGCGACACCAGCGCGAGCAGGATCGAGGCGACACCCGCGAAGACGCGGATGTGCTTCTGGAACCACAGGCTGATGCCCAGGACGACCAGCAGCACACCGATGATCAGCGAGCCGGCCCCGGCGGTGGTGGCCATGGCCAGCGTCAGATGGCCGACCTGCAGATGTGCGTACGGGAAGTACATGATCGGAAAGCCACCGAGCATGACGAACAGTCCGGCCCAGAACGGCCGGGTGCCCCGCCAGGCGCGGAACTGCAGCCTCCGGCGGGTGAACTGGCCGGGTACGGCAGAAGTCTCGGCGCTCATAGGAAAACAGCTCCCTGGTGCGGCATCGCTGTGGTGGGGATGTGGTGCGAGTGTGGGGGGTGTGTGCTCAAGGCCCGGTAGCGGAGGGGCGGGAGGCGCCTGATGGCTCCCCCCGCCCGTCACCCGGTGCCTAGTAGCACTCGTGGGCGCCCGTCTGCAGCTTCATCTTCAGACCGGGCAGCGTGAAGGTTCCGGCCGTGGTCGCCCACGCCGTCTGCCGCACGCCGTACAGGTCGGCCTTGGTGGCCTGCTGCGCGAACCCGTACGGGTTGGACTGCTCCTTGCCGCCCGCCATGCCGGGACCCTTGCCGCCCTTGTCGGCACCGGTCTCGCCCGCCGGGACACCGATGTCGATGCCGGTGAACTTGGCACCGCCGGTGGTCTCGAGGTCGGCGACGTCGATGTACAGGCGCTCCGCGGAGACCTGCTTCTTCTCGTCGTCGCTGTTGCCGGCCGACAGGGTCAGGGTGACCGAGCCGAGCAGCGGGATGTTCGGCGTGACGACGGACTGGCACAGGTTCTTGATGGTCGCGGACTTGAAGCCCGACACGGCCACCGGGTGCGCCGTCTTCTCACCGCTGAGGGTGTACCCGGTGTCGATCGCGCCGTACTGCTCGAAACCGTCACCGTGCAGCTCGTCGGCGGTGACCTTGAACGACTGCCCCGACACACTGAACGACGCGGCCAGCGCGCCCTGTGCCAGGGCGACGCCTATGGCAGCCGTGGCGGCCACGCTGGGCACCATGACCACGGCGAACCGCTTCCATCTGGTCCCGCCACGCACCTGGGACTCCATATTTCCTCCTTCTCGGACGTACATCTCCTGACCATCTGGCCCCCTCTACGGCGGCTCACCGGGCAGGGATGGGAGAAGTGCTACGTCCTCGGGAAGGAGCGCCCGCGCTCGGTGGCGCTGGTACGCGCCCGAATCACCGGCGATCACCCCCGAGCGACAACCACTGGTCGCGCCTGACACGCATCACGCACAACCTTGCTGGACAGGCTTCGCCGTGGCGAAGACCCCCCTGTCCGAGAGCCGGCGCCACTGCCGCCGGCTCTGCTCGGTGGGGACCCAGGAAGTCCCGTGACCCGATTGGCTGTCGGGCTGCGGGAATGGACCGAGCGTCGCCGATCGTGGTGCATTCTCGCCGTCGGCACAAGGGGGTTCGTTACTCGCTAGTAACGGGCGGATCACCGCTCGGCGACCCAGAGGTCTCGGGCGGCGACACAGGGTGGCTCCGCGTGCGGGGACAAAACCGTTGATCGCTGGACAGAATCCGACAGAACCACTGCCTGGACTTACTTGCAGTAACAGCGGCCGCGATTACCAAGATTTGGTAAAGCGCGGCCGCGGTGGAGGCGTCTCGGCGAACTTTTCACCCGGGCATCACATGCCCGGGCGTTTACCGACTGGTCGGGGGACGGGTGCCCGGGCGGCTCAGAACAGGGCCCGCGCCAGCGCCCGCCGCGCCGCGGTCACCCGCGGATCGTCGGCCCCGACGACCTCGAACAGCTCCAGCAGCCGCAGCCGTACGGCCTCGCGGTCATCGCCCACCGTGCGCTGCACCGTGTCGACCAGCCGCCCGAAGGCGTCCTCGACGTGACCGCCCACCAGATCCAGGTCGGCGGCGGCGATCTGCGCCTGCACGTCGGCCGGCTTCTCGGCCGCGTCCTTGCGGACCTGCTGCGGGTCGAGGTTCTGCACCCGCTGGAGCAACTCGGCCTGCGCCAGACCCAGTTTGGCTTCCGGGTGGGCCGGGTCGTCGGCCAGCACGTTCTGGTACGCCCGGATCGCCCCCGCCATGTCGCCCGCGTCCAGCGCCTGCGCGGCGGCGTTCAGCGCGGCGTCGTAGGGGCCCTCGACGGGCGCCTGGACCGGCGCGCCGCCCGGCTCGGCCTCGGGGTCGACGGTCAGGCCGGTGATGCCGAAGCGCTGCTCGGCGACGGCCACCAGCTGCTCGAAGGTCTGGCGGATCTGCTCCTCGCCGGCCGCTCCCTGGAAGAGCGGCAGCGCCTGGCCGGCGACGACGGCGAAGACGGCCGGGATTCCCTGGATGCCGAACTGCTGCATCAGCATCTGGTTGGCGTCGACGTCGATCTTGGCGAGCACGAGCCGGCCGTTGTACTCGACGATCAGGCGCTCGATCAGCGGGCTGAGCTGCTTGCAGGGCTGGCACCACTCGGCCCAGAAGTCGATGACGACCGGCACCTCGGCCGACCGCTGCACGACATCCCGCTCGAATCCGGCCTCATCGACGTCGAAGACGAGGTCGGCGGGGGAGACGGCGCCCGTCCCGCCCTGCCGCGCCGCTTCCGCGCGCGCCTGCTCGGCCTTCGCCTTGGCCTCCTGGGCCGCCTTCACCGCGGCGAGGTCGACGACGCCGCTCATGGACATGTTCCGTGGCTGCATGCGTCTATCCTCCCCCGTCCAGGTGCCTGCGTGAAAAACGATGTGAAAAGCCGGGCCCGCCCGGTGGACACCGAGCCGGACCGGCGGATGTTCGCGGTCGGCGCCGGGTCCCCACCCACGCGCCGGGTCGTCGCCCGTGTACGTCCCTCACGAGCTTTCGCTACGAGTCGTAGCGTAATGCCATCGGGGGTCCGCGCGACACCACCTCCCGGTGATCTCCCTCACGACGGGGCCGGAACGGCCGGATATGGTCGTCGTATGCCGAGCCGCTCCCCCGCCGCCCGAACGGGCCGTCCGCGCAGTGCCGCCGCGGACGCCGCGATCCTGGCGGCGACACGCGAGGCGCTGGTCGAACTGGGCTGGTCGAAACTCACGTTGGGAGACGTGGCCACCCGCGCCGGGGTTGCGAAAACGACTCTCTACCGCCGCTGGTCGGGCAAGAACGAACTGGTGGTCGACGCGGTCGCGGAACTCTTCGACGAACTCCGGCTGCCCGACAGCGGCAGCCTGGCCGCCGACATCGAGGGCGTGGTGCTCCAGTTCGCCGCGATCCTCGCCCGGCCGGAGGCCAAGAGCGGCCTGATGGCGGTGGTGGCGGAGTCGACCCGGGACGACGCCCTGCGCCTGCGCATCCGCGCGTCCATCGTGGAACGCCAGAAACGGCTCGTTCTGGAGGGCCGTGCCCGCGCCCAGCAACGCGGCGAGCTGCCCCCCGAGAGCGATCCCCGGGAGGCAGCCCGCACGGCCGATCTCATCTTCGACGTGGTGGCGGGCGCGGTGGTCCACCGCACCCTGGTCAGCGCGGAGCCGGCGGACGAGGAATGGGTGCGCAGCTTCACCCGCGTCCTGCTGCTGGGGCTGACCTCCGCGTAGCCGCCTAGAAGCCCGCCGGCTCGGTGTACACCCCCCACTCGTCCCGCAGGACCCCGCAGATCTCGCCCAGCGTCGCCTCCGCGCGTACGGCGTCCAGCATCGGCTCGATCATGTTGGTGCCGGAGCGGGCCGCACCGAGCATGGCGTCGAGCGCCGCACGTACCGCCGACTCGTCCCGCGCCGTCCTGCGCCCGGCGAGCGCCCGCACCTGCTCACGCTCCACCTCGTGGCTCACCCGCAGGATCTCCAGGTCGCCGGTCACGGATCCGGTGTGGACGTTGACGCCCACCACCCGCTTCTCGCCCTTCTCCAGCGACTGCTGGTAGCGGAAGGCGGACTCGGCGATCTCGCCGGTGAACCAGCCGTCCTCGATCCCGCGCAGGATGCCGGAGGTGATCGGCCCGATCGGGTGCTGCCCGTCCGGGTGCGCCCGCAGACCCCGCTCCTTGATCTGGTCGAAGATCTTCTCGGCGTCGGCCTCGATGCGGTCGGTGAGCTGCTCGACGTACCAGGAACCGCCCAGCGGGTCGGCCACGTTGGCCACCCCGGTCTCCTCCATCAGCACCTGCTGCGTGCGCAGCGCGATCTCCGCCGCCTGCTCGCTCGGCAGCGCGAGGGTCTCGTCGAGGGCGTTGGTGTGCAGGGAGTTGGTGCCGCCGAGGACCGCGGCGAGCGCCTCCACGGCCGTGCGCACGACGTTGTTGTACGGCTGCTGGGCGGTCAGCGAGACACCGGCGGTCTGCGTGTGGAAGCGCAGCCACTGGGACTTCTCGCTCCGCGCACCGTAGACGTCCCGCATCCACCGCGCCCAGATCCGGCGCGCCGCGCGGAACTTGGCGATCTCCTCGAAGAAGTCGACGTGCGCGTCGAAGAAGAAGGACAGACCGGGCGCGAACACGTCCACGTCCAGCCCGCGCGAGAGCCCGAGCTCCACGTAGCCGAAGCCGTCCGCCAGCGTGTACGCCAGCTCCTGCGCGGCCGTCGCGCCGGCCTCGCGGATGTGGTAGCCGGAGACGGACAGCGGCTTGTAGGCGGGGATCTTCGCGCTGGTGTACTCCATCAGGTCGCCGATGAGGCGCAGATGGGGCTCCGGCTGGAAGAGCCACTCCTTCTGGGCGATGTACTCCTTGAAGATGTCGGTCTGGAGCGTGCCGTTGAGCACGCCCGGGTCGACACCCTGCCGCTCGGCGGCGACGAGGTACATGCAGAACACGGGCACGGCGGGGCCGCTGATGGTCATGGAGGTGGTGACGTCCCCGAGCGGGATGTCCTTGAACAGCACCTCCATGTCGGCCGCGGAGTCGATGGCGACGCCGCAGTGCCCGACCTCGCCGAGCGAGCGCGGGTCGTCGGAGTCGCGGCCCATCAGCGTCGGCATGTCGAAGGCGACGGACAGGCCGCCGCCGCCGTTGCCGAGGATCATCTTGTAGCGCTCGTTGGTCTGCTCGGCGTTGCCGAACCCGGCGAACTGCCGGATGGTCCACGTCCGCCCTCGGTAGCCGGTCGGGTACAGACCGCGCGTGAAGGGGTACTCCCCGGGCCAGCCGATCCGCTCGAAGCCCTCGTACGTGCCCCCCGGCCGGGGGCCGTAGACCGGCTCCACGGGGTCGCCGGAGAGCGTGGTGAAGTCAGCGTCGCGCTTGCGTGCGGCGTCGTACCGGGCCTGCCAGCGTCGGCGGCCCTCCTCGATGGCGTCAGCGTCCATACCCTCGAATTTACTAGGACGTCCTAGTAAATGTCGATGGCTGACCGCCGTACAGGTGTACGGCGGCGGTGGCCGGAGCCGGCAAAACGGCGGCGTTACGCCTTGGCGACCGCGGGGGCCGGGCCGGCGACCTTGGCCTCCAGCTCCCGGCTGACCTTGCGCTCGACGAAGAACGCGGCCGTCGGGATGGTGCCGGCGATCAGCACCCACAGCTGCTTGCCGACCGGCCACTTCGCCTTGGAACCGAGGTCGAACGCGAAGATCAGGTAGATGACGTACAGCCAGCCGTGCGCGATGCCGACGACCCGGACGAAGCTGTCGGCCCCGTCCATGTGGATCCCGTACTTGGCGACGCAGCCGAGGGTCAGCAGGACCAGCAGCACGCCGGTGACGTAGGCCATGACGCGGTAGCGGGTCAGCACGCTCTTCTTCATGGCTTCGAGCGTAACCGTCCGTTGTGGGAGATCTTGCCCGGGGTCAGGTGCCCCGTGTCACTCGCCCTCGAAGTCCTTCGCCGCGATCCGCAGCGGGCGCAGCAGGGCGAAGATCTCGCCGCACTCCTCCGCGTCGTACGCGCCGAGACCGAAGTCCATCGCCATGAGGTCGCGGGTGGCGGCCTCGACGACCTCGCGGCCCTTGGCGGTGATGGAGGCGAGGGTGCCACGGCCGTCGTTGGGATTGGGCCGCTTGGCCACCAGACCCGACCTGACCAGGCGGTCCACCGTGTTCGTCACCGACGTGGGGTGCACCATGAGACGCTCGCCGATCTTGGACATCGGCAGCTCGCCCTCCTTGGAGAAGGTGAGCAGCACCAGCGCCTCGTAGCGCGCGAACGTCAGCCCGTACGGCTTGACCACCGCGTCCACCTCGGCGAGCAGGATCTGGTGCGCGCGCATGATGGACGTGATCGCGGCCATGGCCGGCACGTTGCCCCAGCGCTGCTTCCACAGCTCGTCGGCGCGGGCGATGGGGTCGAACGGGAGGCTGAGAGGCTTGGGCACGTCATCAGACCCTACCCGTCGGTCATATGGCGGTCAGCTCTGTCTCGCCTTTCGGTCGTCCGCCGCCCCGGGCGCCCGCCCGCGGGTCCGGCGCGCCCCGGCCGCCGGGCAGGACGCAGACCGCCGCCGGGGGACGCCGCACGGGCCCCGGAGACCGTCAGCGGCGGCAGCGGAGCGAGGGGGTCACCCCTCGGCCAGGTGCCGCTCTACGGTCTCCACCTTGGAGGTGAGGCCGTCGCTCACGCCGGGGCGGATGTCCGCCTTGAGGACCACGGAGACGCGCGGGGCGCGGGCCTCGACGGCGGCGACGGCGCGCTTGACGACGTCCATGACCTCGTCCCAGTCGCCCTCGATCGAGGTGAACATGGCGTCGGTGCGGTTGGGCAGCCCCGACTCGCGGACCACGCGGACCGCGTCGGCGACGTACTCCCCCACGTCCTCGCCGACGCCGAGGGGCGTCACGGAGAAGGCGACGATCATGCGTTCACCACGCCTTCCTGGCGCGCCCGGGCGGCGATGACGGCGTCCTCGGCCTCACGGCGCAGCTTGCGCTCGGCGAAGAAGCCGCCGGTGGGCAGGACCGAGAGCACGAAGTAGAGCGCGGCGGTCTTCAGCGGCCACTTGGCGCGTTTCCAGGCGTCCGCCCAGAAGAGCACGTACAGGACGAACAGCACGCCGTGGACCATGCCCATGACCGGCACCGCGTCGAAGTCCGTGGTCCGCTTCAGCACCGAGCAGACGAGCAGGATCAGGAAGGACACGGCCTCGGGTGCGGAGACCAGGCGGAGGCGGCGGAGGGCGGTGGCGGTCTTGATGTCCACGGGTCACCTTTTGTCGGGAGTTGCGGCTGCCGTTTGTGAACGCACGCACAAGCGTTCCCCCATTGTGGCAAACCGCGCCCGTAGGGGTCCGCTCAGGGTCGCTCTCCCCCCACGGGCTCTGTCCCGTCCGTCCGCCCGCTACTTTCCTCGCGTGGCGATGTTCCGACTGCAAGGCAGCAAGGTGCTCGCCGTCGACATGACCGGGGACGCCGTGAAGGCGAAGAACGGCTCGATGGTCGCGTACGACGGGCAGATGGCGTTCAAGAAGCTCTCGGGGGGCGGTGAGGGTCTGCGGGGCATGGTGACCCGGCGGCTCACCGGTGAGCAGATGACGGTGATGGAGGTGAGGGGGCAGGGGACCTGCTGGTTCGCCGACCGGGCGTCGGAGATCAACCTGGTGACCCTCCAGGGGGACACGCTGTACGTCGAGTCGAGCAATCTGCTCGCCACCGACGCGGGCCTGCGGACGGGCACGACGTTCACGGGGCTGCGCGGGGCCTCGCAGGGCAACGGGCTGTTCACGACCACGGTCGAGGGGCGCGGGCAGGCGGCGATCACCTCCGACGGCCCGGCGGTGGTGCTGCGGGTGTCGCCGCAGTACCCGCTGAGCGTCGACCCGGGCGCCTACGTCGCCCACCAGGGCAACCTGCGCCAGTCCTTCCAGTCCGGTGTGACGTTCCGCACGCTGATGGGCGAGGGCGGCGGTGAGGCCTTCCAGATCCGCTTCGAGGGGGACGGCCTGGTGTACGTGCAGCCGAGCGAGCGCAACACGATCGCGGGGGACGTCTGAGATGGCCTTCCGTGAGATCAACTCCAAGATGGTCGAGGCGACCGTGGTGCCCGGGCAGCGGCTGTACAGCCAGCGCGGCGCGATGCTCGCCTACCGGGGCGACGTGAGCTTCACGCCCAACGTCCAGGGCGGCCAGGGCGGGGTCATGTCGATGATCGGGCGGCGGATCGCGAACGAGGCGACCCCGCTGATGACCGTGGAGGGCAGCGGCACCGTGCTCTTCGGGCACGGCGGCCACCACGTCCAGATCATCCGCCTGACCGGCGACACGCTGTACGTCGAGGCCGACCGGCTGCTCGCCTTCGAGGGCACCCTGAGACAGGGCACGGTGTTCCTGGGGGCGCAGGGCGGCGTCATGGGCATGGTCCGGGGCCAGGTCAGCGGCCAGGGGCTGTTCACCACGACCCTCGAGGGACACGGCGCGGTCGCCGTGATGGCGCACGGCGGCGTCTTCGAGATCCCGATCACCCCGCAGCGGCCCGTGCACGTGGACCCGCAGGCCTACGTCGCCCACCACGGCGACGTACGCAACAAGCTGTCCACCGCCCTCGGCTGGCGGGACATGGTGGGCCGCGGCTCCGGCGAGGCGTTCCAGCTGGAGCTGAGCGGCAGCGGTGCGGTCTACGTCCAGGCCTCGGAGGAGAAGCTGTGAGCACCCCCTACGGCGCAGGGCCGGTCGTGCACGACCCCTCGACCCTGCCCGCCGACGACAACGTCAACGCGTACACCTTCTGCGTGGAGCTCAAGGGGAGCCCGTGGTTCCTGCAGAAGGGGAAGATGATCGCCTACTACGGGGCGATCGAGTTCAACGGCGTCGGGCACGGCCGGCTGGACCGTCTGGTGCGTACGTCGTTCCATTCGCCTCTGCACGCGAGCGACTGGGTGGTGGCCGGGGGCTCGGGCAAGATGCTGCTCGCCGACCGGGCCTTCGATGTCAATTCCTACGACCTGGATGACGGCAATCTGACCATTCGCTCCGGCAACCTGCTCGCTTTTCAGCCAACTCTGTCGCTCAAGCAGTCGATCGTGCCGGGCTTTCTGACGCTGATCGGAACCGGAAAGTTCGTGGCCGCATCTAACGGGCCGGTGGTGTTCATGGAACCCCCGATCCGGGTGGACCCGCAGGCGCTCGTCGGGTGGGCCGACTGCCCGTCCCCGTGCCATCACTACGACCACGGGTATCTGACGGGTGTATGGGGCGGTCTACGTGCGATGACGGGCCTCGGCGGGGTGTCCGGAGAGGAGCATCAGTTCGAGTTCGTGGGCGCCGGCACGGTCCTTCTGCAGTCGACCGAGACACTCATGGCCGAGCAGGCCACGGGGGCGGTTCCAGCGGAACCCGGGGTACCCGGGGGAGGCGGGGCGCACGGTCCGGCCGGAGGGCAGTCCGGGGCACCGCGCCTTCCCGGACAGCTGGGCGACCTCCAGCGTCGCTTCGGGCTGTGAGCGGTAGTCTGCGGAGTGTGACGTCGAACGCGTGCGCACTGTCACACCACCCTCAGTAGTTCGCCTTTCAACTTCTTAGGTAGACTTCATTCATGGAGACCGAGACGGCCACGCGATGGCTGACGGATGCGGAGCAGTGTGCCTGGCGTACCCATCTGGAGGTCAACAGGCTGCTGACGTACCAGCTCGAAAAGGATCTGCAGCCGTTCGGCCTGACGATGAACGACTACGAGATCCTGGTGAATCTCTCCGAGTCGGAGGACCGGCGGATGCGGATGAGTGACCTCGCCTCCGCCACGCTCCAGTCCAAGAGCCGGCTCTCCCACCAGATCACGCGCATGGAGAACGCCGACCTCGTACGGCGGGAGAACTGCGAGTCCGACCGGCGCGGGCTGTACGCCGTGCTCACCGAGCACGGCATGGAGACGATGAAGAAGGTCGCACCCCACCACGTGGACTCGGTGCGCCGCCACTTCATCGACCTGCTGTCGCCGGAGGCGCTGACGGAACTGGACAAGTCCCTCAGGCCCATCGCCGACCACTTGCGAACGCAACGCGGCCGCCCCTGAGCGAACGCAGGACGGGCTGGTCGCGAGGGTTCGGCCGCAAGGGTTTCCCGAGCGCCCCGAAAGGGGCGCGCGGCTGCATCGATGTGCGGCTCCGCCGCCTGGGCGCGACCAGCCCCCACTCAGCCGAACCCGCCGAACGACGGAGCCGGCCGAGCTGGTGGGCGGCCCCCGGTGTCAGCCCTCGGTGAGACCCGCGACCAGCTCGTCCGCCGCCCGGTAGGGATCCAGCTCCCCGGCGACGATGCGCTCCGCGAGGGTCGGCAGGTGGCTGTCCCCGTGCAGGTCACCGATCCGCTCGCGCAGCGCCGTGACCGCGATGGCCTCGACCTCGCGGGCCGCACGGGCCCGGCGGCGCTCCGCGAGCACCCCGTGCTCCTCCATCCACGCGCGGTGCTTCTCCAGGGCCTCCACGACCTCGTCGACGCCCTCGGCGCGCGCGGCCACCGTCTTGACGATCGGCGGGCGCCAGTCCCCCGGCCCGCGGGCCTCCCCGAGGCCCAGCATGTGGTTCAGCTCCCGCGCGGTGGCGTCCGCGCCGTCCCGGTCCGCCTTGTTGACGACGTACACGTCGCCGATCTCCAGGATTCCGGCCTTCGCCGCCTGGATGCCGTCGCCCATGCCCGGGGCGAGCAGGACGACGGAGGTGTCGGCCTGGGAGGCGATCTCCACCTCCGACTGGCCCACGCCGACCGTCTCCACCAGGATCACGTCGCAGCCCGCCGCGTCGAGGACGCGGATGGCCTGCGGCGCGGCCCAGGCGAGGCCGCCCAGGTGACCGCGGGTGGCCATGGAGCGGATGTAGACACCGGGGTCGGAGGCGTGGTCCGACATCCGCACCCGGTCACCGAGGAGGGCGCCGCCCGAGAAGGGCGAGGAGGGGTCGACGGCCAGGACGCCGACCCGCTTGCCCTGCTTGCGGTACGCCGTGACCAGCGCGGAGGTGGAGGTGGACTTGCCGACGCCGGGCGAGCCCGTGAGGCCGACGACGTAGGCGTTGCCGGTCAGCGGGGCCAGCGCCGCCATGACCTCCCTGAGCTGCGGGGACGCCCCCTCCACCAGGGAGATCAGCCGGGCCACGGCACGCGGCCGGCCTTCCCTGGCCTGGGCCACCAGCGAGGAGACGTCCTGCATCACAGCTCCGTTCAGATCAGGATCGTACGAATATACGGACTGCTCAGGCCTTGGGTACCCGCACGATCAGCGCGTCACCCTGGCCGCCACCGCCGCACAGCGCGGCCGCGCCGACCCCGCCGCCCCGGCGCTTGAGCTCCAGCGCCAGATGCAGCACCAGGCGGGCACCGGACATGCCGATCGGGTGGCCGAGGGCGATCGCGCCGCCGTTGACGTTCACCTTTTCCGTGGACACCCCGAGGTCCTTCATTGACTGCACGGCGACCGCCGCGAAGGCCTCGTTGATCTCGATGAGGTCGAGGTCGGAGACCTCCAGGCCCTCCTTCTTCAGGGCGTGCGCGATCGCGTTCGACGGCTGCGACTGCAACGAGTTGTCCGGGCCGGCGACGTTGCCGTGGGCGCCGATCTCGGCGATCCAGTCCAGACCCAGCTCCTCGGCCTTGGCCTTGCTCATCACGACCACGGCGGCCGCGCCGTCGGAGATCTGCGAGGAGGTGCCGGCCGTGATCGTGCCGTCCTTGGAGAACGCCGGGCGCAGCTTGCCGAGGGACTCGGCCGTGGTGTCGGCGCGGATGCCCTCGTCCTTGCTGAACAGGACCGGGTCACCCTTGCGCTGCGGGATCTCCACCGGGGTGATCTCGGCCTCGAAGACGCCGTTCTTCTGCGCGGCGGCCGCCCGCTGGTGGGACAGGGCGGCGATCTCGTCCTGCTCGGCGCGGCCGATGCCGAGGCGGGTGTTGTGCTTCTCGGTGGACTCGCCCATGGGGATGTTCTCCCACGGGTCGGTCAGGCCGTCGTAGGCCATCGCGTCCAGCATCTGCACCGCGCCGTACTTGAAGCCGTCGCGGGACTTCGGCAGCAGGTGGGGGGCGTTGGTCATGGACTCCTGGCCGCCCGCGACGACGATGTCGAACTCGCCGGCCCGGATCAGCTGGTCCGCGAGCGCGATGGCGTCGAGGCCGGACAGACACACCTTGTTGATGGTGAGCGCCGGGACGTTCATGGGGATGCCCGCCTTGACGGCCGCCTGGCGCGCCGGGATCTGGCCCGCGCCGGCCTGGAGCACCTGGCCCATGATCACGTACTGCACCTGGTCGCCGCCGATCCCCGCGCGGTCGAGGGCGGCCTTGATCGCGAAGCCGCCGAGGTCGGCTCCGGAGAAGGACTTCAGAGAGCCCAGCAGCCGCCCCATGGGCGTCCGCGCGCCCGAGACGATCACCGAGCTGTTCGTTGCAGTTGCCATGAGCTGCGATCCCCTTACCGGCCTGCACGACCGAGGAGTGAACGAGGGTTTACTTCGAATGTACTGAGTGGCACTCCGTGCCGTCACCGGGCCGCCGGTGTGATCGCGCGCACGTTGCGTAACCACCCGGCACGCGCTCCACTGACAAGCATGCTGACGCGAATCGACCACATCGGGATCGCCTGCCACGACCTCGACGCCACCGTCGAGTTCTACCGGGCCACGTACGGCTTCGAGGTGTTCCACACCGAGGTCAACGAGGAGCAGGGCGTGCGCGAGGCCATGCTCAAGATCAACGAGACGTCCGACGGGGGTGCCTCCTACCTCCAGCTGCTCGAACCGACCCGCGAGGACTCCGCGGTCGGCAAGTGGCTCGCGAAGAACGGCGAGGGCGTCCACCACATCGCCTTCGGCACCGCGGACGTGGACGCCGACGCCGAGGCCGTCCGCGGCAAGGGCGTCCGCGTGCTCTACGACGAGCCGCGCATCGGCTCCATGGGCTCGCGGATCACCTTCCTGCACCCCAAGGACTGCCATGGCGTCCTGACAGAACTGGTCACTTCGGCCCCCGTTGAGTCGGACGAGCACTGACCCTCGTACATAAGGGCCGGTAGGGTTGGGTGCGGTCGCCGCCCAACCCTGCGGTGGCCGGGTCCCTCCGTCACCGGGGGGACCGATCCGGGGTCCGGTTCAGGGGGGCGAGCGACGGGGCAGCAGCCCATGCTCCGCCGTTGATCTGACACCATTCACCCGGGGGCCCCGTTCGGCGGATGGACGGTGCTCGTTGGAGAGACTTGCGACCAGGGGACGGATGGGACCGCGCAGTGCGGGGCTACGAGAGCCAGGAGCGGGAGCCGGCGGCTGACGTCGACCACCTCACTCGGTTCGAAGCCGAGATGAAACGGCTGAAGACCGAGCGGGAAAAGGCGATCCAGCACGCCGAGGACCTCGGCTACCAGGTCGAGGTGCTGCGCGCCAAGCTGCACGAGGCGCGCCGCACCATCATGTCCCGGCCCGCCTTCGACGGCGGGGACATCGGCTACCAGGCCGAGCAGTTGCTGCGCCAGGCCCAGCTGCAGGCCGACCAGATCCGCGCCGACGCCGAGCGCGAGCTGAGCCAGGCCCGCGCCCAGACCCAGCGCATCCTCCAGGAGCACGCCGAGCAGGCCGCGCGGCTGCAGGCCGAGCTGCACCAGGAGGCGGTGACCCGGCGCCAGCAGCTCGACCAGGAGCTGGCCGAACGCCGGGCGACGGTCGAGTCGCACGTCAACGAGAACGTCGCCTGGGCCGAACAGCTGCGCGCCCGCACCGAGGCGCAGGCCCGCCGGCTCATGGAGGAGTCCCGCGCCGAGGCCGAACAGGCCCTGGCCAGTGCCCGCGCGGAGGCCGAGCGGCTGACCGCCGAGGCCCGCCAGCGGCTCACCAGTGAGGCCGAGTCGGCCCGCGCCGAGGCCGAGCAGCTCCTGCGCCGGGCCCGCGCGGACGCCGAGCGGCTGCTCAACGCCGCCTCCACCCAGGCCCAGGAGGCCACCGACCACGCCGAGCAGCTGCGTACCTCCACCGCCAGCGAGTCGGAGGCCGCGCGCCGTCAGGCGCAGGAGCTGAGCCGTACGGCGGAAGCCCGCATCGCCGAGGCCGACACCGCGCTGCGCGAGGCCCGCGCCCAGGCGGAGAAGCTGGTCGCCGAGGCCAAGGAGGCCGCCGCGAAGGCGCTGGCGAGCGCCGAGGCCGCCAACGAGACCCGCACGCGCACCGCCAAGGAGCAGGTCGCCCGGCTGGTCGGCGAGGCCACCAAGGAGGCCGAGTCCACCAAGGAGGAGGCCGAGCAGCTGCTCGCCGACGCCCGCGCCGAGGCCGAGAAGCTGCTCGCCGAGGCCGCGGAGAAGGCGCGCAGCGCCACCGCCGAGGAGGCCGCCACCCAGCTGTCGAAGGCGGCCAGGACCGCCGAGGACGTGCTCAACAAGGCGTCCGAGGACGCCAAGCAGACCCGCAAGGCCGCCGCCGAGGAGGCGGAGCGCATCCGCACCGAGGCCGAGGCCGAGGCGGACCGGCTGCGCGCCCGGGCGCACGAGATCGCCGAGCAGCTCAAGGGCGCGGCGAAGGACGACACCGAGGAGTACCGGGCCAAGACGGTCGAGCTGCAGGAGGAGGCGCGCCGGCTGCGCGGCGAGGCCGAGCAGCTGCGCGCCGACGCGGTCGCCGAGGGCGAGAAGATCCGCGCCCAGGCCCGCAAGGAGGCCGTCCAGCAGATCGACGAGGCGGCCAAGACCGCCGAGGAGCTGCTCGCCAAGGCCAAGGCGGACGCCGACGAGCTGCGCAAGACCGCGACCGCGGACAGCGAGAAGGTGCGCACCGAGGCCATCGAGCGGGCGACGAGCCTGCGCCGGCAGGCCGAGGAGACCCTGGAGCGCACCCGCGCGGAGGCCGAACAGCACCGTGCGGAGGCCGCCGAGCAGGCCGAGACGCTGAAGGCGGACGCCGAGCGGGCCGCGCGCGAGCTGCGCGAGGAGACCGAGCGGGCGCTGGCCGCCCGGCAGGCCGAGGCGGCCGAGGAGCTGACGCGTCTTCAGTCGGAGGCGCAGGAGCGGCTCGCCGCGGCCGAGCAGTCCCTCGCGGACGCCCGTGAGGAGGCCGCCCGCATCCGCCGGGAGGCCGCCGAGGAGAGCGAGCGGCTGCGCGGCGAGTCCGCGGAGCGGATCCGTACGCTCCAGCAGCAGGCCGAGGCCGAGGCCGAGCGGCTGCGCACCGAGGCCGCGGCGGACGCCTCCGCCTCCCGAGCCGAGGGTGAGGCCGTCGCCGTGCGGCTGCGCTCGGAGGCGGCGGCCGAGGCGGAGCGGCTGAAGTCGGAGGCGCAGGACAGCGCCGACCGGCTGCGCGCCGAGGCGCAGGCCGCGGCCGAGCGGCTGGCGGCGGAGGCGTCGGAGACGCTGGCCGCCGCGCAGGAGGAGGCGGCCCGCCGGCGCCGTGAGGCCGAGGAACTCCTCGGTTCGGCGCGCCAGGAGGCGGACCAGGAGCGTGAGCGGGCCCGCGCGCAGAGCGAGG
This sequence comes from Streptomyces sp. NPDC028635, assembly GCF_040637635.1. Classification (NCBI taxonomy): domain Bacteria; kingdom Bacillati; phylum Actinomycetota; class Actinomycetes; order Kitasatosporales; family Streptomycetaceae; genus Streptomyces; species Streptomyces sp. NPDC028635. The sequence goes on along the minus strand of NZ_JBEZWX010000016.1, from coordinate 89,268 downwards.
AGCTGCTCGCGGCGGCCCGCACGCGCGTGGAGGAGGCGCAGACCGAGGCGACCCGTCTGGTCGAGGAGGCCGAGCGCCGCGCGGGCGAGATGGTGTCCGCGGCCGAGCAGCACGCGCAGCAGGTGCGGGACTCCGTGGCCGGGTTGCACGAGCAGGCGCAGGACGAGATCGCCGGGCTGCGCAGCGCCGCCGAGCACGCGGCGGAGCGCACCCGCAGGGAGGCCCAGGAGGAGGCCGACCGGGTCCGCACGGACGCCTACGCCGAGCGGGAGCGGGCGGGCGAGGACGCCGCGCGGCTGCGCCGCGAGGCCAACGAGGAGTCGCAGGCCGCGAAGGCGCTCGCCGAGCACACGGTGGCGGAGGCCGTCGCGGAGGCCGAGCGGATGCGTTCGGACGCCGCCGAGCACGCGCAGCGGGTGCGCACCGAGGCGTCGGAGACCATCGCGCAGGCCGACCAGCAGGCGGCGCGTACGCGGGCGGACGCCCGGGAGGACGCCAACCGCATCCGCTCGGACGCCGCGACGCAGGCCGACACCCTCATCAGCGAGGCCCGCGGCGAAGCCGAACGCCTCACCACCGAGACGGTCGCCGAGACCGACCGGCTGCGCACCGAGACCGTCGCGGAGGCCGAACGCGTCCGCACCGAGGCGCTCGAGGAGGCCGAGCGGGTCCGCACGCAGGGGCGGGAGGAGGCCGACCGGCTGCGCACCGAGGCCGCCGACATCCGGGCGCAGGCCGACCAGGACGCGACCCGTACGCGGGCGGACGCCCGGGAGGACGCCAACCGCATCCGCTCGGACGCCGCGACACAGGCCGACACCCTCATCAGCGAGGCCCGCGGCGAAGCCGAACGCCTCACCACCGAGACGGTCACCGAGACCGACCGGCTGCGCGCCGAGACCGTCGCCGAGACCGACCGGCTGCGCACCGAGACCGCCGCGGAGGCCGAACGCGTCCGCACCGAGGCGCTCGAGGAGGCCGAGCGGGTCCGCTCGGAGTCGGTCGCCACGGCGGAGAAGCTGGTCGGGGACGCCACGGCGGAGGCGGAGCGGCTGCGTGCCGAGGCCGCCGAGACGGTCGGCAGCGCCCAGCAGCACGCCGAGCGGATCCGCAGCGAGTCCGAGCGGGTCAAGGCGGAGGCGGCGAAGGAGGCCGAGCGGCTGGTCACGACCGCCCGCGAGGAGGCCGAGCGCACCCTGGACGAGGCCCGCAAGGACGCCAACAAGCGGCGCAGCGAGGCCGCCGAGCAGGTCGACAAGCTCATCACGGAGACCACGGCCGAGGCGGACAAGCTGCTCACCGAGGCGCAGCAGCAGGCGCTGAAGACGACCGCGGACGCCGAGTCTCAGGCGGACACGATGGTCGGCGCGGCCCGCAAGGAGGCCGAGCGGATCGTCTCCGAGTCGACCATCGAGGGCAACCAGATGGTGGAGAAGGCCCGTTCGGACGCGGACGAGCTGCTGGTCGGCGCGCGCCGGGACGCCACGCAGATAAGGGAGCGGGCGGAGGAGCTGCGCGACCGCATCACCTCCGAGATCGAGGAGCTGCACGAGCGGGCCCGCCGCGAGGCCGCCGAGACGATGAAGTCGACCGGCGACCGCTGCGACGCGCTCATCAAGGCCGCCGAGGAGCAGCTGGCCAAGGCGGAGGCGAAGGCCAAGGAGATCGTCTCGGAGGCCAACTCCGAGGCGGGCAAGGTCCGTATCGCCGCCGTGAAGAAGGCCGAGGGGCTGCTCAAGGAGGCCGAGCAGAAGAAGGCCAGGCTGGTCAAGGAGGCCGAGGAGCTCAAGGCCGAGGCGGTCCGCGAGGCGCGGCGCACGGTCGAGGAGGGCAAGCGCGAGCTGGAGGTCCTGGTGCGGCGTCGCGAGGACATCAACGCCGAGATCTCCCGCGTCCAGGACGTGCTGGAGGCGCTGGAGTCCTTCGAAGCCCCCTCACCTCCCAAGGACTCGGCGGTCAAGGCCGGTGCGACGGTCGGCGCCCCTCGTTCGGGTGGCAAGTCGTCGGACGGGTAGCGCCGGCGGGCGGCGACGGGCCAGTCTGAGCCAACGGCACGGAGGGGAAGCGGAAGTGACGCGGCGATGTCCGACGGTCCTGGGCTGGGCCTTTGACGGTGTCTTGGCAAGTGGTCCGCCGATCAGCCACCCAAAAGGGGTGTCATTCTCCAGATCAAACACGTATCCGCTCGATGACACGCCGTTCTGACCCCTAGGATTCCACCTATCACCTCACCGGTCTCATTCGACAGGAACCCCATGAGCGACACTTCCCCCTACGGCTTCGAGCTTGTGCGGCGTGGGTACGACCGCGCTCAGGTGGACGAACGTATCTCCAAGCTCGTCTCCGACCGTGACCAGGCCCTCTCCCGTATCACCGCTCTGGAGAAGCGCATCGAGGAGCTGCACCTCGAGACGCAGAACGCCCAGGCTCAGGTGACGGACGCCGAGCCGTCCTACGCCGGGCTCGGCGCGCGCGTCGAGAAGATCCTGCGCCTTGCCGAGGAAGAGGCCAAGGAGCTGCGCGAGGAGGCCCGGCGCGCCGCCGAGCAGCACCGCGACCTCGCCGAGTCGGCGGCCCAGCAGGTGCGCAACGACGCGGAGTCCTACGCCGCCGACCGCAAGGCGAAGGCCGAGGACGAGGGCGTCCGGATCGTCGAGAAGGCCAAGGCCGACGCGGCGCAGCTGCGCACCGAGGCGCAGAAGGACGCGCAGTCCAAGCGTGAGGAGGCGGACGCCCTCTTCGAGGAGACCCGCGCCAAGGCCGCGCAGGCCGCCGCCGACTTCGAGACGAACCTCGCCAAGCGCCGTGAGCAGTCCGAGCGCGACCTGGCCTCCCGTCAGGCCAAGGCCGAGAAGCGGCTCGCGGAGATCGAGCACCGCGCCGAGCAGCTGCGTCTGGAGGCGGAGAAGCTGCGCACGGACGCCGAGCGCCGCGCCCGCCAGACGGTGGAGACGGCTCAGCGCCAGGCCGAGGACATCGTGGCCGACGCCAACGCCAAGGCCGACCGCATCCGCTCGGAATCGGAGCGCGAGCTCGCGGCGCTCACCAACCGCCGCGACTCCATCAACGCCCAGCTGACGAACGTCCGCGAGATGCTCGCCACGCTGACCGGTGCGGCGGTCGCTGCCGCGGGCACGCCGGGCGACGACGAGCAGGTCTCTCGTGGGGTGCCGGCGCAGCAGTCGCGCTGACCGGTTCACAACGCCCGGGGTACGGCGTCCGAACGACTGAAGAAGCCCTCCGCCAGCACTGGCGGAGGGCTTCGTTCCGTCTTAGCGTGGCCGCATGATCGAGCTCGAGGGGCTGACCAAGCGGTACGGCGAGAAGGTGGCGGTGAACAATCTGAGCTTCACCGTCAGACCCGGCATCGTCACCGGCTTCCTCGGTCCCAACGGCGCGGGCAAGTCGACCACCATGCGGATGATCCTGGGCCTGGACCGGCCCACGGCCGGGGATGTGCGGATCGACGGCATCCACTACGACCAGCTGAAGGACCCGCTGACGTACATCGGCGCGCTGCTGGAGGCGAAGGCCTGGCACGGCGGGCGCAGCGCCTACAACCACCTGCTGTGCCTCGCGCAGAGCAACGGCATCCCCACCCGCCGGGTGCGCGAGGTGCTGGAGACGGTCGGTCTCACGGCGGTGGCGAAGAAGAAGACCAAGGGCTTCTCGCTCGGCATGGGGCAGCGGCTCGGCATCGCCGCCGCGCTGCTCGGCGATCCGCGGATCCTGATGTTCGACGAGCCGGTCAACGGCCTCGACCCGGAGGGCATCCACTGGATCCGCAACCTGATGAAGTCGCTGGCGGCGCAGGGGCGGACGGTGTTCGTCTCGTCCCATCTGATGAGCGAGATGGCGCTCACCGCGGACCATCTCGTCGTCATCGGACAGGGCCGGCTGCTGGCCGACACCTCGATGGCCGATTTCATCGCCCACAACTCCCGCGCCTTCGTACGGATCCGCACCCCGCAGCGCGAGCGGCTGCTGGACGTGCTGCACCAGGCGGGGATCACCGTCGTGGAGACCGGCAGCGGGGTGCTGGAGGTGGAGGGCGGCAAGAGCGAGCAGATCGGTGAGCTGGCGGCGCAGCACCAGATCGTGCTGCACGAGCTGAGCGGTCAGCAGGCCTCGCTGGAGGAGGCGTTCATGCAGCTGACCGCGCAGGCGGTGGAGTACCACGCACACGACGGCACACCCCCGGCGCCGCAGGAGCCGTGGGGCGCCGGCTGGCAGAAGGGGGACTGAGCCATGGCGGCGGTCCAGGTCATCCGCTCGGAGTGGACCAAGATCCGGTCGGTGGCGTCCACGGTCTGGACGCTCTCCCTCGCCGTGGTGGTCACCATCGCCCTCGGCATGCTGATCTCGGCGCTGTCGAAGAACGAGTTCGACAACATGAGCCGCAGCGACCGGCTCTCCTTCGACCCGACCTTCATCAGTTTCGCCGGGATGACCCTCGGCCAGCTCGCGATGATCGTGTTCGGGGTGCTGGTGGTGTCGAACGAGTACAGCACCGGCATGATCCGCACCTCGCTGGCCGCGGTGCCCCGGCGCGGCACGTTCCTGTTCAGCAAGGTGGCCGTCGCGACGGGGCTGGCGCTGGTGGTCGGCATGGCGACCAGCTTCGCCACGTTCTTCCTCGGGCAGGCGATGCTGGGTGAGCACCGGGCCTCGATCGGCGACCCCGGGGTGCTGCGCGCGGTGTTCGGCGGCGGGCTGTACATGACCCTGATCGCGATGTTCTCGATGGGCGTCGCCGCGATGCTGCGCTCGCCGATGCTGTCGCTCGGCATCCTGATGCCGTTCTTCTTCCTGATCTCGAACATCCTCGGCAACGTCAGCGCGACGAAGAAGATCGGCCGGTACCTGCCCGACCAGGCCGGCAGCAAGATCATGCAGGTGGTCACCCCGGTCGGCGACGACACCCCGTACGGCCCCTGGGGCGGCCTCGGGATCATGGTGGCGTGGGTGGCGGCGGTCCTGGCCGGCGGATACCTCCTGCTGAAGCGGCGCGACGCCTAGCCCCGGACCGGGACCCGGACCCGGACCGGCCCCGGCTCGGTCTTTGCCTTCTCTTGGGTGGAACCGTCAGCTCCTGGATATCCTCCTAACCCTTACGGGGGCGTGTGCCCCGCTGTCCTGAACCTTGCGATGGGTGCGGAGCATGATCGAAGCAGTCGGCCTGACAAAGCGCTACGGCGACAAGACCGCTGTGTACAACCTCTCCTTCCAGGTACGGCCCGGCGCCGTCACCGGCTTCCTCGGGCCGAACGGCTCGGGCAAGTCGACGACGATGCGGATGATCCTCGGCCTGGACAACCCCACCGCCGGGTCGGTCACGATCTGCGGCCACCCCTACCGCCGGCTGCCCAACGCGGCCCGCCAGGTCGGCGCCCTGCTGGACGCCAAGGCGGTGCACGGCGGCCGCTCCGCCCGCAGCCACCTGCTGAGCCTGGCGCAGTTGTCCGGCATCCCGGCCCGCCGCGTCGACGAGGTGCTCGGCGTGGTCGGCCTCCAGGACGTGGCCAAGCGGCGCTCCAAGGGCTTCTCGCTCGGCATGGGCCAGCGGCTCGGCATCGCCGCCGCGCTGCTCGGCGACCCGCAGGTGCTGCTCTTCGACGAGCCGGTCAACGGCCTCGACCCGGAGGGCATCCTGTGGGTGCGCAACCTGATGAAGGCGCTCGCCGCCGAGGGGCGCACGGTGTTCGTCTCCTCCCACCTGATGAGCGAGATGGCGCAGACCGCCGACCACCTCATCGTCATCGGGCGCGGTCAGCTGCTCGCCGACATGAGCGTGCAGGACTTCATCGCGGCGAACTCCGCCGGCTTCGCGCGGGTGCGCACCCCCGACAGCGAGCCGCAGCAGCGTGAGAAGCTCACGGCCGCGCTCACCGAGGCCGGCGGCCAGGTGCTGCCCGAGCAGGACGGCGCGCTGCGGGTGACGGGACTGGCGCTGCCGCGCATCTCCGACCTCGCCCACGAGCACGACGTACGCCTGTGGGAGCTGAGCCCGCACCAGGCCTCGCTGGAAGAGGCGTACATGCGGATGACGCAGACGGCCGTCGACTACCGCTCCACGATCGACCAGAAGGCCGCCTTCCAGCAGCCGCTGCCGCCGGGCGCCGAACCGCCGATGCCGGTGCCCGGGCAGGGCCAGCCCGGCTGGTACGCCCCGCCGCCGCCCCAGCAGGGCGGGCAGCCGTTCCCGCCGCCCCAGGGCGGCCCGGGCCCGTACGGCGCCCCGCAGGCACCCCACGCGGCTCCGTACGGCGCCCCGCAGGCACCGGGCGCGGCCCCGGTGAACCCGTACGCCCAGCAGGCCCCCGCCCAGCCGGTCGCCCCGCAGGCCCCCGCGCCGCAGGCCCCCGCCGGGGCCCCGGCGCCGCAGGCCCAGTCGCCCGCGTCCGCCGCATCCTCCGCCGAACCGACCACCGCCCAGTCCGAGGACGCCCGATGAGCTCGCCCCAGTTCCCGACGCCGCAGGCCGCGCCGACCTGGCAGCCGGCGCCCGGCGCCCCCGCCTACACCTCGCCGATCCCGGTCGTGCGCACGCACCTCGGGCACGCCGTCGCCTCCGAGTGGACCAAGCTGCGCTCGGTGCGCTCCACGCTGTGGACGCTCGGGGTGTTCGTGCTGCTCGTCGTCGGCATCGGCCTGATGACCGGCGCGCTCCTCGCGGCCAACGCCTCGCCGGAGGACCTGGCGAGCAGCAGCCCGCTGCCGTTCGGCCTGTTCGGGGTGTTGCTGGGCAGCGTCTGCGTCATCACCCTCGGGGTGCTGACCACGGCCTCCGAGTACGGCACCGGCATGATCCGCACCACGACGGTGGCCTGCCCGACGCGCGCCCGGGTGCTGACGGCGAAGGCGATCGTGCTGTTCACGGTGGTGTTCACGGTCACGCTGGTGTCGACCGCGTTCGTCTCGTTCGCGTTGACCGGCATCCTTTCCGACGCGAAGGAGGCGACCGGCGGGGAGTGGTTCAAGGCCACCGTCGGCGTCTCGCTCTACATGGCGCTGCTCGCCCTGTTCTCCCTGCTGATCGGCTCGATCATCCGGCACTCGGCCGGCGCCATCACGATCATGATCGGTCTGGTGCTGGCCCCGCTGGTGCTCGCGCTGTTCATGGTGACGGAGTCGCTGCAGAAGGTCCGCGAGTTCCTGTTCGACTACTCGATCCCGACCCAGCTCGGCGTGTTCTACACGACGTCCATCGGCGAGAACGGCCCCTCCGGCTGGGACCCGCTGTGGATCGCCCTCGTCGCGACGGCCGCCGCGTTCGCCGCCGCGTGGGCGCTGCTGGAGAAGCGGGACGTATAGGGGTGTAAGACGCGTAGGGGCTCAGGACGCCTGGAGGCACAGGAGGCGTGAGGGCGTACGACGTGTGAGGGCGTACTAGAACTTCGGCGCGTTCCGGGACCGCTGCACCCGCGTGGTGCGGCGGTCCCGCGCGTTCCAGCAGGCCTTGTGCCAGTGGCGGCGGTCGTCGACACCCGCGTGCTCGGGCCAGGCGACGACGTGCGGGACGCCGTCGGGGATCAGCTGGTCGCAGCCCGGGCAGCGGTAGCTCTTGCCCTGGGCGCTCGCACCCGCCACGTGCCGCACGCTCCAGTGCTCGCCCTGCCAGCTCACCGACGACTGCCAGCCGCCGTACCGGCTCGACTGGTCGTCCTCGGCGCTGCGGCCGGGCGAGCCGGAAGCCTTGGGGCGGTTGCGACGCGGGGACACGGAACACCTCACGGAGCTATACAGGGGGCACGGGCCGTTTCCAGCGTACGCGGCGCGCTCCGGGGTACTCCCCGCTCCGGGACGGGGGGAGCGCCTCGCCAAGTGCCCCTGCGGGGCCCGGCGTTCCCCGGGATTCTCCCGACAATCCGCAAATTACTCCGTCAGGCCGTGTCCTCGGCACGTGTCAGACGGTTATGCCGGGTGGGGGAGCTCCGCGTCGGAGCCGAGGAAGCAGGAAAAGCGATGCGCGTTGGAAGTTTCGTGTTGGCGGCCCAGTTCCCCGGCCAGGGCCCGGGAGAGGCGCTGCACCGCGCGGTCCGCTCCGCGGAGGTCGCCGAGGAGGCGGGGCTCGACACGGCCTGGCTGGCCGAGCACCACTTCGTGCCCTACGGCACGTGCCCGTCGGCCGTCACCCTGGCCGCGCTGCTGCTGGGCCGTACCCGCAGGCTGCGGGTGGGCACGGCGGTCAGCGTGCTGCCGACGGCGCATCCCGTCGCGCTCGGCGAGCAGGCCGCGCTGCTGCATCTGACGAGTGGCGGCCGGTTCTCGCTGGGCGTGGGCCGGGGCGGGCCGTGGGTGGACCTCGAGGTGTTCGGCTCGGGCCTCGGGGCGTACGAGCACGGCTTCCCGGAATCACTCGATCTGCTGACGCGCTGGCTGCGCGACGCGCGGGTGTCGGCGGACGGCGAGCGGTTCCGCTTCCGCGAGGTGTCCGTCGTACCGAGGCCGTCGGAGGCGCTCACGGACGACCCGGGCCCGGAGGTGATCGTGGCGTGCACCTCGCCGTCGAGCGTGCGGCTGGCGGCCGAGCGCGGACTGCCCATGCTGCTCGGGATGCACATCGGGGACGAGGAGAAGGCCGAGATGGTCGCCCTGTGGCGGCGGTCCGCTCGGGCGGCGGGCCGCGACGAGGACGAGATCCGGTCGGCCGCGCATGTCTCGGCCGGCGTCTGCCAGCTCGCCGACCGGCGCACGGACGCGGTGGAGACACTGACCAAGGCCATGCCGGGCTGGCTGAAGCAGGGGCTCGACGCCCATGTCACCGTCGACGGCAGGCAGCGGCGGATGCGGGACCCGCTGGCGTACACCGAGCTGCTGTGCGGGCTGCACCCGGTGGGCACGCCGCGGCTCGCCGTCGACCGGCTCACGGCGACCGGCGAGCGGACCGGTATCTCCCGGTTCGCCCTGCTGGTGGAGGGTTCGGGCGACCTCGCGGCGACGGAGGAGAACGTCCGGCGCCTGGGCGCCGAGGTACTCCCCCATCTGCCCTGAGAGCGTCCCGGGGAGCTTGCCGCTCCGGTTTCGATGTCTGCACCTCCCCGGGCGGAGCGGCAAGCGGGAGACCTCACCGCGTCAGCAGTCCCGCAGCTCCGGGGACTGGTTCAGCAGCTGGTTGCGGATCGAGGTGAAGCGCGCCAGCGTCTCGTCCACGGAGGAGTCGAGCGGGAACACCGCCACGCGGTGGCAGTTCTGGAAGGCCAGCCGCACACCGAAGTGCCGCTGCAGGGCACCGCGTATCGCGTCACTGGCGAGCGCGCGCAGCAGCTGGCCGCGTGCCTGCTCGTCCGGCGGGGGCGTCTGGTTGTCGGCGAACTCGCCGCCGTCCACCTTCAGCTGGGCCACCAGGGAGCTGATCATCTCCCATGCGTAGGGCAGGGAGGTCCGGACGCAGTCGACGAATGCTGCTTCGTCGACCTCGCCTCGCTCGGCCTGTTCGAGTAGGGCCGGTGAGACGTCGAGCGACATGGGTTCTCCTCTCGCACCCCCGCACAGCAGGGGTTGCCGGACACGGAAAGGGGAGCCCGCGATGCCGAAATACCGAACACGGTGAGTACACGCATAGCGACCTCCCGTTTTCTACGGTAGGCAACAGACCGTGACGGCACCAGGCGAATGGGCAGATAGGAACGCCCAGTTGGGCACACAATCGGCCAGTGTGGAACAGGCGGAATCAGGGAGATTAGGGGCGGCTCACCGGGCGAATCGCGTGCACGGGTGTCCGTCGAGTAGCGTTGCCGACCATGCGTCTCGTCATTGCCCGATGCTCCGTGGACTACGCCGGCCGGCTCACCGCCCACCTGCCCTCCGCGCCCCGACTGATCCTGGTCAAGGCGGACGGCAGCGTCTCCATCCATGCCGACGACCGGGCCTACAAGCCCCTGAACTGGATGTCGCCGCCGTGCACGCTGAAGGAGGGCACCGGCGAGGAGGAGGGCGTCTGGACCGTCGTCAACAAGGCGGGCGAGAAACTGATCATCACGATGGAGGAGATCCTCCACGACTCCTCGCACGAACTGGGTGTCGACCCCGGCCTGATCAAGGACGGCGTGGAAGCGCACCTCCAGGAACTGCTCGCCGACCGCATCGAGACCCTCGGCGAGGGCTACACGCTCATCCGGCGCGAGTACATGACCGCGATCGGCCCCGTGGACATCCTGTGCCGGGACGCCGAAGGCCGGACCGTCGCGGTGGAGATCAAGCGGCGCGGTGAGATCGACGGCGTCGAGCAGCTCACCCGCTACCTGGAGCTCCTCAACCGCGACCCGCATCTCGCACCGGTGCGCGGCATCTTCGCGGCGCAGGAGATCAAGCCGCAGGCCCGCGTCCTCGCCACGGACCGCGGCATCGGCTGCCAGGTCCTGGACTACAACGCCCTGCGCGGCATCGAGGACGACAAGCTCCGGCTGTTCTGAGCGACGTCACACCGTACGGAAGGGCCGGCCCCGGTCGAGGGGCCGGCCCTTCGCCGTACGCGGAGTCAGATCACCGACTCCGTGCTGCTCGCCGTGCCGCTCTGCGGCGCGCTCGCCGAGCTGCTGGATCCCGCCGGGGCACTGGAGGAGGCGGGGCCGCTCGCGGTGTTGGAGGTGGAAGGGGACGACGTGTCGGTCGGCGACGTGGACGGTCCCGTCGTCTCCGTTTCGGTGGGCGAGGGAGACGACGAAGTGGGCGTCGAGGGCTTCGGGGACGTCGTCGGCTTCGACGAGGTCTTCGTCGTCGGCGGGTTCGTCGCCGGTTCCGACGGCTGCGTGGGGGCCCCTCCCCCCGTCTGCTGCGTCCCCGTCGGCCGGTCCGACGGTCCCGCCGCCGTGGTCGGCGTCGGGTCGTCCGCCGTGCCGTAGGTGCCGTCGGGGCCCGGGTCCGTGGGGCGGGCGGCCGGGGTGCCGGTGGCGCCGCGGGGGTCGTCGCCGTTCTTCTGCGGAGCGTCGGCGCCCAGAGTGCCGTCGTCGAGGTCCTGGCCGGCGGACGGGGTGACGCCGACCTGGTCGGACGGGGTGTGCGCGTCGTTGTCGGAAGTGGCGCCCAGCGTCACGACCGTACCGAGCACGGCGACGAGCAGCGCCCCGGCGCCGGCCGCGACGAGATTGCGGCGGGCCAGGCCCCTGATGCCGCCGCGCCGCCCCGCCGCGGGGCCGTGGGGAGCGGGAGCGGCCTGGTGGGCGACGACGGTGACGCCGTCGTCCGGGGCGGGCCGGGGCAGCGGCGGAATCGGCGCGAGCACACCGGCCGCCGGGGAGGCGGACTCCTCGGAGCGGGCGGCCGCCACCTCCTCCCCCGCCGTCACCGGGAGGCCCGGCACATCACCCGCGCGGTCGGCGACGAGAGCGAGAGCGCGGCGGCCCGCGACCGTCCCGCGCTTGTCGGAGACCGCGCCGCGCAGCCCGACGGACGCCTCGAGTTCGGCACGGGCCCGGTCGAGCCGGCCGGCGCACAGCGCGAGGACGCCCAGTTCGTGGTGGAAGTAGGCCTGTTCGGCGACCTCTCCCGCGAGCCGCGACGCCTCGGCGCCCGCGCGCAGGGCCCGCTCCCAGGCGCCCCACTGAAGGCCCGCGGCGAACGCGGGCGCGGCGGCGCGGGCGAGCGCGACGGCCGTGTGCTCGCCGTCCTCCTCGTCGGGCCCCGCGGAGACGAGCGGTGTGAGGGCGGCGAGAACGGCGTCGGCCTCGGCGCAGACCCGTTCGGGGGTGACCGAGGGATGCCCGGCCCACCAGGTGTAGTGCCGGGCGGCGGTACGGGCCTGCTCGGTGGCGTCGTCGGCGTATCCGGCGGCCTCCAGCTGGGTCTGGACGCCGGCGGCGAGCCGGTAGCGGGAGCCGACCGGGGAGACCAGTCCGCAGGCGGCGAGTTCGCCGAGCGCGGCGTCGGCGTGGGTGTCGCCGACGAGGGCGGGCAGGTGCGCCTGGTGCGGCACCTCGCCGCCGAGGGCGACGGCGAAGCGCAGGGTGGCGCGGGCGGACGCGCTGAGGCGGGACGCGAGCAGCGGGGCGGGCGCCGCGGCCTCGCCGAGAGCGGGCAGCGGTACGTCCTCGTCCGGTTCGTCCGGCACGGGGGCGTCGAGGGGCACCGCGTCCTCGAAGACGCCGTACTCGTCGACCGCGTCGACGCCGGCGCGCAGCCGGTCGCGCTGCCGCAGCAGGGCGCCCGCCTGGACGAACCTCAGCGGCAGGCCCTCGGACTCGAACCACAGGTCGCCCGCCCAGTTGGCCTCGTCCTCGGTGAGGACGCGGCCGAGGGACTGCTCGATGAGCTCGACGCCGCCGGCCCGGTCGAGTCCGCCGAGGAAGACCTCCTCGACGGCGGAGCCGGCGGACGGTGCGGCGACGTCGGGGGTGGCGGCGAACAGCCAGGCGCACTCGGGGGTGGCGTCGAGCAGCTCGTCGAGCGCCGCCCCGCCGAACTCCAGGTCGTCGAGGACGACGACGGCGCCGATGTCACGGACGCACTCCAGCAGTTCCTCGCGGGCCGGGCGGTGGCGGGGCGCGCTGTGCACGGTGTGCAGGAGGTCGTGCAGCAGATCGTCGGCGGTGCGGTGGAAGCCGTTCAGGCGGACGACACCGTCGGGGGCGAGGTCCGCGCAGTCCTCGGCGGCCAGGTCGAGGAGGCTGGTGCGGCCGGAACCGGCGGGGCCGGTGAGGCGTACGGAGCGGCCGCGGGCCAGGAGGCGGACCAGGCGCTCGCGTTCCTCGTCGCGGCCCAGCAGCGGCAGCGCGGGCCGGGCGGGTCCGGGCGGGACGGGTGGCGCGGCGGCGCGGTCGGCGTCCGCGCGGTCGGCGGCGCTGCGCCGGGTGGGGCGTTCGGGGAGTCCGGCGGGCGGGCAGGGTTCTATCTCGCTGCCGTCGACGGGGTTGACGGTGAGCAGGAGGTCCCCGGAGACGACCTGGACCATGCGGGCCTGCGCGGGCCCGTGCTGGCCGAGGTCGGGTGTGAGGGGGTCCCTGGACGGGCGCGGGCGCGGCGCGTGGCCGTCATCCTCGCGGCCGTGCTCCTCGGGCCCCCGGGTGTTCGGGTCCATAGGTTTCAAGCCCCCCAAAAGCGTCGTGTGGCGGTAGCCCCTCCCGGCCTTGCTGCACACTGCGCTGTCGCTTCTGGTCCGGTGCCCGGTCGAGGGTTGCGGGCGGCGGGCAGACGAACCGTAAACCTTCGCTCAGTATCTCCGACAGCCCGGGGTACCGCGCCGCCCGAGACGTCACAGTCCGGTGAGGATTGGGCGCGTGGGGCGTTTCGCCGGGTCTCGGCCGTGCGCCGGGTGCCCCCGGGCGCCGGGGTCACACCCGTGGGAACAGATCTTCGCGGTCACACCCGTGGGAACGGATCGCGGTCACAGCCGCGGGAGCTACCCGGGGCGGGGGTCCGCGACGGGGCTACACCCGGGGCAGGGAGTCCACGGCGAGGCCGCCTTCGATGGCGAGGATGCGGTGCAGCCGGGTCGCCACCAGCAGGCGCTGCATCTGCGGCGGTACGCCGCGCAGCACCAGGCGGCGGCCGCAGCGGCCGGCCCGGCGGTGGACACCCATGATGACGCCGAGCCCGGTGGCGTCCCAGGAGTCCAGTTCTGACAGGTCGAGCACGAGGTCGCCGACGCCGTCGTCGACCGCCGCGTGCAGGACCGTACGGGCGTCCGCCGCGCTGCGGACGTCGAGGCGGCCCCCGACGACCAGCTCGACGTGGTCGCCCCTGATGTGCATATGCGCTCCTCGGGTGAGTGCGGTGGCTACTCCATGACGTGGGTGTGCCAGGTCTGACTGCGCCGGTGGCGGTGCGGTTGCTGGCTGTGAGCGAACCGATACCTGATTCACCCCGGAGAGTGACCTCTCCGGGGTGAGTGCGGTGATCAGTACGTGTAGAAGCCCTGCCCGCTCTTGCGCCCGATGTCACCGGCGTCCACCATCCGGCGCATCAGCTCCGGCGGGGCGAACTTCTCGTCCTGGGACTCGGTGTAGATGTTGCTGGTGGCGTGCAGCAGGATGTCGACCCCGGTGAGGTCGGCGGTGGCGAGGGGGCCCATGGCGTGGCCGAAGCCCAGCTTGCAGGCGATGTCGATGTCCTCGGCGGTGGCGACACCGGACTCGTACAACTTGGTGGCCTCGACGACGAGCGCGGAGATCAGACGGGTCGTCACGAACCCGGCGACGTCCCGGTTGACGACGATGCAGGTCTTGCCGACGGACTCGGCGAACTCGCGGGCGGTGGCGAGGGTTTCGTCGCTGGTCTTGTAGCCGCGGACCAGCTCGACGAGCTGCATCATCGGCACCGGCGAGAAGAAGTGCACGCCGACGACCCGCTCGGGGCGCTCGGTGGCCGCGGCGATCTTGGTGATCGGGATGGCGGAGGTGTTGGAGGCGAGGACGGCCTCCGGGCGCACGATCTTGTCGAGGGCGCGGAAGATCTCGTGCTTGACCTCGAGCTTCTCGAAGACGGCCTCGACGACGAGGTCGGCGTCGGCCGCGGCGTCCAGATCGGTGGTCGGCGTGATGCGGGCGAGGGCGGCCTCGGCGTCCTGTGCGGCGAGCTTGCCCTTGCTCACGAACTTGTCGTACGACGCCTTGATGCCGTCGGTGCCGCGGGTGAGTGCCTCGTCGGTGACGTCGCGCAGGACGACGTCCCAGCCCGCCTGCGCGGAGACCTGGGCGATGCCGGACCCCATGAGACCGGCCCCGATGACGGCGAGCTTCCGTGCCACTGTGCGACTCCCCTGATACGCGCTGTCGTCAGGCCCCGGCGTCCCGTCCCCTCGTCCGCTCGGAGGGTGCGCCCGGCACCTCGGGACGGAACTCACCGAGGCGCCACCGGGCAGGGGGAGGGTCGCGCAGGGGCCAACTTCTCTCCGGCGGACACTAGCGCCCGTGAGGGGCGGCGCGGCGGAGTTAGTAACGCGTTTCACGTCTCACGGGGTGAGACGCCGGTCACGTCGGAACGTGCGGGGGATGTGACGCCGTGTCGGGGGAACGGCCGGGCGGCAGCCGAGAGCCGGCCGCCACGGGTGTGAGGCGCCGACGGGCCGGGGCTCAGTGATCTTGACTGCGGGGCCACCTCTTGCCACCGTCCGCACGGACAACGCCGACCGGATCGAGTTCCCCGTCGGCGCCGCCGAGTTCCCGGCCGGTGTCCACGGCACACCATCGACGCGCCGGGCACGCCCGAAGAACCCTCCCTGACCGGCCGTCAAGGCGGCCGGCTGCCGGAGGGGTCGCCGGAGCCGGGCTCGAACGCCGTACCGAGTTCGTACCGCGCCATCCCGAGGAGCCACGCCAGTCCGGCAGGTATGACCGCCGGTCCCGAGATCGCCCCGGCGGCCCATCGCGACCGTCGGCGCAGCCGCCTCGCAGGCCCCTGTGGACGGGTCAGCCCTCGCGGACCGCGTACCCCAGCACCCGCTCGCTCAGCAACTCCTCGACCTCGTCGAGGAGCTGAAGTGTTTCCCGGGACACCTCCGCCGGCGTCCGCCCCTTGAGCATCTCGCGGCCGATCGCGGCGAACACCGTCTCGTAGATCCAGCAGATCTGGCCGGCCATCAGGTCCGGCAGTGCGTCGCCGTCGGCGGCGCCGGTCTCCTCGGCCAGCGCCGCCCGCAGATTGTCGTGGCTCTCCTGCTGAAGGCTCCACAGCCGGGACCGCAGCGTCGGCGCCTCCTGGATGACGCGCATGAAGCGGCTGTAGCCCTCCATCAGGCCGACGCGCGGTGAGACGGCCTCGACCTCCTCGCGCAGCTCCCGCAGGACGGCGCGGGCGGCGGACTCCCCCGTGTCGCGGCCCCGGACCCAGCGGGCCAGCCGGTCGACGACGCCGGCCGAGCGGTCGAGGAACAGGTCCTCCTTGGCGGGGAAGTAGTTGTAGACGGTGTTGACGGAGACGTCCGCCGCGTCCGCGATCTCCGCGACCGTCACCGCGTCGAAGCCGCGCTCCAGGAACAGCCCCGTGGCCACATCGGAGATGTACTGCCGGGTCTGCCGCTTCTTCCGCTCCCTGAGCCCCTCTGCCATGCCCTCATCCTAGCTTCGCTGGGTTCACACAATTTTTGGAGTCATTGCAAAATTCAAGGGACTCTGTTTTTCTGGGAGGCATGCCAGCAGTCATCAGCGCGAGCGGACTCGCGCGCACCTTCACGACCAAGCACGGCCCCGTCGAGGCCGTACGCGGCATCGACCTCACCGTCCGCGAGGGCGAGATCCTGGGCTTCCTCGGGCCCAACGGCGCTGGGAAGACGACCACCCTGCGGATGCTGACCACCCTGCTGAAACCGACCGGCGGCACCGCCGTCGTCGCCGGGCACGACCTGGCGACCGACCCCGTCGGCGTGCGCCGGGCCTGCGGGTACGTCGCCCAGTCCGGCGGCGTCGACCCGCAGATCAGCGTGCGGGAGGAACTCGTCACGCAGGGGCGGATGTACCGGCTGAGCAAGAGCGAGGCCGTCGCCCGCGCCGGCGAGCTCGCCCGCGACCTGGACCTCACCGACCTGCTCGACCGCAAGTGCGGCGCGCTCTCCGGTGGCCAGCGGCGCCGGCTGGACATCGCGATGGCGCTCACCCACCGCCCGCGCGTGCTCTTCCTCGACGAGCCGACCACCGGACTGGACCCCGGCAGCCGGGCCGACCTGTGGGACCTGGTGCGGCGGCTGCGCGGCGGGCACGGCACGACCGTCTTCCTCACCACGCACTATCTCGACGAGGCCGACGCCCTCTCCGACCGCCTGGTGATCGTCGACAAGGGCACGGTCGTCGCCGAGGGCACGCCGACCGCGCTCAAGCTGCAGCACGGCGGCTCGATCGACGCCACGCTCCAGGACACGTTCCTCGCCATCACCGGCCGGGGTCCCGCCCCGGCCGACGCCACCCCCGTAGCCGTATAGGACTCCGCCCATGCTTGTGCACGACACCGGCCTCATCTACGGCCGCTACCTGCGCCAGACCCTGCGCTCGCGCTTCGCGATGCTCTTCGGCGTGCTGATGCCGCTGCTGTACCTGCTGTTCTTCGGGCCGCTGCTCACCGACCTGCCGCTGGGCGGCAGGGGCAGCTCATGGCAGGTGCTCGTGCCGGGTCTGCTGCTTCAACTGGGGCTCTTCGGCGCCCTGTTCGCGGGATTCATGATCATCCTGGAGAACGGGGTGGGCGTGGTCGAGCGGATGCGGGTCACGCCCGTCAGCCGGCTCGCGCTGCTGCTCGGGCGGGTCCTGCGGGACGCCACGGTGTTCGTCTTCCAGGCGGTGCTGCTGGTGCTCGCGGCCCTGCCGATGGGACTGCGGGCTCCCCTGCCCGGTGTGCTCATCGGCTTCGGCTTCGTCGCACTGCTGACCGTGTCGCTGGCGTCGCTGTCGTACGCGGTGGCGATGAAGGTGCGCAGCCCGCAGGAGTTCGGACCGCTGATCAACGCGGTCTCGATGCCGTCGATGCTGCTGTCGGGCCTGATGCTGCCGATGACCCTGGCCCCCGACTGGCTGGACGTCCTGTCCCACTTCGTACCGTTCCGCTACCTGGTGGACGCCATGCGCGACGCCTACGTCGGCGAGTACGCCACCGCGCACATGCTGTACGGCGCCCTGGTGGCCGTCGGATTCGCGGCGCTCGCCGTGACAGTGGGCACACGAGTGTTCCGCAAGGCCGGTGCCTAACTACGCTGGCCGCATGGTCAATCTGACGCGCATCTACACCAGGACCGGCGACCAGGGCACCACCGCCCTCGGCGACATGAGCCGGGTCCACAAGACCGACCTGCGCATCGCCGCGTACGCCGACGCCAACGAGGCGAACGCGGTGATCGGCACGGCGATCGCGCTGGGCGGCCTCGACCAGGAGGTCGTCAAGGTCCTCACCCGTGTGCAGAACGACCTGTTCGACGTGGGCGCGGACCTGTCGACCCCGGTCGTGGAGAACCCGGAGTTCCCGCCGCTCAGGGTGGAGCAGTTCTACATCGACCGGCTGGAGGCGGACTGCGACCGCTTCAACGAGCAGCTGGAGAAGCTGCGGTCCTTCATCCTGCCGGGCGGCACGGCGGGCGCGGCCCTGCTCCACCAGGCGTGCACGGTCGTCCGCCGCGCCG
The DNA here is from genome assembly GCF_040637635.1 of Streptomyces sp. NPDC028635. Classification (NCBI taxonomy): domain Bacteria; kingdom Bacillati; phylum Actinomycetota; class Actinomycetes; order Kitasatosporales; family Streptomycetaceae; genus Streptomyces; species Streptomyces sp. NPDC028635. Next base: position 71,231 of record NZ_JBEZWX010000016.1, on the reverse strand, counting down.
AGCGGTCCACCTGGGCGGCCCTGGAGGCTCACGGCGACGTCATGAACCCCCTGACCGCGACCTACCTCAACCGCCTCTCCGACCTCCTGTTCATCCTGGCCCGCACGGCCAACAAGGAGACCGGGGACGTGCTGTGGGTGCCGGGAGGCGAGCGCTAGCGCACCGGCTTCCCGGGGGAGCCGGCCGGCGCCCGTTTCGGGAACAGCGTGTAGCTCGCCGCGATCACGACGTTGATGCCGATCAGCCACAGCATCCTCGTCTGCCACGCCCTCAGCGAGCTCGTGTCGCCATGGCCGCCGACGTACCAGGCAGCAGCCTGGAGGAGGGCGAGGGCGACCACGGACGCCAGGATCCAGCGGCCCGCCACCTTCCACTCGTGGACGGCTCGGGCCATGCCGTACTTGGGGGGACGGACCGGCGGCGGGCCGCCCGCGAAGCGGTGGGCGACCCGGGCGTCGGCCCACCTGATCGTCGCGTGTCCGAGGCCCACCGTGAAACCGATGTAGACCGCCGCCAGGCCGTGCCGCCAGTCCGGCTGGGCGCCGTTCTTGAGGTCGATCGCGGTGACCGCGAACAGCACCACCTCCAGCAGCGGCTCGCACAGCAGCAGCGCCAGGCCCGTGCGGGGCATCCTCCACAGGTAGCGCAAGGCGAGCCCGGCCGCCAGCAGCACCCAGAACGCCACCTCACAGGTGATGATCAGCCCGACGATCACGGTTCGCTCCCTTCGCTCACCTCTCCAGCCTTGCGCCGCCCGGCGCCGGTTTCGTCGTCGCCGATGACGACCTCGCGGTACATCGAAAGATGCAGTGCGGACCCTTCCCGGGGTGCACGCGGACGGCGCCCGGCCCGTGTTGGATGGGGGCATGTCCGTGACGCTCCCCCGACCGCACCGGTTCGACGTGCGCATCGCCGTCGCCGGGTTGCTCGGCGGGGTCGCGATGTGGGCGCTCGGCCTGTACACCTCGGGCAGCGGGGTGCTGTCGTCCACGTGGGGGCTGATCTCGCTCGCGGTCATGGCGGCCCTGGAGCTGCTGCGCCGCACCCGCCCGCAGTTCGCGCTGGCGGCGGGATCCCTGGCCCTCGCCTTCGACATGGTCACCACGGGCAACGCGGCCACCATCCTGATGTACACGGACCTCGCCTACGCCGCCGCGCTGTACGGGTCACCGGCCGCCGCCCGGCGGGTGCCGGTCGCCACGGGACTGGCCTGCATCGCCGTGACGCTCGGATTCCTGATCTGGTGGCGCAGTCCGCAGGCACTGTTCGTCGGCCTCGGCGCGGCCGTCGTCTCCTTCGGCCCGGCCGCCACCGGGGCGCTGGTCCGCAACCACCGCGACGCCGCGGAGGCCGCCCGGCTGCGCGCGGAGCAGACCGCGCTGCTCGCCGAGCTGGACCGGACGCAGGCCGTCACCGCCGAGCGGGCCAGAGTCGCCCGGGAGCTGCACGACCTCGTCGCGGGCCACCTGTCCGCCATCGCCATCCACTCCACCGCCGCCCTGTCCGTCGACGACCCGTCGACCAGCCGGGAGGCGCTGGGCGTCATCCGGGAGAACAGCGTCGACGGACTGGCCGAGATGCGCCGGCTGATCGGCATCCTGCGCGACGGCAGCGGCGACCACGAACCGGCCCCGGCCCCGACCCTCGACGGCCTCGAAGCACTGGCCGACAGCGCCCGCGACAACGGCCTCGACGTCCACCTGGACGCCATGCACGGCCCCCTGCCCGCGCCCGTCGAACTCGCCGCCTACCGCATCGTCCAGGAATCCCTCACCAACGCCCTCAAGCACGCCTCCCCCGGCCCGGTCAGGGTGTCACTGGCGCGCCGGGACCACTGCGTGGACATCGTCGTGACCAGTCCCTACGGCTCTCGCGCAACGCCCCGTGCTCCGGGCTCGGGCGCCGGGCTCGTCGGGATGCGGGAGCGGGCCTCGCTGCTCGGCGGGGCGTTCACGGCCGGGCCCGAGGGCGCCGTCTGGGCCGTACGCGCCACCCTGCCCCTCACCGAAGGAGACCCGCGGTGATCCGTGTCCTCGTGGCCGAGGACCAGTCCGCCGTGCGCGCCGGGCTGGTCCTCATCCTGCGCAGCGCGCCCGGCATCGAGGTGGTCGGGGAGGCGGAGGACGGGGAGCGGGCGGTGTCACTGGCCCGCGAGCTGCGGCCGGACGTGGTGGTGATGGACGTTCAGATGCCGCGCCTGGACGGGGTGTCGGCGACCCGGCAGGTCGTCGAGGCCGGGCTCGCCGACGTCCTGGTGCTGACGACGTTCGACCTCGACGAGTACGTCTTCGGAGCGCTGCGTGCGGGAGCGGCCGGGTTTCTGCTGAAGAACACCGAGGCACGCGATCTCATCGAGGCGGTGCGAACGGTGGCCCGCGGCGAGGGAATCGTCGCCCCGGCCGTCACCCGGCGGCTGATCGCCGAGTTCGCGGCCACCGCCGGCCGGGAGAGACGGGCCGATCCGGCCGTTCTCGACGCTCTCACCCGGCGGGAGCGCGAGGTGCTGGCCTGTCTGGGGCAGGGGCTGTCCAACGCGGGGATCGCCGAGCAGCTGGACATGGCCGAAGCAACGGTGAAGACGCACGTCAGCCGGCTGCTGGGGAAGCTGGAGCTGCGCAGCCGGGCGCAAGCGGCGGTGATCGCCCGGGAGTTGGGGATCTGACGCAGCCGGATCCCCGCCGGAATGTCAACTGGTCCAGACCTATTGACCCGTGGTCCAGACCTTTCTATTCTCGCGGCACCGTGGGCGTGAAGGCTCAGTCATGCCCCTGACATCCCCACATACAGAGGAGGCGCACCATGCGCTTCAGACACCGCGCCGCGGCAGGGTTCGCGACCCTGCTGCTCCCCCTGGCCGGTCTGGTCGGCCTCGCGGGACCCGCCCAGGCCGCGGGCAACGCGACGGCGAGCTTCACCAAGACCAGCGACTGGGGCACCGGCTTCGGCGGTCAGTGGACCATCAAGAACACCGGCACCACGAGCATCTCCTCCTGGACCGTCGAGTGGGACTTCCCCTCCGGCACGTCCGTCACCTCCGCCTGGGACGCCGACGTCACCTCCTCCGGCACCCACTGGACCGCGAAGAACAAGTCCTACAACGGCACCGTCGCCCCCGGCGCCACCGTCTCCTTCGGCTTCAACGGCGCGGGCCCCGGCTCACCCTCCAACTGCAAGCTCAACGGCGACAGCTGCGACGGCACGACCGTCCCCGGTGACGCGGCGCCCTCCGCGCCCGGAACCCCCACCGCCTCCTCCGTCACCGACACCTCGGTGAAGCTCAGCTGGGGCGCGGCCACCGACGACAAGGGCGTCAAGAACTACGACGTCCTGCGCGACGGCGCCAAGGTCGCGACCGTGACGACCACGTCGTACACCGACACCGGGCTCAGCGCGGGAACCGACTACTCCTACACCGTGCAGGCCCGCGACACCGCCGACCAGACCGGCCCGGTCAGCGGCGCGGTCAAGGTGCACACCACCGGCGGCACCACCACTCCCCCGCCCACCGGCGACAAGGTCAAGCTCGGCTACTTCACCGAGTGGGGCATCTACGGCCGCAACTACAACGTCAAGAACCTCGTGACGTCCGGCTCCGCCGCCAAGATCACCCACATCAACTACGCCTTCGGCAACGTCACCAACGGTGCTTGCGCGATCGGCGACTCCTACGCCGACTACGACAAGGCCTTCACCGCCGACCAGTCCGTCAGCGGCGTCGCCGACACCTGGGACCAGCCGCTGCGCGGCAACTTCAACCAGCTGCGCGAGCTGAAGGCCAAGTACCCGAACATCAAGGTGCTGTGGTCCTTCGGCGGCTGGACCTGGTCCGGCGGCTTCGGCCAGGCGGCGCAGAACCCCGCCGCGTTCGCCGACTCCTGTTACAAGCTGGTCGAGGACCCGCGCTGGGCCGACGTCTTCGACGGCATCGACATCGACTGGGAGTACCCGAACGCCTGCGGTCTGAGCTGTGACACCTCGGGCGCCGCGGCCTTCAAGAACCTGATGTCCGCGCTGCGCGCCAAGTTCGGCGCGAACAACCTGGTCACCGCCGCGGTCACCGCGGACGGCTCCGCCGGCGGCAAGATCGAGGCCGCGGACTACGCCGGCGCCTCCCAGTACGTCGACTGGTACAACGTGATGACGTACGACTTCTTCGGCGCCTGGGACGCCAAGGGCCCCACCGCCCCGCACTCCCCGCTCACCTCGTACACCGGCATCCCGAAGGCCGGCTTCACCACCGCCGACGCCATGGCCAAGTTCAAGGCGGTCGGGGTGCCCGCGAAGAAGCTGCTCATCGGCATCGGCTTCTACGGCCGCGGCTGGACCGGCGTCACCCAGGACGCCCCGGGCGGCACCGCCACGGGACCCGCCGCCGGCACCTATGAGCAGGGCATCGAGGACTACAAGGTCCTCAAGACGTCCTGCCCGGCCACCGGCACGATCGCCGGCACCGCCTACGCCCACTGCGGCAGCAACTGGTGGTCCTACGACACCCCCGCCACCATCGCCGGGAAGATGAGCTGGGCCAAGAACCAGGGCCTGGGCGGCGCGTTCTTCTGGGAGTTCAGCGGCGACACCGCGAACGGCGAGCTGGTGAACGCGATCAGCAGCAACCTGTAACAGCGAGAACCGCCCCACCCCCTCACCCTCCCCCGGGCTTCGTCCGGGGGAGGGTGAATGCGGTTACGCCACATTCACCCGCTGCCCGGGCGGGGCTGCCTCCAGCCACGCGAGGAATCCGGTCAGCGCGTCCTCGCTCATCGCGAGTTCGAGGCGCGTGCCCCGGTGGAGGCAGACGAGGATCACCGCGTCGGACAGCAGCGCCAGCTCCTCCTCGCCCTCCGGCAGCCGGCGTCCGGCCACCTCGATGGAGCCGCGCTCCAGGACCCGGCGCGGACGCGGGGCGTAGGAGAAGACCCGGAACCACTCGACGCGGTCGCCGCTGTACCGGGCGACGCCGTACGACCAGCCTTTGCCGCTGGTGTCGGCCGTCTCCGCCACGTCCCAGCGCAGGCTGCAGTCGAAGGTGCCCCCGGAGCGCTGGATCAGCCTGCGCCGCAGACCGAAGACGAACAGACCCAGCACCACGAGGGCGACGACGATTCCGCACACAGTCAGAGCGAGGACCATCGACTACCGACCTCCTCGACTCCTAGGTAACGGAACGGAAAAAACATCCAGATCTGCCTCAGCCGCGGTCGGCTCCGGATCACTCCGGAGCCGACCGCGGCTGAGTAGGTCATCGTAAGGCGTACTCGCGTCTCAGCGGGCCGTCGCCGCACGCAGTCGTACGTCCGCTCGGCGCTCCGCCGTGGCGTCGCCCTCCGCCTTCGCGCGCTCGAGCTCACGCTCCACGCGCTGGACGTCGATCTCGTCGGACAGCTCGGCGATCTCCGCGAGCAGCGACAGCTTGTTGTCGGCGAACGAGATGAAACCGCCGTGCACCGCAGCGACGACCGTCCCTCCCTCGCTCGTCCGGATGGTCACCGGGCCCGACTCCAGCACACCGAGCAGCGGCTGGTGACCGGGCATGACGCCGATGTCGCCGGACGTGGTGCGCGCGACGACCAGGGTGGCCTCGCCGGACCAGACCTGGCGGTCGGCGGCGACCAGCTCGACGTGCAGCTCAGCAGCCAAGGGTGGCTCCTCGGGTCACCACCCGGCGGGGGTGCCGGGTGTTGGGGTCAATTCTAGGGGGCGTGCGTGAGGGGGCGGGACGTACCCGCCCCCTCACACCGAACTCAGGGAGTTCAGGAGACGCCGAGCTCCTTGGCGTTGGCCTTGAGGTCCTCGAGGCCACCGCACATGAAGAACGCCTGCTCGGGGAAGTGGTCGTACTCACCGTCGCAGATCGCGTTGAACGCGGCGATCGACTCGTCGAGCGGCACGTCCGAGCCGTCCACGCCGGTGAACTGCTTGGCGACGTGGGTGTTCTGGGACAGGAAGCGCTCCACACGACGGGCACGGTGGACGACGAGCTTGTCCTCCTCGCCGAGCTCGTCGATACCGAGGATCGCGATGATGTCCTGGAGGTCCTTGTACTTCTGCAGGATGTTCTTCACGCGCATGGCCGCGTTGTAGTGGTCCTGCGTGATGTAGCGCGGGTCCAGGATCCGGGACGTGGAGTCCAGCGGGTCCACGGCCGGGTAGATGCCCTTCTCGGAGATCGGACGGGAGAGAACCGTCGTCGCGTCGAGGTGGGCGAAGGTGGTCGCCGGGGCCGGGTCGGTCAGGTCGTCGGCGGGGACGTAGATCGCCTGCATCGAGGTGATCGAGTGACCGCGGGTCGACGTGATGCGCTCCTGGAGGAGACCCATCTCGTCGGCCAGGTTCGGCTGGTAACCCACCGCGGACGGCATACGGCCGAGCAGGGTGGAGACCTCGGAACCGGCCTGCGTGAAGCGGAAGATGTTGTCGATGAAGAACAGCACGTCCTGCTTCTGGACGTCACGGAAGTACTCGGCCATGGTCAGGCCGGCCAGCGCGACGCGCAGACGGGTGCCCGGGGGCTCGTCCATCTGACCGAAGACCAGCGCGGTCTTGTCGATGACGCCCGAGTCGGACATCTCCTCGATCAGGTCGTTGCCCTCACGGGTGCGCTCACCGACACCGGCGAACACGGAGACACCGTCGTGGTTGTTGGCGACACGGTAGATCATCTCCTGGATGAGCACCGTCTTGCCGACGCCGGCGCCGCCGAACAGACCGATCTTGCCGCCCTTGACGTACGGGGTCAGCAGGTCGATGACCTTGACGCCGGTCTCGAACATCTCGGTCTTCGACTCGAGCTCGTCGAAGTTCGGGGCCTTGCGGTGGATGGACCAGCGCTCGCCCTCGTAGGACTCGTCGACGTTCAGCACCTCACCGAGGGTGTTGAACACCTTGCCCTTGGTGAAGTCGCCGACCGGGACGGTGATGCCGTCGCCGGTGTCGGTGACCGGGGCCTGGCGGACCAGGCCGTCGGTGGGCTGCATGGAGATGGTGCGGACCAGGCCGTCACCCAGGTGCTGGGCGACCTCCAGGGTCAGGATCTTCTTCTCGCCCGCGTTGGCCGGGTCGGCGACCTCGACGTGGAGGGCGTTGTAGATCTCCGGCATCGCGTCGACGGGGAACTCCACGTCGACGACCGGGCCGATGACCCGGGCGACGCGGCCCGTAGCCGTCGCGGTCTCAACAGTGGTGGTCATTTATCGGTCACTCCCCGCGGTCGCGTCGGCGAGGGCGCTCGCGCCACCGACGATCTCGCTGATTTCCTGGGTGATTTCGGCCTGGCGGGCCGCGTTGGCAAGACGGGAGAGCGTGTTGATCAGCTCGCCCGCGTTGTCGGTGGCCGACTTCATCGCGCGCCGCGTGGCGGCGTGCTTCGAAGCGGCCGACTGGAGCAGCGCGTTGTAGATGCGGCTCTCCACGTAGCGCGGCAGCAGGGCGTCGAGGACGTCCTCCGCCGAGGGCTCGAAGTCGTACAGCGGGAGGATCTCGCCCTGCGGCGCGACCTCCTCGGCGACCTCTTCGAGACGCAGCGGAAGCAGCCGGGCGTCCAGCGCCGTCTGCGTCATCATCGAGACGAACTCGGTGAAGACGATGTGGAGCTCGTCCACACCACCCTCGGCCGTGTCCTTCTCGATCGCCTCGATCAGGGGCGCCGCGACCTTCTTGGCGTCCGCGTACGACGGCTCGTCGGTGAAGCCCGTCCACGACTGAGCGACGGTGCGCTCACGGAAGTTGTAGTGGGCCACACCACGCCGGCCGACGATGTACGTGTCGACCTGCTTGCCCTCGCGCTCCAGGCGCTCGGTCAGCTGCTCCGCGGCCTTGATGGCATTGGAGTTGAAGGCGCCGGCCAGACCGCGGTCGCTCGTGAGGAGCAGGACCGCGGCACGGGTCGGGTTGTCCGCCTCCGTGGTGAGCGGGTGCCGGGTGTTGGAACCGGTACCGACGGCCGTGACAGCGCGCGTCAGCTCGGTCGCGTAGGGAGTGGAGGCCGCCACCTTGCGCTGCGCCTTGACGACGCGCGAGGCGGCGATCATCTCCATCGCCTTCGTGATCTTCTTGGTCGCGGTGACGGATCGGATGCGACGCTTGTAGACCCGGAGCTGGGCTCCCATGAGTCAGGTCCCTTCCTTACGTCACTTGGCGGCGGACGGGGCGTCCTCGCCGAGCAGCTTGCCGTCCGAGGTCTCGAACTGCTTCTTGAACTCCGCGATCGCGTCGGCGACGGCCGTCAGGGTGTCGTCGGACATCTTGCCGCCCTCACGGATGGAGGTCATGAGGCCCTGCTCCTTGCGGTGCAGGTACTCCAGCAGCTCCTTCTCGAAGCGGCGGATGTCGGCGACCGGGACGTCGTCCATCTTGCCGGTGGTGCCGGCCCACACGGAGACGACCTGGTCCTCGGTGGACATCGGCTGGTACTGGTCCTGCTTCAGCAGCTCGACCATGCGCTGACCGCGCTCCAGCTGGGACTTGGAGGCGGCGTCCAGGTCGGAACCGAAGGCGGCGAACGCCTCCAGCTCACGGAACTGGGCCAGGTCCACGCGCAGACGGCCGGAGACCTGCTTCATGGCCTTGTGCTGCGCGGAGCCACCGACGCGGGAGACCGAGATACCGACGTTCAGGGCCGGACGCTGACCGGCGTTGAACAGGTCGGACTCCAGGAAGCACTGGCCGTCGGTGATGGAGATGACGTTGGTCGGGATGAACGCCGAGACGTCGTTGGCCTTCGTCTCGACGATCGGCAGACCGGTCATCGAGCCCGCGCCCATGTCGTCGGAGAGCTTCGCGCAGCGCTCCAGCAGACGGGAGTGCAGGTAGAAGACGTCACCCGGGTAGGCCTCACGGCCCGGCGGGCGGCGCAGCAGCAGGGACACGGCACGGTAGGCGTCGGCCTGCTTCGACAGGTCGTCGAAGATGATCAGGACGTGCTTGCCCTGGTACATCCAGTGCTGGCCGATCGCGGAACCGGTGTAGGGCGCCAGGTACTTGAAGCCGGCCGGGTCGGACGCCGGGGCGGCGACGATGGTCGTGTACTCCAGGGCGCCGTTCTCCTCCAGCGCGCGGCGGACCGACGCGATGGTGGAGCCCTTCTGGCCGATGGCGACGTAGATGCAGCGGACCTGCTTCTTCGGGTCGCCGGAGCGCCAGTTGTCACGCTGGTTGATGATCGTGTCGACGGCCAGCGCGGTCTTGCCGGTCTGACGGTCACCGATGATCAGCTGACGCTGGCCACGGCCGATCGGGGTCATGGCGTCGACGGCCTTGTAGCCCGTCTCCATCGGCTCGTGCACCGACTTGCGCTGCATGACCGTGGGGGCCTGCAGCTCCAGCGCGCGGCGGCCGTCGGTCTCGATCTCGCCGAGGCCGTCGATCGGGTTGCCGAGCGGGTCGACGACACGGCCGAGGTAGCCCTCGCCGACCGCCACGGAGAGGACCTCACCGGTACGGGTGACCGGCTGACCCTCCTCGATGCCGCTGAACTCACCGAGGACGATGGCACCGATCTCGCGCTCCTCGAGGTTGAGGGCGAGGCCGAGGGTGCCGTCCTCGAACTTCAGCAGTTCGTTGGCCATGGCCGAGGGCAGGCCCTCGACCTTCGCGATGCCGTCGCCGGCAAGGGTGACCGTGCCGACCTCCTCGCGCGAGGCCGCGTCCGGCTTGTACGACTGGACGAAGGTCTCCAGTGCGTCCCGGATCTCCTCCGGCCGGATCGTGAGCTCCGCCATCTGGGTTCCCTGCTCTCCTTGTTGGGCCCGAAGTTTCACTTTGGGGGGATGGGGACTCCCCCCAACAGGAGGTGAATCCTCTGCACGGCCCAACCCGGGCCGTAAGTACTACTGCTGTCTTTGTTTGCCGAGCGCCGTCAGCTCGCCATGCGGCGGGCGGCGTCTTCCAGCCGGTCCGCGAGGGAGCCGTTGATGACCTCGTCACCGACCTGCACCCGGATCCCGCCGAGGACCTCGGGGTCCACGTCGAGGTTGAGGTGCATCCGACGGCCGTAGAGCTTGGTCAGCGCGGCGCCGAGGCGCTGCTTCTGGCCGTCGCTCAGCGGCACCGCCGAGGTGACGACGGCGACCGTGCGGTCCCGGCGGTCGGCGGCGAGCTTGGACAGGGACTCGAGTCCCGCTTCCAGGCTACGTCCCCGCGGCGCGGTCACAAGGCGCGTGACCAGACGCTCGGTGGTCGGCTTGGCGCGGCCGCCGAGCAGGCTGCGCAGCAGCTCGCCCTTGGCCGGGGCGCCGGCCTTGCGGTTGGTCAGCGCGGCGCGCAGCTCGGTGCTGGAGGAGACGATCCGGCCGAACCGGAACAGCTCGTCCTCGACGTCGTCGAGCGTGCCGGCCCGCTGGGCGGCCGTGAGGTCGGCGACGTCCGCCAGCTCCTCGAGCACGTCCACCAGGTCGCGGGACTGCGACCAGCGGGAGCGGACCAGGCCGGCCACCAGGTCGGCGGTCTCGCCGCTGACCTGGGCGCCGAGCAGGCGCTGGGCCAGCTCGGCCTTGGCTTCACCGGCCTGCGCCGGGTCGGTGAGGACCCGACGCAGCGACACCTCGCGGTCGAGCAGCGCGGTGACGGCGGCCAGCTCGTCGGCGAGCTTCGCCGCGTCCACAGCCGTGTTGTCCGTCAGTGCGTCCAGACGCTCGCGTGCGGCGGCAAGGGCCTCGCGGCTCGCTCCGTGCGCGGTCATCGAGTCGCCTCGGCCTTCTCCTCAAGCTCGTCGAGGAAGCGGTCGATCACGCGGCTCTGCCGGGCGTGGTCCGCCAGGGACTCGCCGACGAGCTTGCCGGCCAGGTCCGTGGCGAGCTTGCCGACGTCCTGCCGCAGCGCGGACGCGGCGGCCTTGCGGTCGGCCTCGATCTGCGCGTGGCCGGCGGCGATGATCTCCTCACGCTGCCGCTGGCCCTCGGCGCGCATCTCGGCGATGAGCGCGGCACCCTGCTCCTGCGCCTCCTGGCGCAGGCGCGCGGCCTCGTGCCGGGCCTCGGCGAGCTGGGCCTTGTACTGCTCGAGGACGCTCTGGGCCTCGGTCTGCGCGGCCTCGGCCTTCTCGATACCGCCCTCGATGGCCTCGCGACGCTCTTCCAGAACCTTGTTGATGGTCGGGAGGAGCTTCTTGGCAAGGAAGCCGAAGACGATGACGAAGGCGATCAGGCCGATGACGAGCTCGGGCCACGGCGGAACGAGAGGGTTCTCCTTCTCGGCCGCCAGAACCATGAGGTTCACATCAGTGCCTTTCGTCGAATGGGGCTGTCGCTGTCGTCCGTCTTAGTAAACGAACGGCATGACCAGGCCGATGAGGGCGAGCGCCTCACAGAAGGCGAAGCCGAGGATCTGGTTGGCGCGGATGAGGCCGGCCGCCTCGGGCTGGCGGGCCAGGGCCTGGGTGCCGTTACCGAAGATGATGCCGACGCCGACGCCCGGGCCGATCGCGGCGAGGCCGTAACCGATGGAGCCGAGGTTGCCGTCGACCGCAGCGAGGGTCTGGAGAGCGGACATGCCGGTTCTTCCTTCTCTTTCAGTGACCGGTGGGGGTTGGCCACCGGGTGTCTGTGGGTGTGGTGCGGGCGGGTGCTCAGTGGTGCTCGGCGAGCGCGCCCTGGATGTAGGTGCACGTCAGCAGAACGAAGACGTACGCCTGCACGGCCTGGATGAAGAGCTCGAAGAGGGTCATCACGATGGTCATCGAGAACGAGACCGCGGAGTACGCGATGCCGATGCCGTTCAGCATGTACCAGCTGGCGACGGTGAAGAGGACCAGCAGGGTGTGGCCGGCGAACATGTTCGCGAACAGTCGCACGGCGTGGGTGAACGGGCGGACCAGCAGGTTCGAGAAGAACTCGATGGTCATCGACAGCGGCAGAACGGCGCCGAGCGACTTGTCGTAGCCGGTGACGTTCTTGAAGAAGCCGACGAAGCCCTGACGCTTGAAGGTCAGGACGACCCACGTGATGTACACGATCAGGGCGAGCACGATCGGGTACGCGATGATCGACGTCACCGGGAACTGGGCGACCGGGATGATCGACCAGAGGTTCATCATCCAGACGAAGAAGAACAGGGAGACGGCGAGCGGGACGTACTTCTCGCCCTCGCGCTTGCCGAGCGTCTGGTAGACGATGCCGGTGCGTACGAAGTCGTAGCCCGCCTCGGCGATCATCTGGAGCTTGCCCGGGACGACCTTGGGCTTGGCGAACGCGGCCCAGAAGAAGCCCACCACGATGATGGAGCCCAGGAGGGCCAGCAGCATCGGCTTGTTGAAGTAGAAGCCGTTGCCGTCAGCGTTGCCCACGAGCGGCTCGAACATGAACGAGTGCAGGCCCGGTGCGACCTTGTCGAAACCACACCCGTCGAACAGGTGGCAGCTCGAGTCGAAAGCGAGCGTCTGCATCGGGTCAGCACTCACCGCGGGCTCCTTCAGCGTGGCGCATAGGTACGGCAACCTCGTTGTGTCGGCGCGGCGTGCGGCCGCGGTTCGGCACGGGACTGGTGTTACGGATGTGGGGGCGGCTTGGGGGCATCTCGCCTCGCGAATGAGCAGGCGTCAGCTCAGATGCCCGCGCCCGCGATGCCGCAGTTGGCACCGGACGATAGCAGGATCTCTCGAGCGTCTTTATCCCGGCCCTACCCCTCACGACGAGTGCCCCGTCTTCTCGGGCTTGTCGGGCTCGACGTACAGGATCTTGGCCTTCATGTGGGCGCGCGTCTGCGCGGCGATCCACGCGAGCGTGGTCGCGACGAGCGTCAGCGCGAAAGCCTTGGGGTGGAACAGCGTCGTGTGCTTGAAAGCCGCGACGAAGACGAACAGCAGCAGGATCTGCGCCGCGTAGAGCATCAGACCCATCGCCTGGAAGAGGTGCGGAAGCGATTTGGCAGTGCGCTGCAGGACGTAGAGGCCGATCCCCATGAAGAGGATCACCACCAGCGTCGCCACGGCGGCCCCGATCGCGCCCTTGCCGCCGGCGACCACACCGCTCACGACGGCGGCGACAGCGCCGACGGCGGCCGTGGGCACGGCGGCCTTGGCCAGGATCCGGACGTCGTTGGACGGCATGGCGGCAACTCCGCTTTTCACAGGGGGCAAGGGGTGTCGTCATGGACGAGCGTAGTCCCGGCCGAGAGCATGCAGCCCTCGCGTCGACGGACCCTCGCACTAGGGTCCTTCGGCTCTGTCCGGGGTTCTCGTGAACCGTATCACAAACTATTTGATGCAGTCTTTACCTGTTGGGTGTGCTTGCTGTCACACATGAGAGTGACCGTGCGCGTCTGTGCAATTTCGGCGCCCCTTTGTCTGGTATTGCGCCGGAATGCTCCCCCACGACTTGGCAATGCTCTAGTCAGATTCTTACCTTGCCGTCAGCGCCGGACGTCAGCGCGAGGTACCGGCTTTCCGCCGGTCGTGCAGGCGTGCGCGGGGGCCGATGGCCGTCGCTCCGTTGACTCCTGAGACGCCCGGGGTGCCCGCGGTGATCGGGGTGCGCTCCGGTTCGTCCTCGTCGGCCGGGTGTGCGTGGCGGGCCGCGGGCTCGGCGATGACCCGGCGACGGCGGCGCCGGTAGCGCGGCGGCACGAACCGCTCCGCCCAGATCGGGGCGCGCGGCGTGAACCGCGGCAGCAGGAGCAGCACCAGGCCGATGGCGCTGAGCGCGACCACGCCCAGCACGATCCACATCGAGGCCGAGTTGACCGAGTAGCCCAGCGCGCCGAACGCGATCAGCGCCGACCAGAAGTACATGATCAGCACGGCCCGGCTGTGCGAGTGGCCGATCTCCAGCAGCCGGTGGTGCAGATGCCCGCGGTCCGCCGCGAACGGCGACTGGCCGCGCCAGGTGCGGCGCACGATCGCGAGGATCAGGTCGGCGGCGGGGATCGCGATGATGGTGAGCGGAAGCAGCAGCGGGATGTAGACCGGCACCATCTGGTGCACGGTGTTGCGCTCGGAACCGGCGAACAGGTTCATCACGTCCGGGTCGACCTGCCCGGTCACCGAGATCGCGCCCGCCGCCAGGACCAGCCCGATCAGCATGGACCCGGAGTCGCCCATGAAGATCCGGGCCGGGTGCATGTTGTGCGGCAGGAAGCCCAGGCACATGCCCATCAGCACGGCCGCGAACAGCGTCGCCGGGGCGGCCGCCTCGATGCCGTACGAGTACCAGACGCGGTAGGCGTACATGAAGAACGCGGCCGCCGCGATGCACACCATGCCGGCCGCGAGACCGTCCAGGCCGTCGACGAAGTTCACCGCGTTGATGGTGATCACGACGAGGGCGACGGTCAGCAGCGTGCCCTGCCACTGGGTGAGGGCGACCGTGCCGACGCCGGGGACCGGCAGCCACAGGATCGTCAGACCCTGGACCACCATCACGCCGGCGGCGATCATCTGACCGCCCAGCTTGATCAGGGCGTCGATCTCGAACTTGTCGTCCAGCACACCGATCAGCCAGATCAGCGCCGCACCCGAGAGCAGCGCGCGGGGCTCGTTGGACTTCTCGAAGACCTCGTTGAGATTGGTGAGGTGGTCGGCGACCAGCAGGCCCGCGCACAGTCCGAAGAACATCGCGATACCGCCGAGCCGCGGAGTGGGTTCGCGGTGCACGTCGCGTGCCCGGATCTCCGGCATCGCGCCGGCCACGATGGCGAACTTCCGTACCGGCCCTGTCAGCAGATACGTCACCGCGGCCGTGATGCAGAGCGTCAGCAGGTATTCACGCACAGGCTTCCCCACAGGTCTCGCTGGCCATCTCAGCCCCACACCCTAGCGAGGTGCGCATATGGTTGTGGACTTCCGGGTAGCCAGGATGGTTGCACGCGCGGCTGTGCGGCCGGTCACGGGCCGGGTACGCCGGTGCGCCTACCCCGGTCGCGACGGGATACGGCTTGGCGTCGCACACATCACGCCGGGTACGGCGGGAACGCCCCGGTCAGTTCGCGCACCTCGTCCCGGATCCGCTGGGCGTCGGCCCCGTCGCGCAGGGCCGCCGCGATCAGCGCCGCGACCCGGACCATCTCTGCCTCGCCCATGCCCTGCGTCGTCACGGCCGCCGTGCCCAGGCGCAGACCGCGGTCGTCGGCGTGGGGAAGCGCACAGCAGTCCATGATGATCCCGGCCGCGGCGAGCCGGCCGCGGGCGGTCCGGCCGTCCACGCCGAGGGGCGCGGGGTCGGCGGTGATCAGGTGTGTGTCGGTGCCGCCCGTGGTGACGACCAGTCCCTCGGCGGCCAGGTGACCGGCGAGGACGCGCGCGTTGGACACCACCTGATGGGCGTACACGGAGAACGCCGGGGTTGCCGCCTCACCGAACGCGACGGCCTTGGCGGCGATGGTGTGCATCTGGGCGCCGCCCTGGGTGAAGGGGAACACGGCCCGGTCGACGCGTTCGGCCAGTTCCTCGCCGCACAGGATCATCCCGCCGCGCGGCCCGCGCAGCACCTTGTGCGTGGTGGCGCACACGATGTCCGCGTACGGCACCGGGCTGGGCGCGGCGCCCCCCGCGACCAGGCCGATGGGGTGGGCGGCGTCGGCGACGAGATAGGCGCCCACGTCGTCGGCGACCTCGCGGAAGAAGGCGTAGTCCGGGTGGCGCGGATAGGCGATGGAGCCGCACACGATCGCCTTCGGGCGGTGGGCGCGGGCCAGCGTGCGGACCTGGTCGTGGTCGATGAGGCCGGTCTCGGCGTCGACGCCGTAGGGGACGAAGTCGAACCAGCGGCCGGAGAAGTTCGCCGGGGAGCCGTGCGTGAGGTGACCGCCGTACGGGAGGCCCAGGGCGAGGACCTTGTCGCCGGGGCGCAGCAGGGCGGCGTACGCGGCGAGGACGGCCGAGGAGCCGGAGTGCGCCTGCACGTTGGCGTGGTCGGCGCCGAAGAGGCTCCTCGCCCGGTCGATGGCGATGCGCTCGGCGACGTCGGCCATCTCGCAGCCGCCGTGGTGGCGGGCGCCGGGGTAGCCCTCGGCGTACTTGTTGGCGAGCGGGGAGCCGAGGGCGGCCAGGACGGCGGGCGAGGTGAAGTTCTCGGCCGCGATGAGCTGGAGCGTCGTCGCCTGCCGGGTGCGCTCCGCGAGCAGGATGTCGGCCAGCTCGGGGTCCTGGTGCCGCAGGGTGTCTTCGGCGGCTTCGGTGGCGTGGGTGACCGTCATGGTGGGCTCCGGGCATGGCGTCGACGGTGACGTACGTCCACGGTAAGCCTGCGGCGGCTCGGGGGGCGCGGTGCGTGCGGCCGAGCGGGGGTCTCGTGTGCTGGTGCGGGTGGGGGGTGCCGGGCGCGGCGCGTGCGGGTGGGTGGGGGTTGCCGGGCGGGTGCGGGTGCGTGGTGGCTGGTCGCGCAGTTCCCCGCGCCCCTGGGTGGGCTGCGGTGCCGTTGGTCCCAACCGCGGGCATGCGTGCCGCCTGGGGCGGCACGGGTGGGCTGGGGGTACCCCCTGCACGTAGTGCTTGGGGGAGGCACCCGGCCAGCGCCGGTGAGCACCCCGGCCCCCGGCCGGCACCGACACCGGGTGCGAGGAAACGCCGGGCGCGCAGCCCAACGGCACAACACCCGGAAACGCCGGGTAACTGAAGCCAACGTCGACTACATCCGTGCCGGTACCCCCGTCAGGGCCGTGACCACCGGGTCCAGGGCCTCGCTGATCTCCTCGCCGACGCTGCGAAAAAAGCCCAGCGGCGCCCCGTACGGGTCGTACACCTCGTCCGCCTCGGCCGTCGGCGCCTGGAGCCACCCGCGTAGAGCCGCCGCGGCCCGCACCAGCGCCCGCGCGCGGTTGACCACGCCGTCCTCCAGCGGCGGCAGCGTCGCGGGGTCTATCGCCCGCACCAGCCGCGTGAACTCCTTCAGCGTGAACGTGCGCAGACCCGCCGAGTGCCCCATCGAGATCACCTGGGCCCGGTGGTCCCGGGTCGCGGTGAGGACCAGGTCGGCCCGGATCACGTGCTCGTCGTGCAGCTCACGGCCCTTGAAGCCGGACGCGTCGGCCCCGTAGTCGGCCAGCACCGTCTCGGCGTGGGACTCCATGGGCGCGCCCTCGTGGCCCCAGGTGCCCGCGCTCTCCGCGATGACCGGGCCGCCGAGGACGCCGAGCCGCTCGGAGACGAAATGCCGGGTCAGCCGCTCGGTGATCGGCGAGCGGCACACGTTGCCGGTGCTGACGTGGAGGATGCGGAAGGTGTCGCGAGGGAAGCCGAAGGTCGTGGTCTCCTCCCCGTTGAAGCCCCCGCCGGCTATGCCACGCCCCGCGTCAGGGGCCGTCAATTCGCCACCTCGAGGTCGGGTACGACCTTGCGCAGCTCCTCCGGGGAGAGGGCGCCTTCGCGCAGGAGGACGGGCACCTCGCGGGTGACGTCCACGATGGAGGACGGGATGTTGCCCGGCGTGGGCCCGCCGTCCAGGTAGACGGAGACGGAGTCGCCGAGCATCTGCTGGGCGGCGTCACAGGTCTCCGGCGCCGGGTGCCCGGTGAGGTTCGCGGAGGAGACGGCCATCGGGCCGAACTCGGTGAGCAGCTCGATGGCGACCGGGTGCAGCGGCATCCGGACGGCCACCGTGCCGCGGGTCTCGCCCAGGTCCCACTGCAGGGACGGCTGGTGCCGGGCGACCAGGGTGAGCGCACCCGGCCAGAACGCGTCGACCAGTTCCCAGGCCTGCTCGGAGAAGTCCGTCACGAGCCCGTGCAGCGTGTTCGGCGACCCGATGAGGACGGGGCTGGGCATGTTGCGCCCACGGCCCTTGGCCTGCAGCAGGTCCCCGACGGCCTCCTTGGAGAACGCGTCGGCGCCGATGCCGTACACCGTGTCCGTGGGGAGCACCACGAGTTCGCCGCGGCGGACGGCGGAGGCGGCCTCGCGCAGACCCGTCACACGGTCGGTCGCGTCGTTGGTGTCGTATCGCCGAGCCATAACTAGCGGGCCTCCTCGTACACGTACTGCGGGGTCGAAGACTGGGTGGTGCTCACGGCAGCGCCTTGCGGGCGGTGGCGAAGCGGGGGCGGTTGTTGAGGTCGGGGTGGTCGGCCGCGTCGGCCCAGCCCTTCTCCTCGGTGAAGATCCACGGCACCTGGCCGCCCTGCGTGTCGGCGTGCTCGACGACGACGAGGCCGCCGGGGCGCAGCAGCCGGTGCGCGGTGCGTTCCAGGCCGCGGATGAGGTCGAGGCCGTCCTCGCCGGAGAACAGGGCGAGCTGCGGGTCGTAGTCGCGGGCCTCGGGGGCGACGTACTCCCACTCGGTGAGCGGGATGTACGGCGGGTTGGAGATGACCAGGTCGACCTGGCCGTCCAGGTCCGGGAAGGCGGTCAGGGCGTCGCCCTGGCGCAGCTCGACCCGGGAGCCCTCCATGTTCTTGCGCGTCCAGTGCAGGGCCTCGTCGGACAGCTCGACGGCGTACACCCGCGAGCGCGGCACCTCCTGGGCGAGGGCCAGCGCGATGGCGCCGGAGCCGGTGCACAGGTCGACGATGCACGGCTCGACGACGTCCATGGCCCGCACGGCGTCTATGGCCCAGCCGACCACGGACTCGGTCTCCGGGCGCGGTACGAAGACGCCGGGGCCGACCTCGAGCTCGAGGTAGCGGAAGTAGGCCCGGCCGGTGATGTGCTGCAGCGGCTCGCGCTGCTCACGGCGGGCGATGACCTCCCAGTACCGGGCGTCGAAGTCGGAGTCCTTCACGGAGTGCAGCTCGCCGCGCTTGACGCCGTGCACGAACGCGGCGAGCTCCTCCGCGTCGGTGCGCGGCGAGGGCACGCCCGCGTCGGCGAGCCGCTGGGTGGCCTGGGCCACCTCTGCGAGCAGCAAATTCACGCACGTCCTCCGGAGGTACTCGTAGTGGCTTACGCGGCGGCGAGCTTCGCGGCCGAGTCCGCGTCGACGCAGGCCTGGATCACCGCGTCGAGGTCGCCGTCCAGGACCTGGTCCAGGTTGTACGCCTTGAAGCCGACGCGGTGGTCGGAGATGCGGTTCTCCGGGAAGTTGTAGGTGCGGATCTTCTCGGAGCGGTCGACGGTGCGGACCTGGCTGCGCCGGGCGTCGGCGGCCTCCCGCTCCGCTTCCTCCTGTGCCGCGGCGAGCAGCCTGGAGCGCAGGATACGCATCGCCTGCTCCTTGTTCTGGAGCTGGCTCTTCTCGTTCTGGCAGGAGGCGACGACTCCGGTCGGCAGGTGCGTGATGCGCACGGCGGAGTCGGTGGTGTTCACGGACTGCCCGCCGGGGCCGGAGGACCGGTAGACGTCGATGCGCAGGTCGTTCGGGTTGATCTCGACCTCGACCTCTTCGGCCTCGGGCGTGACGAGCACGCCGGCGGCGGAGGTGTGGATGCGGCCCTGGGACTCGGTGGCGGGGACGCGCTGGACGCGGTGCACGCCGCCCTCGTACTTCAGGCGGGCCCACACGCCCTGGCCGGGCTCGGTCTGGCCGCGGGTCTTGATGGCGACCTGGACGTCCTTGTAGCCGCCGAGCTCGGACTCGGTGGCGTCGATGATCTCGGTCTTCCAGCCGACGCGCTCGGCGTAGCGCAGGTACATGCGCAGCAGGTCGCCCGCGAACAGGGCGGACTCGTCGCCGCCGGCGCCGGCCTTGACCTCGAGGATCACGTCCTTGTCGTCGCTGGGGTCGCGCGGGACGAGGAGGAGGCGCAGCTTCTCCGTCAGCTCCTCGCGCTGCTTGTCCAGCTCCTTGACCTCGGCGGCGAAGTCGGGGTCCTCGGCGGCCAGCTCGCGCGCGGTGGCGATGTCGTCACCGGCCTGCTTCCAGGAGCGGTACGTGGCGACGATCGGGGTGAGCTCGGCGTAGCGCTTGTTCAGCTTGCGCGCGTTGGCCTGGTCGGAGTGGACCGACGGGTCGGCGAGCTTCGTTTCCAGGTCGGCGTGCTCGCTGACGAGTTCCTCGACGGCCTCGAACATCTTGGGCTCCTGCTACTGCGTGGTGAGGGGGAAGGCGGGCGACCAAAAACGCCGGTCCCGGCGCACACGCCACGCGGGCGTGCGGCCGTGGACCGGCGAAAAGGGGCTCGCTACTTCTTGGAGCCGGCGGCCTTGCCGAAGCGGGCCTCGAAGCGGGCCACACGGCCACCGGTGTCGAGGATCTTCTGCTTGCCCGTGTAGAACGGGTGGCACTCGGAGCAGACCTCGGCCCGGATGGTGCCCGAGTCGATGGTGCTGCGGGTGGTGAACGACGCGCCGCAGGTGCAGCTGACCTGCGTCTCGACGTACGCGGGGTGGATGTCGCGCTTCAAGGTGTCTCCTAGGTTTCGGGAGGGCGCCGGGTCGCCTGCCGCGGGGTGCGGGGGCGTGAACCGGAGCCGACGTACCAGTCTGCCAGGACTGGTGCCATCCTCCCAAACCGGGGGTGCGGCTGTTCTATTCCGGGAGGGCGCCCAGGGGGTGGGGGGTCTGTCGCCGGGGGCGGGTGCCGGTTGGTCGTGGCTGGTCGCGCCCACGCGGCGGAGCCGTGCATCGGCACAGCCCCGCGCCCCTTCAGCCGGCCACGACGCCGTTGGCCTCGCCTGTGGCCGTTCCCGTCGTGGCCGACTTCGGGATCGGGCGGTCGTTCTTCAACGCGTCCCACACCAGCTGGGCCTTCGCCTTCTCGACCAGGACGCGGTTGCCGTTGTTCGGGTCGTACTGGACCGGCATGGTGACCATCGTCATGTTCGCGGGGCTGATGCCCTTCAGGCCGCTCGCGAAGGACATCAGGGAGTTCACCGAGCCGAGACCGGAGTCGGCGGTGACGGCCTTGGTGGAGGTGTCGGCGAGGTCGTAGAGCTTCTTGGGGCTGGTGAAGACCCCGATGTCCTTGACCTGCTTGACCAGGGCCTTGATGAACGCCTGCTGGAGCTGGATGCGGCCGAGGTCGGAGCCGTCGCCGACGCCGTGCCGGGTGCGGACCAGGCCGAGCGCCTGCTGACCGTCGAGGCGGTGCGTGCCGGCCTTGAGGTTCAGATGGCTCTCGTGGTCGGCGATGTCCTTGGTCGTGGTGATCTGGACGCCGCCGAGCTCGTCGATGAGCTTCTGGAAGCCGGCGAAGTCGACCTCCAGGTAGTGGTCCATGCGCACGCCGGTGAGGGACTCGACCGTCTTGACGGCGCAGGACGCGCCGCCGGTGGAGTAGGCGGAGTTGAACATCACGCCGTGCGCGGCGTCGTGGGTGGTGCCCTGGCTGTCGGTGCAGGCGGGGCGGTCGATGAGGGTGTCGCGCGGGATGGAGACCACGCCGGCCTTCTTGTGGCCCTTGTACACGTGGATGATCATCGCCGTGTCGGACCGGGCACTGCCGTCGTCCGCGCCGCCGCCGAGCTTCTTGTTGCTGCCGGAGCGGGTGTCGGAGCCGAGGACGAGGATGTTCTGCGAACCGTTGTCGACCTTCTGGGGCCGGTCGGTGCCGAGCATCTGGTTGATGTCGATGCTCTTGATGTTGCCGTTGAGCTTGAAGTAGACGTACCCGAGGCCGGTGCCCCCCAGCACGACGATGCCCGCCGCCGTCCAGGCCGCGATCAGGACGCCTCTGCGCCTGGCGCGGGGCTTGCGGCGGCGGCCCTTGGCTCGACGGCCCGGGCCGCTGCTGTCTCCGGGCGCCTCGGGTATGCCGGGACCCGGCGTGCTCTCGGCGGTCATGTGCTCCTCAGCTCGTCTGGGATCCATGGTCGCCCCGATTGGTCAGACGGGGAAACTCGGGAAAGGGTTGCACAACACCCCGTGACCGAAGCGCGCAAAGATGGTCACTCTCCGTCATAAAGAGAGCCCGTCTTACGCCGCTCACCTGCACGTTTCCCCGACCGTCACCGAACGGGCGCAAACAGGTCGCTGTGGCACAGATCGCAGCAGACGGCGAAGGGCCGCCCCTCATGACGAGGGACGGCCCTTCACACGCCCGAGGGGCGCGGGACTGCGTCTGTCAGCGGCTACCGCCGCGTGGGCGCTGACCGGCCACGGACGAGCCGCAGCCGATCGACGACCCGACGGATCGCCTCACCTGGCGGAGCGACTAGTCGCCGTTGCCCGGGGTCGGCGTCGTCTTCTGGATCTGCATCAGGAACTCGACGTTCGACTTGGTCTGCTTCATCTTGTCGAGGAGCAGCTCGATCGCCTGCTGCTGGTCCAGCGCGTGCAGGACACGGCGCAGCTTCCAGACGACGGCCAGCTCCTCGTTGCCGAGCAGGATCTCCTCCTTGCGGGTACCGGACGCGTCGACGTCCACCGCCGGGAAGATGCGCTTGTCGGCGAGCTTCCGGTCGAGCTTGAGCTCCATGTTGCCGGTGCCCTTGAACTCCTCGAAGATCACCTCGTCCATGCGGGACCCGGTGTCCACCAGCGCGGTGGCGAGGATGGTCAGCGAGCCGCCGTCCTCGATGTTGCGGGCCGCACCGAAGAAGCGCTTCGGCGGGTAGAGGGCCGTGGAGTCGACACCACCGGACAGGATGCGGCCGGACGCCGGGGCGGCCAGGTTGTAGGCACGGCCCAGACGGGTGATGGAGTCCAGCAGGACGACCACGTCGTGACCCAGCTCGACGAGGCGCTTGGCGCGCTCGATGGCCAGCTCGGCGACCGTGGTGTGGTCCTCGGCCGGGCGGTCGAAGGTCGAGGAGATGACCTCGCCCTTGACCGACCGCTGCATGTCGGTGACCTCTTCCGGACGCTCGTCGACCAGGACGACCATCAGGTGGCACTCGGGGTTGTTGTGGGTGATCGCGTTGGCGATCGCCTGCATGATCATGGTCTTGCCGGTCTTCGGCGGGGCCACGATCAGACCGCGCTGGCCCTTGCCGATCGGCGACACGAGGTCGATGATCCGGGTGGTCAGCACGCCCGGGTCCGTCTCCAGGCGGAGGCGGTCCTGCGGGTAGAGCGGGGTCAGCTTGTTGAACTCCGGGCGGCCACGGCCGTGTTCGGGCGCCATGCCGTTGACCGAGTCCAGGCGGACCAGCGCGTTGAACTTCTCGCGGCGCTCGCCCTCCTTCGGCTGGCGGACCGCGCCGGTGATGTGGTCACCCTTGCGCAGGCCGTTCTTGCGGACCTGGGCGAGGGAGACGTACACGTCGTTCGGGCCCGGCAGGTAGCCGGAGGTCCGGATGAAGGCGTAGTTGTCGAGGATGTCCAGGATGCCCGCGACCGGGATCAGGACGTCGTCCTCGTTGATCTGCGGCTCGGTGGTCATCTCGTCGCGGCCACGGCGGCCACGGCGGTCCCGGTAGCGGCCGCGACGGCCACGGCGGCCGCCCTCGAAGTCGTCGTCGTCCTGCGGGCCGTTGTTGCGGTCCTGACGGTCCTGGCGGTCCTGGCGGTCCTGACGGCCGCCGCCCTGCTGCTGGCCCTGCTGCTGACCGCGCTGGCCGCCCTGCTGGTCGTCGCCCTTGCGGCGGTCGCCGCGGTCACGGTCACGGCCACGCTCACGGCGGTCGCGGCGGCGGCCCTCGCCACCCTCGCCGGCGTCACCCTTGGCGTCGCCCTGGGGCTGCTGCGCGGGCGTGTCGGCCTTGGGCTCGCTCTTGGCCTCGGTGGCGACCGTCTCGGGGCTGCCGGCCTCGGCGGTGGCGCGGCGACGCCGGCGCTCGCTCGGGGCGTCGTCGGACGCCGGCTGGCCGGGGATCTCGATCTGCTGCTGGGCGACGGCCTTCTCGGCAGGGGCCTGAGCGGCCTTCTCCGCCTTCTGCTCGCCGTCCGCGGTGGCCTCACCGGTGCGGGCCTTGGAGGTGGCGCGGCGCTTCGGCTTGCTCTCGGCGGCGGGCTCGGCGGCCTTGGGAGCGCTGCCGGAGGCCTGCGCCTCCTTGATGACCTCGATCAGCTGGCTCTTGCGCATCCGCGCGGTGCCCCTGATGCCGAGGCCCGAGGCGACCTGCTGCAGCTCGGCCAGCACCATGCCCTCGAGGCCGGTACCGCGGCGCCGCCGGGAGCCGGCACCGGAGGCAGGCGCGGAGGCGTCCGTGGCGGGCGCGGCAGCGGTCTCCTCGACACGTGCGCCCATCAGATCGGTGGTGTCGCTCACGAAGGGTCCTTCCCTGGAGCGGACGTCGGCCTGTCTGGCTCGGCGACCGGTTGTGCTGTCCGACTCCGGTCCTTGCTGTGTGGACGGAGCCGGGGCGGTGGTCCGCCAAAGCGGCGGAAGAAATTTCTGGTGATGGCGCTACCTCGAGCCGTGGCACCCAGTGTCACGTGGCGTGGTCGCACCGATTCCGGAGCTCCCCCAGAGGGGGTACCCCCACCATCGGACCGCTCAGTGCCCGCATACGCCGTACTGCCCAGATACGACGTACGAAACACGGTGCGGCGTGGGGAGCTCCCGGAAGAATGTCTGTCCCGGACGGGGACACGAGGCACCTCGCCATGGTGGGGTCGGGTGCAGACCTGAGATTAACACTACCGGATCCAACAAACATTCCCCCTCTCTTAATCCGGCAAGCGTGTGTCAGGTCGCGAGCGGCAGCACACTCGCGCCCTTGAGGTCCAGGCTCAGCCGGTTGGCCGCCCAGTCCGCGCCCGCCAGAGCCTCGATCTTGTCCGCGCCGGCCGCGTCGGCGAACGCCATGACGGTGGGTCCGGCTCCGGAGATGACGGCCGGTACGCCGTCGGCGCGCAGCCGCTCCACCAGCGCCGCGCTCTCCGGCATGGCCGGGGCGCGGTACTCCTGGTGCAGGCGGTCCTCGGTGGCCGGCAGCAGCAGCTCGGGGCGCCGGGTGAGGGCCTCGACGAGCAGCGCGGCACGGCCGGCGTTGGTGGCGGCGTCGACATGCGGAACGGTGCGCGGGAGAAGACCGCGGGCGGTTTCCGTCAGTACCGGCTTTCCGGGCACGAAAACCACCGGAACGATGGAATCGGCTGGCTCGAGCCTGATCGAGCGGGCGGCGCCGGATTCCATCCAGGCAATCGTGAAACCGCCGAACAGACAGGGGGCCACATTGTCCGGATGGCCCTCGATCTCGGTGGCCAGTTCCAGCAGCGCGGCGTCGTCGAGCCTGGACTCGCCGCCTATGGTCACGGCGCGGGCGGCGACGATGCCGGCGCAGATGGCGGCGGAGGAGGAGCCGAGGCCGCGGCCGTGCGGAATGCGGTTGGCGCAGACGATCTCCAGGCCGCGCGGCTGGCCGCCCAGGGCGTCGAAGGCGGTGCGCAGGGAGCGGACGAGCAGGTGGCTCTCGTCGCGCGGCAGGGTCTCGCTGCCCTCCCCGGCGATGTCGATGTGCAGCCCGGAGTCGGCCACCCGGACGACGACGTCGTCGTAGAGCCCCAACGCGAGGCCGAGGGCGTCGAAGCCCGGGCCGAGGTTGGCGCTGGTGGCGGGGACGCGCACCCGGACGGCGGCGGCGCGGAACGCTGGACCGGCCATCGCTCGTTGACTCTCCTTGAGCTGCGTGATGGTCGAATGAATCTCGATAGGTGCCGAGAACCCTGGGGCCGCACGGGACGCGCGGCACTGCGGCACATGCGGTGGGGGGCATATGCGGCGGGCGGGTTGAGTACAGCCTATCGAAGGAAGGTTCTGTGGCGACATAGGGCGCACAGGAGGCGCACGATGCGTGTCGCGAGCCCCCTGTGCCCCGTCATGGGGAAGCTTCCCAGGTCGTGGGCGTTCACGCCCGGACCTCGGTGAGGCCCGGGCGTGTGCCGCTCGGGCTACGCGAGGCCGAGGCGCTCGGCGGCGGTGGCGGCGTCGACGGGGACGGTGACCGGCTGCGGAGCACCGGCGACGGCCCAGTCGGGGTCCTTCAGGCCGTTGCCGGTGACGGTGCACACGATCTTCTGGCCCGGGTCGACCTTGCCCTGCTCGGCGGCCTTGAGCAGACCGGCGACGGAGGCAGCGGAGGCGGGCTCCACGAACACGCCCTCCTGAGACGCCAACAGGCGGTAGGCGCGCAGGATCTCACGGTCCGTCACCTCGTCGATGGCACCGCCCGATTCGTCCCGCGCCGCCAGCGCGTACTCCCAGGAGGCCGGGTTGCCGATGCGGATGGCGGTGGCGATGGTCGAGGGGTCCTTGACGACCTCGCCGCGCACGATCGGAGCGCTGCCGGAGGCCTGGAAGCCCCACATCCGGGGCGTACGGGAGGCGATGCCGTCGGCGGCGTACTCCCGGTACCCCTTCCAGTACGCGGTGATGTTGCCGGCGTTGCCGACCGGCAGGACGTGGATGTCGGGCGCGTCGCCCAGCATGTCCACGATCTCGAAGGCGGCGGTCTTCTGGCCCTCGATGCGCACCGGATTGACCGAATTGACCAGCGCCACCGGGTAGTTGTCGCTGAGCGCACGGGCCAGCGTGAGGCAGTCGTCGAAGTTGCCGTCGACCTGGAGGATCTTCGCGCCGTGCACGAGGGCCTGGCCCATCTTGCCCAGCGCGATCTTGCCCTGCGGCACGAGCACGGCGGACACCATGCCGGCGCGCACCGCGTAGGCGGCGGCCGAGGCGGAGGTGTTGCCGGTGGAGGCGCAGATGACCGCCTGGGCCCCCTCCTCCTTGGCCCGCGTGATGGCCATGGTCATGCCGCGGTCCTTGAAGGACCCGGTCGGGTTCGCGCCCTCAACCTTGAGGTGGACCTCGCAGCCCGTGCGCTCGGAGAGCACCTGCGCGGGCACGAGCGGCGTGCCGCCCTCGCGGAGCGTCACGACCGGCGTGGTGTCGGATACCGGCAGCCGGTCCCGGTACTCCTCGATGATTCCGCGCCACTGGTGGGTCATTGCTGGTTACTCTCCTTCAACCCGCATGATGCTGGCGACACCCCGCACGGTGTCGAGCTTGCGCAACGCCTCGACGGTCCCGTTCAGGGCCGCGTCGGACGCGCGGTGGGTGACGACGACGAGGGAGGCCTCGCCGTCCTTGCCCTGCTGGCGCACGGTGTCGATCGACACCCCGTGCTCGGCGAAGACGGTCGCGACCTGGGCGAGCACACCCGGTTTGTCCGCCACGTCGAGGCTGATGTGGTAGCGCGTGACGACGTCGCCCATGGGCGACACCGGCAGGGCGGCATACGCCGACTCGCCGGGCCCGGTGGACCCGGTGAGCCGGTTGCGGCAGACGGCGACGAGGTCGCCGAGCACGGCGGAGGCGGTCGGCGAACCGCCGGCGCCGGGGCCGTAGAACATCAGCTGACCGGCCGCGTCGGACTCGACGAACACGGCGTTGTACGCGCCGCGCACGGAGGCGAGGGGGTGGGTCAGCGGAATCATCGCGGGGTGCACGCGCGCGGTGACGGACCGGCCGTCGGCGGCCCGCTCGCAGATGGCGAGCAGCTTGATGGTGCAGCCCATCTCCTTGGCGGAGGCGAAGTCGGCGGCGGTGACCTCGGTCATGCCCTCGCGGTAGACGTCGTCGAGGCGCACGCGCGTGTGGAAGGCGATCCCGGCGAGGATGGCGGCCTTCGCGGCGGCGTCGAACCCCTCGACGTCGGCGGTCGGGTCCGCCTCGGCGTATCCGAGCGCGGTGGCCTCGTCGAGGGCCTCCTGGTACCCGGCGCCGGTGGAGTCCATCTTGTCGAGGATGAAGTTGGTCGTGCCGTTGACGATGCCGAGCACCCGGTTGACCTTGTCGCCGGCGAGGGACTCGCGCAGCGGCCGGATCAGCGGGATGGCGCCGGCGACGGCGGCCTCGTAGTAGAGGTCCCGGCCGTGCGCCTCGGCGGCGGCGTGCAGGGCGGCCCCGTCCTGGGCGAGCAGGGCCTTGTTCGCGGAGACGACGGAGGCGCCGTGCTCGAAGGCGGTGGTGATGAGGGTGCGGGCGGGCTCGATACCGCCGATGACCTCGACGATCACATCGATGTCGCCGCGTTTGACGAGGGCGGTGGCGTCGGTGGTGACGAGGGCCGGGTCGATGCCCTCACGGACCTTGCCGGGGCGCCGCACGGCGACCCCGGCGAGCTCGACGGGGGCGCCGATCCGGGCGGCGAGGTCGTCGGCGTGCGTCGTCATGATGCGCGCCACCTCTGAGCCGACCACTCCACAGCCCAGCAGCGCCACCTTCAGCGGACGCGTACGCATCATCCGACCTCGTTTCCTCATACCGTCTACGGTTGAACCAGTCTCACTCACCGGACGGGATTTTCTGCCCTTGGTCCGGATTGTGAGACGTTTATTTCATTTCCGGACGGGGTGGAAGCCGGAAGATCTTCCGCCGCCGTCCGGGGCGCATCCGCCCGTCACCGACATCGAGTGTGGCCCGACACCGAGCATCACCCGATACCGGGCGTCACCCGACATCGAGCGTCACCCGAACCCGATACCGGGCGTCTCCGACATCGAGCGTCACCCGACATCGAGGCGGAGGAGGTCTTCCTCCGTCTCCCGCCGGACGATCACCCGGGCCTCGCCGTCCTTGACGGCGACCACCGGCGGGCGGAGCACATGGTTGTAGTTGCTGGCCATCGACCGGCAGTACGCCCCGGTCGCGGGGACGGCGATGAGGTCGCCCGGCGCCAGGTCGGCCGGCAGGAACGCGTCGCGCACCACGATGTCGCCGCTCTCACAGTGCTTGCCGACGACCCGGGCGAGCATCGGCTCGGCGTCGGAGGCGCGGGAGACGAGGGCGACGCTGTACTCGGCGTCGTACAGCGCGGTGCGGATGTTGTCGGACATGCCGCCGTCGACGGAGACGTAGGTGCGCAGCCCGTCGAGCGGCTTGACGGTGCCGACCTCGTACAGGGTGAAGGCGGTGGGCCCGACGATGGCGCGCCCGGGCTCGACCGAGATCCGGGGGGTGCGCAGCCGTGCGGCCTCGCACTCCCGCGTGACGATCTCGCCGAGCGCCTTGGCGATCTCGTGCGGCTCACGCGGATCGTCGTCACTGGTGTACGCGATGCCGAGCCCGCCGCCGAGGTCGATCTCGGGCAGCTCGACTCCGTGCTCGTCACGGATGTCCTTCAGCAGCCCGACCACCCGGTGGGCGGCGACCTCGAACCCGGACATGTCGAAGATCTGCGACCCGATGTGCGAGTGGATCCCGATCAGTTCGAGCCCGTCGAGCTGGAGCGCCCGCCGCACAGCCTCGGCGGCCTGTCCGCCGGCGAGCGGAATGCCGAACTTCTGGTCCTCGTGGGCGGTGGCGATGAACTCGTGCGTATGCGCCTCGACGCCGACGGTGATCCGGATCTGGACCCGCTGCCTGGTGCCCAGCTCCTGGGCGATGTGGGCGACGCGGACGATCTCCTGGAAGGAGTCGAGCACGATCCGCCCGACGCCGGCCTCGACGGCCCGGCGGATCTCCTCGCTCGACTTGTTGTTGCCGTGGAAGGCGATGCGCTCGGCGGGCATCCCGGCGGACAGCGCGGTGGCCAGCTCCCCGCCGGAGCACACGTCGAGATTGAGCCCCTCCTCGTGCAGCCAGCGCACGACGGCCCGGGACAGGAACGCCTTGCCCGCGTAGAAGACGTCGGCGTCGGGCCCGAAGGCGGTACGCCAGGCGCGGGCACGGGCCCGGAAGTCGGTCTCGTCGAGGATGTAGGCGGGGGTGCCGTGGGTCTCGGCGAGCGTCTTCACATCGATCCCGCCGACGGTGAGCACGCCCTGGTCGTCCCGGCCGACGGTCTGCGCCCACACCTTGGGGTCGAGGGCGTTGAGGTCGGTGGGCGGGGCGGAGTAGTGGCCCTCGGGGAGGACGTCGGCGTGACGGGGCCCGGCGGGATGTGCGGAACGGCTCATGTCTGGGTCTCTTTTTGGCTCAGAGGTGGTCGGGTGCGTCGATGCCGAGCAGGGACAGGCCGCCGGCCAGCACCGTCCCGGCGGCTTCGGCGAGCGCGAGCCGGGCGCGGTGGGCGGCCGAGGGTTTCTCCTCACCGCGCGGCAGCACGCCGGGCAGCAGCGCGAGGGTGGTATCGGCGACGGTGACGAGATGCCGGGCAAGCCGGTCCGGGCCGCGGTGGGTGAGAGCGGCGCGCAGGATGCGGGGGTGGTCGGCGAGGGCGGTGAGGAGGGGGGTATGCCGCTCGGGGGCGTCGTTCTGCTGCTCGAGGGCCCCCGGCTCGGGGCCGAATCCGAGATCGGCGGCGTTGCGGTGCAGGGCCCGGGTGCGGGCGTGGGCGTACCGGACGCGGAAGAGGGGGTTGGTCTCCCGCTGGACAAGATGATCGGCGGTGATCCGCGGCCGGTCGTGCGGGGCGGGATGGAGCAGCGCCCAGCGCGCGGCGTCGGGGCCGAGGGGGGTGGGGTCCTCGGGGGCGGGGAGGGGACGGAGATTCACGTCCGGCGCGTCCCCGTGACCGATCCCGTGGCCGATCTCGTGACCGATCTCGACGCGTGCGCCTTGCGTGGCGGCGATCCGCGCGAGGGCGTCGGCGACGACTTCGGCACGGATCTCGTAGGGGACGCGGAGTTCGGTGACCTGCCCGGCGAGGGCGTCGGTGTGGCCGTACGCGAGCCCGTCGCGCAGGATCCGCCGGACGAGGTCCGTGCCGCTCGCCTCCGCGAGGCTGATGTTGAGGAACCCGGGCCCGGTGATCTCGACGCGGGTGACGCCGTCGGCGTGGACGAGGCGGTCGCGGAGCACTTCGGCGACATGACGCGGAGGCCGGCCGGCGGGGCGGGCGAGCTGGAGGGCGATGTTGGTGGCGTAGTCCCCGCACCCTCCGGGCCCCGGCACGGTGACCACGGCCCGCTCGGGAACGCTCACGGTCAGCGCCCCCTCGTCGACAGCACGACGCACCGCGCACAGCACGGTACGGGAGAGCTCGACGGGGGTCACGGGACAAGCGTAGGGGAGGAGGGGGGTGGGTAGGCGAGCGGGTTTCGGGGGGTCCCGGGATGTGGACGGGGGTGGGCGTTGCGGAGGCGGCGGGCGTTTGTGGGGGAACGGGACTCGGCGAGGGGCGGCGGGCGCCCGCTGGAGAGCTGAGGCTCGGCGTGGAGGGCCGCGTGTCGGCTCCACCGGGGACGGATGCCCGTCCCGGACGCCACCTGCACCCGCCGCCCATAAGCCCTGCCACGGGGACGCGGGCTCCGTACCTCTCTCCCCCCCGCCCGACTGTCAGCTTTCGCCGAGGGCCGTGCGCTCGGTGTCGTCGGCGGCCGGGGCGTCCTCGATGTCCGAGGAGTCGAGGGAGTCACGCTCCCCCGCTCCCCCACCGAGCCCGCCCCCCTCACGGCCGCGCTCGATCAACTCCCGGACGACCCGGATGAGTTCGTGCGGCTCGAAGGGCTTGGCGAGGAACGCGTCGACACGGACGTCGAGGCCGGCGTCGACCTCGTACTCCGGACAGGCGCTGACGATGGCGACGGGCAGGTCCCGGGTACGGGGGTCGGCACGCAGCCGGGCGACGGTCCGGAGCCCGTCCAGCCGGGGCATGACGACATCGAGGGTCACAAGATCGGGCTGCACCTCATGCACAACATCCAGACACTCGGCACCATCGGCCGCGGTCACGACCTCGAGACCCTCCAGCTCGAGGTTGACCCTGATCAGTTGCCGGATGACCTTGTTGTCGTCCACCACAAGCACCCGGCCCGACGCGCCTGACACAACTTGAGAGTAGGTCCGGACCGGCCATCGCGTCCGGGTTTTGGTGACTTCCACCCCGTGCGAGGGATGTGGGCTCACGAAGCTGACGCCCCGCACCTCCGGAAGATCGACACGGCCCCCGAAACCCGTTCATGACCACCCCGTCGGAGCTGGTAGTGTTCTACCCGTCACCGCGACGAGCGGCCGACACGCCCCCGTAGCTCAGGGGATAGAGCAACGGCCTCCGGAGCCGTGTGCGCAGGTTCGAATCCTGCCGGGGGCACTCGCCTAGGAACAGCAACAATCAAGCGCTGACCAGGGCGGATGCCGACATGAAGGAGCGGGAGACAGTCTCACTATCTCCCGCTCTTTCTCGTTGTTGCGCACCGATCGCGTGTGAGGAGCGTGTGGGCCTCGCGGCTGCCGGCCACCACCCTTCCTCCTTCTCTGGCTCCCCGCCCGATCTGGCACGGTGTGGCAGGGGAGCGTCTAATCCGAAGCTCCACGCGGACCGGTCACCGACGGTCACACCGGTTACGCAACGGCCTGAGTGGGCCTCGCTGGATGCGTCCGATTGCCGTGCTCCCCTGCCGGTCCGGACAGGGAACCGGCGGAGGCTGTACATGTCTCCAGCTCGCAGGCATGTGACGGCGCCCGATCTGGGTAGGTCGCCCTTGCTCTTCGAAGAAGCATTGCCCATGACGCGGTGAGGCTGGAACGGAAGCCCAGCAACCTCTCTCATGCTATAACGGTTGTTCGGCGCACAATGGGGGGTGGACGTGAGAATCGCCGGATTCGCCGTGCAGAACTATCGATCGATTTTGAAGACCCCAAGAATTGACTTGGGTGACGTGACGGTAGTGGTTGGCCCGAACAATGAGGGGAAATCAAACCTACTCCGGGCACTCGCGCTTGGCGGGCAAATCTTGGCACGTGTCATGATCGGCCGCAGCGGTGACCTTCTTGAATCCTCTAGGTCACGCCTTACGGATTTCTACAACTGGCACGACGACTATCCGAAGAGTCTGCAGAGGGACCACGATGGGGCCACTGTAATTGACTACTGGCTGACCGATGAAGAGTCTCATATTGAGGGCAGTCGTCGATCTGACTATATTGGACCGGGTACGCCCCTAACATGGGTAGGCGAGCTCCACGTTCGGGTCATCTTGCAGGGTCGTCGAGGTAAGGTGGAAATCCACGCTGACGGATTGCCCGAAAAGCTCGACGGGCTTCAGATGCGCAGACTCTTTCAGCGCCATCTCGAAGTGGAGTATATCGCAGCCACCAGGACGGCCGACGATGCCACTCGCGTGATTCGAGATCTAGTGGCAAGAGATTTCCAGAGAGTTCTAAGGCGCGCAGAGTATAGAGACTTGACTCTCCGACTGACGGAGGCGCTAAGCCGTTCATTGGCCCCTGTGAGCGAAGCCCTGAGTACCACCATGAAGAGCTTCTTGCCGGAGGTCGAGAGTGCTCGAATCGAGTTCTCGCCAGATGATTTCTTGAATGGCATCGTGGATACGCTGCGAGTTATGGTAAATGACGGCGTGGAAACTGATTTGCAGGATAAAGGGCACGGCATGCAAAGCCTTGCTGCCCTCTCTGCAGCAAGAACTCCTGCGAGGGCGACATCCAGGAGAAGAGAAGAGGGGCTCGTCCTTGTTATTGAGGAGCCCGAGGCGCACCTGCACCCCAAAGCAGTGCATGGGCTGCGTCAGGTAGTCAACGACATCGCGGCTGCGGGGTGGGCAGGGAGCCAGGTTATCGTATCCACGCACAGCCCACTTTTGATTGATCGATTTCACATTTCCAAGAATGTGATCGTTCACGCTAATGAGGCGCATCCAGCCAAGACCCTGTCTGAACTCAGGGAAGTCTTGGGTGTGCGGGCCTCGGATAACCTTGCGTCAGCCAATCTTGTTTTGGTTGTGGAGGGCGAAAACGATTCCCTTGCGCTCGGCGCGCTGATTGCTGAGCATCACCCTGAACTTGCCCGGCACCTCTCCTCTGGCTCCTTGGCGATTGAGTACCTGAGAGGTGCCAGCAATCTGCTGCCCAAGTTGGATGCGCTACGGCAGCAGCTTTGCAAATACCACGTCTTTCTGGATCACGACCAGGCTGGCCGAGAGGCAGGAAGTCGCGCGAAAGATGCTGGCCTGCTTGCCATGCAGGAGGAGACATATGCGATCGTGCGATCAATGAGGGAATCCGAGTTCGAAGACCTCATTCCCGCCAAGCTTTACAAAACAGAGATAGAAGGATGCTTTGGCATATCCCTAGATGTCGATGAGTTTAAAAAGGGTCGGGCGAAATGGAGCACGCGCCTCGATGACGCTTTCCGTCGACAAGGGAAAATCTTCGATAAAGATGCTGAATTGATAGCAAAAGGCATCGTAGCGAGAGCCGTCGCGTCTAACCCGAAAAATGCCCTTCACCCGCAGCGGGCTACCAGCCTTGAGGCTCTCTTCCAAGCCTTGGAGAAAAGAATTTCCAACGATCCGAGCTCGCCCTAGGGGCAGAGGAGACGCAGCCAGTCATTTGCGGTGAAGAGGGGCCTCTCCTCCGGGCTTCCAGGTAAAGCAACGTCACTGTGCGATCGGCCTGAATTCCTAGGGACCGAATCGGAGGCAGGAGCGCGGGCCCGGTGGGCGGCCGGGCCGCGCGCGGTGATCGGAGCGAGCCGCCTTGCTGCGGCAGAGAAATTTGCGACTCGGTTCAGCACCCGCTCGGCGACGGTGGGAGTGCTCTATCGACAGGAGCGACACCGGGGTCGTCGGACACCGCCTCGGCACTCCCCGCCGAGAGGTCCTCCCATCCCAGGGTCTTTTCGATCTTCTTGTTGTTCTCCTCCTCGCTGTTGTCGATGACGCCCGCGTATCGGCGGTGGATGACTTCCGGGGAGTTACCAGCGCGTCGGGCCACCTCGGCTACCGGGAGGCCTGCGCGGAGCCAGTTTGTGATGCAGGTGGCGCGGAGGTGATACGGCTTCCGTGCCAGCGGCGAAGCCGCCTTGTCGGGCGGGAGCGCCAGCGGTCTGGCTTCCTGCCACACCCGCCAGTAGCTGGAGGTGCCCAGCAGGTCCCCCCGTTCGTTGGGGAAGAGCCGCCCGTCCTTGGCCGTGCCGAACTCCTTCAGGTGCGCGCGGAGCATCGCGACCAGAACAGGGGGAATGGGTACCGGCCGGTCCGTGCCCGGCTCCCGTGACTTCAGCCCCCGCCTGTCGTGTCGCTCGCCCGAATCGGTCCACTTCTTGCCCGAGATCGGACGGGTCTCCCAGAGGGTGAGCGTCCCCCATCCCTTGTCGGGGAGATGGCAGTCAGACAAGCGGAGTCCGACCACTTCGGCCGGGCGCATCGCGGCGTACAGGATGCACGCGAAGAAGGCAACCAGGCGCCGCCCCCGGTTACGGTGCACCGAGCCGACATAGGAGACAGCCGTGAGGAGCTGCCTTCCCTGCACCTCGTTGACCAGGACTCGCGGGTCCACGGAATCGCTCCCACTGGAAGTGGGGCGCTTGACTCCTGCCAGCGGATTCTCCTCCAGGTACCCCTCCTGAATCGCGTACTCCATGGCCGTGTTGAATCCGCGACGGCGACGCTTGTACGTATCCGCAGCCGCCGGCTTGCCGTCCAGCTTGAACGACAGCCGATAGTGGACGTCCCGCACCACCTTTGAGTCCCCGAGAGCGGACAGGGGAAGAGAATGGGTCGCCAGCCACGTGCAGACCTTCTCCAGGTCCGACGGGGGCTCTTCGTCCTTATGTGCCGGTACGACGGCCCACCGAACGGCACGCCGTACGTCCTCCAGGTCCGGCGCCCCTGGGCTCTCCCTCATCATGCCGAGAGCTGCGGTAGCGAGACTGTCCGCCAGCCCCTCACGCGTCTTCGCCGCGGCAGTGCGCCACCGCATTGCCATGTACTCGCGAGAGAAGTCCCACCATGACGGGTCCGGCTTGGCACTCGCCTTCTCCTCCGCTGCCCGGAGCTCCGACTCCGGTAGCCCAGTCCCCACGTCGAAGGCCTCGCCTTTGCGCATGGCTCGCCAGAGTTCCGAGCGGCGGCTCTCGGCGAGCGCCGACGTCGTGAAAGTCGCGTGGCGGACCTTTCCAGCGACCACCCAACGAAGTTGGTGAGGCGCCGTCTTGCTGGAGATCTTGCTGACTTTCCAGACGCAGACGTCGGTGGAAAGGGTGGGCTCTTCAGGCCCGGCCGGGCGCTCGCCTTTACGAGCGCCCGGAGTTGCGCCGGTCTTGCGATTGGTCACGCGGCTTCCTCCAGAGCTGCAATCCACCGCTCCAGTTCCGAACGGCGGATCCGCACCGCGCCGTTCGGGAGCTTGATTGCCTTCGGGCCCTTCCTGCCGGGGCACCCAGCATGAGGTGCCCAAAGACCCCGTCACCAGCGGATACGCTGAGGCCGGGGTCTTCGCTTATGTGCAGGCATGTGCCGTCCGGAGCGGCCGTTTGCCGGGGTCTGTGGACGAGGCGTGGACGGGATCTTGGAGCATCGCCGCAGGTAAGGCTTTGAAAAGCGCGAGGCCCCTGGACGGGGTGCAGGAGCCTCGATCTAGCAACTTCGTGGTGACGACCTCAACCAGGCCATCACTGAATCTCCTCGCTCGGAGAGTCCAGAGGTGCGAACGCCGCCAGATAGCCGCGCGCCGCTTGCAGGCGCTTCGGGTCATCCCGGAAGTGCCCCAGGCCGAGATTGCAAGTGTGGCAGAGTAAGCCCCTGACCTGCCCAGTCGTGTGGGAGTGATCGACGCATGGGGTGAGATCACGTACACCAGGGTTAAAAGTAGTTGCACAGATTGCACAGGAGAAGTCTTGAGTCACAAGCAGGGACTCAAAGTCTTCAGTGCTTAGCCCATAGTTCACACGCAGCCACCGCTTACGCTCCTTCTCAGCGAAACATTTCCGGCAGACACGCGCCTCCCCGTTCCAGTACCAACCGACCTGCTCATACAGGTGGCCGTTCACGCACTCAGGTGTTTCCTCCCAGGGCTTCCGACGACGCCACTCATGTTCGCTGAGATCCTTCCCTGCTCTACGCAGGTGCGACGCGACTTGGCAAATCCTGCAGATACGACGCCCCTTGGCATCGATGTACAAGTTTTCATCACTCCACTCGTGCCCGTTCGCACAACGTTCGAAGTGGTCTTCCCGCCGCTTTCTCCCCTTGTATTGCCCGGCATCGCCGAGCGGCTCACGTCCAGGTCTCGGCTTCGAGGTCTCAAGATGGGCTGGCGCAAGACACCGCTTTTCTCCGCATGTTTGTCTGACCTGCTGGCCCTTGCGGAGCTCATCACCCGAATGCTGTTCATACATCCACCTATGCAACAGAATTTGGCGAGTCTTCCCTTCCTCTCTCCATAGTCTGCGATCCATGGTCTGCGGTCTCCCCTCCTTACTTATCGCTCCCTCCCACAGAAGACACTCCCCCGATTCCGCGCAATTGCTTAGAATAAAGTGGACTGTGACATCTTCTAGTTCCATCCGTCGGTACTCAGTCGTCCCGTAACGCGCGTTTCGGCGGTAGCACGGCTGACACATTCCCCTGCGGAGGGGTTTGTACGGCTTGGCGCATGCTGAGCACGCCTTCTCTTCGATCACAGGTATATGACTCTGACGTTCCATGAGCAGCAGTATTGCCCAGCAGCGAAACTTTGACCGCGAAACCCCAGAAAACGGCAAGGCTCCTGGATCACCGCAGGGGCCTTGAACGGCAGAAGTTGGGGCTCAGTCGTACTCGCGAAGCAGGTCCTCGATGCGCCGGTTGGCGACGTCTTGCCGTCCGTCGAGGCACTTCGCGTACCGGGTCAGCAGCACCTCAACGCTGTTACCACCGCGCTCGGCTACCTCGGTGGGATCCACTCCCGCATTAAGCCACGTCGACAGCGCCGAGTGCCCAAGGTCGTACGGCCTGCTCACAAGTGGCGAGGCCGCGACGGCCGGCGTAAGCGCCAAGAGCCGAGCCTCCTGCCACACGCGGTAGTAGGTCGAGGACGGGACGACTGAACCCTTCTCGCTGAAGAAGAGCCGCCCGTCATCCGCCGTGCCGAACGTGGCCAGGTGCTCGCGCAGCACGGCGACGAGCTGGGGCGGGATGGGCACACGCCGAACGTCCTCAGCCGGTCGATTCTTGAGCCCGCGGTCGTCGTGGGTCTCCCCCGAGTCCGTCCACTGCTTGCCGACCGAAGGGCGGGTGCGGTGAAGCAGCGCCGATCCCCAGCCCCGCTCAGGGAGGACAAGGTCAGTCTCGACCAGGCCGACCGCCTCAGCGGGCCGGAGGCCACCGAAGTACATCGCCGCGAACAACCCGACGAGACGCCGGCCGCGAGCACGCCGGTAGCCGCCGACGTAGGACATTGCCGCCAGGAGATTGCGGGCCTGTTCCGGGTTGGCGACAACGCGCGGATCGACCTGGTTCGAGACCTTGGGCTTCTGCCAGCGAACCGCCGTGATCGGGTTCTCCCGCAGCTCCCCCAGGTCGACCGCATAGTTCGCGGCGTTCACGAGGGTCCGCCGCTTCCGTCGCACAGTCTCAGCGGCTGCAGGGGTGCCATCGAGCTTGAGCTTCAGTCCGTCGAGCACCGCACGCGCCGTCGCCGGTTCGGCGAGATCCGCGAGCGGCCTGGACGCCTTTGCCACCCAGTGCAGACGCTCTGGACGTTGTCCGGCACTTCCCTGTCGTTCGGACCTGGCAGCACGAAGGCCCAACTGCGCAACGCCTTACGGATCTCCTCGTCGGACGGCCATCCCGGGCGTTCCACGAGAAGTTCCATGGTCACGCTGGTGAGGGATTCGTTGATGCCGTCTCGCGTATTGGGCGCCGCATAAGGCCACTTCATAGCGAGGTACCTGTCTCGTCGCGGCGGGCGTCCATGTCGGTTCTCCTTCCGTTCCGGGGGCGGGTTCGAGTGAGGCGGCGAGCCACGTTTCGGCGTGAGACAGGCCCGTTCCGGCGAACACCCAGTGGGCGAGGTCGAGCGTGGTTTCACCGTCCTGCGGGACGGGCGGCGCAGCTTGGGCACGGCGCCACTCGGCACGGGCGTCACGGAGGGCGCCGAGGGTGGTCGAGTAGCGACGGGACTAAGTCGAGAAGTGGCCGCGGAAGCCGAGCATGTGAGCCCAGGCACGAAGCCGGAGGCCTGCCAACTCGGAGCGTGCCCCAAAAGTCCACGCGGTGCGAATCATGCGCCGGGCGTGGTCCGAGATCCGGGCTTGCGCCAGCTCGGCGAGGAAGCGGATCGTGCGATCCAGGGTGCCGGTGGCTGTCTCAGCGCCCTTGGTGGCGTGCTTGGCGATGTACGCCGCTACGGCTCGCTCGGTCAGCTCCTGGCCGTCGTTGAAGTCGGCGGAGCCGATCGGACGGACGTCGAGCTGACGGCCGAAGACGAAGCTGTGGGTACGGCCGTCGATCTCTGGTCCGGCGACGCGCGCAGCGGTGGCAGCGGCCCGGATGGCGTCCGTCAGCAGCTCGGCCGACGCCCATGCCGGGGGCGCGGTGCCTCCTCCCTCCGGGCCGTCGAGGCGGATGACCGCGTGGAAGTGGACGGCACCACGCTTCTGATACTCGGCCACCTTCGCGGAGGAGACTCGGGCGTAGTGCCGGAACGCGCGCTGCGTGAGACCGGCGCGCTTGGCGACCTCCCGACGGTGGTAGATCAAGAAGCGCCGCCACAGGGCACCGGCGTGCGCGTTCCAGAGAACGGCTGCCTCGTAGTCGTACGTATCCGGGTACCTCGTTGGTGGAGCTCTGTCGCTCGGCCCCTCAGAGCCGGCACAGGGTTACTGCGGCTGGCATCGTTGAGGACCCACACCGAGGGCGCAGGGCCGAGGCGGACAGTGGTGGTCCCATTCGACAGGGAACCTCGCCGAGGGGGGCGCACGAGCCCATCCGCTGGGCCGTCTGTGGGCCGTCCGAGGCCGCTCAATGACGACCGATGGCGAACTACTAACGACGGTCGCAGGGAACGCCGGCCCCAGGTCACCCAAATGGATCTGCGACACTCATAGCACCATGCCCAAGCCTGGAGAACTCAGCGGATGCGAGCTGATTCAGGCACCGCGAGCCGCGCCATGTGAGTGGCTAATGCGTGACAACGCCGACGGACTACCACGGACGAGCGCGAACGTCCGCGGACCATGAACGCAGGTGAGAAGCGCAGCAGCTCAAGGTAGCGCCCCCACCCAAGTCGCTTCGGGACGAAGCAGTCGTCGACTAACCGCACGCATCGCAAATGCCTGTCGAAGGCAGTTGGACGAAGCAGCGCTCACAAACCCGGGCAGGCTTTTCAGGGCGCTCGCGCTGGCGCTCGACGGCGGCCCGCAGTCTGGGAGCGAGGGCCGGCACACCACCGCCAGGCGGCATGGTCGCCCCAAAGTGGCGGTAGCAAGCAAGGCGGGCTTCGGCAGCGTGATGCTCGCGTTGCAGCTCGTCATCTACCGGCGGCTCTCCAGCGACTGCCAGAACTTCCTTGTAGCCACTGCCTACCTTGCCGTCGTCTGTATGGACCACCAGAGCCGTCAGTGGTGGGTCGCCGCGACGGTGGGCTTCACGCACCACCCGGCCCAAGATCGGACCGATCCAGTTGTGCAGGAGAGTCTTGGTCCGGATGCCAGTCCGGCCCTGGATCTCCTCCGCCAACTCCTTGTAAGTGATTACGGCATGATATGTCTGCGCTACACCTATGAGGATTAAGTACGCCTCTGAGCCCCAGGCTTCGCGTGCCTCTTGGCCCGTCGGCTTGTTGATGCCGACCACAGGCTCAGAATCCCTCTGCTTCATCCCCACCCCGTCGTGCTCTCGATCGTTGGCACTCTCTTGCATCCTTCCCTACGGGAGGACGACGGCGCCATGACTCTGTGCGTGCTCATCGCCGTACGCCAACCGGTACACAGCAGCATCGGCAACGATCGAGCGATCCGACGCCTCAGATCAGCTACGGCCCAGCTTCGAGGCAGCCGAGTACGACCAGGCCGAGCCGACCTGATCCCTGCGGTACAGCAGCGAAGTACAGCAACCACGACGACCGTAGCTGGCCGCCAGCACCCTTCAATGGCCAGCTGAGCAGCTAACGCGACCTCAACGACTTCTGGGCCGACAGGTCGAGACGAAGACGTCGTGCCAGATCCCTGCCAGATCGTGCTGGGACACACGGGGAACAGCGGCGATTGGCCACGCGTGGGCCCCGGGCTCCAACGCCACTCGGTCGCAGGTCAGTGAAGCAACTGTTGCCAAGGAACCCAAGCTTCCCAAGCTGAGAGCTCGAATGCCAGCACCTGCGTGCTTCCATGCGCCCCCAGTACGGAACCTGTGAGGCTGTCGGTGTGCCACTGTGATGTGTCGCCGAATCTTCTGCGCTCCTCCAGTGTCCAGGCCGCCCCCGGCGACTCAACGGCCTACGCGTTATGCCTCGCAAAGCTGGTGGGCAGTGCTCACAGAGATCACTTACGCGAGACAAGTCCCTTCGGTAGCATGCTCCGAACGGGGGATTTCGGCTGGTGTGGGTCAAGCAGCAACACGCGCACCACACAAGACCCGAGAGGCCCTGTCACATGCCGCTCCGCGGAGCACACAGGCGAATCGACCGCACAGGACTCACCGGGTACGGAGCGTAAAGATGGACTTCGAGGTCGCTGCTCCCGACCCTGCTGGCATGGTGGCGTCGCTCAGTTCGCTCGGCTACTCGCTTCCCGCCGCCGTCGCAGACCTCGTGGACAACAGTGTCTCAGCAGAGGCCAAGAACATCGACGTCGACTTCACCTGGGACGGACAGAACTCCTGGGTCGCTGTGACGGACGACGGCAGAGGGATGACGGAGCCCGAGCTGGTGACCGCCATGACGGTGGCGGCCCGCGGGCCGTCCGCCGAACGGAGTGCTACGGATCTCGGCCGTTTCGGTGTGGGGCTGAAGTCCGCCTCCTTCTCCCAGTGCCGCAAACTCACCGTCGCCACGGTCAAGGACGGGACCTGGCACGTCCGGACTTGGGACCTCGGTGTCGTGGAGCACCACAAGGAGTGGCGGCTCCTCCGTGACCCCGGCGATACGACCACGACTCTTCTGCGCCGGATCGCGGGAAGCATGCAGCACGGGACCGTTGTCCTGTGGGAGCAGCTCTCCGGCTACCACAACACCGCCGTGACCAGCGATGATGAAAAGACGCAGGCCCAGTTCTATGCGGAGGCGGAACGCACCGAAGCCCACCTCTCGATGGTCTTCGCCCGTTTCCTGCAGCGCCCGGCCCGGTGCCGGATCCGGGTGCGCGGCTCCGCCCTCTCCCCGTGGGACCCGTTCCTGTCTACGCACCCGTCGGTCCAGCGGATCCCCTGGGAGCCTCTGCCGCTGGGATCGGAGTCGGTACGCGTGGAGCCCTTCGTCCTCCCCACGTCACAGCGCCTATCGGAGGCCGAGTACGAGTCGGCTGCCGGGCAGATGGGGTGGCTAGGGCAGCAGGGGTTCTACGTATACCGCCGTGACCGCCTGATCCTGGCCGGTAACTGGCTGGGGATCCGCGGCCTGCGGCGCGAGGAGAAGTACAACCTCGCGCGGATCGCTGTGGACATCCCTGCGGAGGCCGACACCGACTGGGGCGTGGACGTGCGCAAGGCGAGCGTCGTTCCGCCCGTCTCATTGCGGCGTCACCTGGAGAGGATCGCCAGGTACACGCGCGAGGCGGCCTCCCGCTCCGCACGGCAGCGTGGTCAAGTGGTTTCCCGGGCGCACGGTGACCCCCTGAAGTTCGCCTGGAACGTGAAGCGCCACGACGGCCGGATCGTTCTGCGCATCAACCGAAAACACCCCTTGGTGAAAGCAGCGATGGACGACCAGGGCGGCAACCCGGACGTCGTCCGCTCGATGATCCGCCTCCTTGAGGAAACGGTCCCGGTCACGGCGCTCCGCATGCTCCACGAGACCGACATGGTCGACGACCCCGAGCCCTTCGGCGGTCCGGGGCCGGCCGCTCCGGAGACCGTCGACATCGCCCGCCAGGTGTACGAAGCGCTCCTTGGGCAGGGCCGCTCCCCTGAGGATGCCCGGGGAGTACTCAGCTCCATGCCCCCCTTCGACGAGCAACAAGGTTTCTGGAACTCCTGACCCACCTGGTAGTCCCCACTCCAAACCGACCCGGCCGCAGGAGGTCGCTGTGAGCACCACCCCCGAAGACAATCTCGAAAAGGCCGAGCAGACCGCGGTGCTGCTCCTGCCCGGTGACCGCCAGGCAACGCCGGCCGAGGTGGACTTCGCCGTGAACACAGCGGTCAGCATCCTCGCTGCCCAGGGGATCACAGTGGAGCGGGACCAGGTGCGGAAGGTGCTCGAAGCCCGGGCCACCGTGTTCCAGGCCGATTCCTCCGCGATGAAGGACGACGAGGGGCACGTGCCCTGGCTTGCCGACGCGAAGGCCGACCGGAATTGGGACTTCTGGGACCGCTACCGGCGCTACCTCCTGACCGTCTCCAAGCTTCCGACGCAGGTCGTGCGCCGACTC
Organism: Streptomyces sp. NPDC028635; assembly: GCF_040637635.1. Lineage (NCBI taxonomy): Bacteria > Bacillati > Actinomycetota > Actinomycetes > Kitasatosporales > Streptomycetaceae > Streptomyces > Streptomyces sp. NPDC028635. Next base: position 28,358 of record NZ_JBEZWX010000016.1, on the reverse strand, counting down.
GACCAGAGCACCGACGACGTCCTCGGTGAGCTGGAAGACCCTCAGCGGGAAGGCATCTGGCGCCGGACCGGGCTCGTGATCGGACAGGTCCAGTCCGGCAAGACGGGGCAGTTCATCGGACTCGCCGCGAAGGCAGCCGACGCCGGCTACCGGCTCATCGTGGTGTTCGCCGGGATCCACAACGACCTGCGCAGCCAGACCCAGCTCCGTATCGACGAAGGGCTCCTCGGGTTCGACACCCAGTACCAGTTCCGCTCGGACGACGACGCGCATCGTCATATCGGTGTTGGCGCGATGTCGCACGGCAAGCGCCTGAAGGCCGCGTCGCTCACCACCAGCCACGAGAAGGGGGACTTCGCCCGCAAGACGGCGGTCTCCGCGAACGTGCCCGTCGGTAGTGTCCCGGTGGTCCTGGTGGTCAAGAAGAACCGACGGATCATCGACAACCTGCGGGACTGGGTGATCGACAACCACGGCGTGGAGGACCCGGAGACCGGCCGGATGGTCGTCCCCGACCTCCCCCTGTTCGTGATCGACGACGAAGCCGACAACGCCGGGGTGAACACGTCCAAGGACCCCGACACCAACCCGTCGGCGATCAACAAGGCCATCAGGCGGTTGGTCAACAGCTTCACGAAGGCGTCCTATGTCGGCTACACCGCGACCCCCTTCGCGAACATCTACATCAGCCCCGACACGGACCACGACGAGCTGGGCCCCGACCTCTTCCCGGAGAGTTTCATCCGCACTCTGCGGGCGCCGTCGAACTACCTTGGTCCGGAGCGTCTCTTCGGTCTGCAGACCGACGGCGACGAGGAGGACATCGAGCCGCTGCCTCTCATAAGGCACATCAAGGACACGGACCTCTGGGTGCCGGACAAGCACAAGTCCTACCACCAGGTTCCGGACTTCCTACCCGAGTCGCTGCAGCGAGCCATCCGGTCCTTCGTCCTGACCTGCGCGGTACGTCGAGCGCGGGGGCAGGTCGCCGTGCACAACTCCATGCTGGTGCACGTGACCCGCTTCACAGCTGTACAGCAGCAGGTCCGCGAGCAGATCGACGCCCACGTGCGCCTGCTCTTCGACGTTCTCCAGGACAGGTTCAGCAGTGCCCGCGAAGAACTCGAGGAAGAGCTGCGGGAGCTCTGGGACGAGGACTTCGTCCCCTGCACCGAGGACATGACCGGGGGCCGGCTCGACTGGGAGGACGTCGAACCCCATCTCCACGCCGCCCTTGCGAAGATCACCGTTATGGCCGTCAACGGTGCCGCAAAGGATGCCCTCCAGTACTACGAGCGTCGGGAGACCGGCCTGTCGGTCATCGCCGTGGGCGGCGAGAAACTCTCCCGCGGTCTGACCCTCGAAGGGCTGTCGGTCAGCTACTACCTGCGTGCCTCCAAGACGTACGACACCCTGCTGCAGATGGGCCGCTGGTTCGGCTACCGTCCCCACTACGAGGACCTGTGCCGGCTGTACACGACACGTACACTGCAGCGCCAGTACGCGGAGATCACCGCGGCCACCGACGAACTCCGGCGCGACGTCGAGGAGATGTCCGCGGTGGGGCTGACCCCCCGCGAGTACGGACTCAAGGTCAGGACCTCGTCGCTCGGTCTCGGCATCACGGCCTCCAACAAGATGAGGCAGGGCACGCGTGTCCGCCTCAGCTACTCCGGTGAGCTTCCCGAGACGACCATCTTCGACCTCTCCGAGAAGGTGGTTCGCAAGAACTACGACCTCCTCGAGTTGTTTGCCGCGCGCCTCGATGCACTCTCAGCCGGGAACGTGGACGAGCGAAGCGGGAGCGTCACCTGGAGTGGGGTCGCAGCCTCGGACGTCACCGAGGGTTTCCTCGACTCCTATCTCACCGACCGGCAGGCCCAGCGGGTGCGGCCGGCCTTCATCGCAGAATACGTGCGGCAGTGCGCCAGGCAGGGCGAGCTCGGCAACTGGACGATCCGCCTCGCGAGCCGACTGCCCGAGGGCGAGCCGGCCGAGATCGCGGGCCATTCCATCGGCCTCATCACACGCAGGCACTCCAAGTCCTCGGACGTGGTTCCCGGCCGCTACACGATCAAGCGCGTCCTCAGCCCTGCCGACGAGCTCTGCGACCTGACCGAGGAACAGTACGACCGGGCCCTGAAGGCCACGAAGGACGCCGCGAAGGGGAAGTTGAACAGGAAGGGCGAACCGCTGGACCCCGACACCCCCCGAGGCCGGCCTTTGCGTCACCAGCGTCGCTCTGACCAGCCGTTGCTTCTGCTGTACCCCCTCAGCCCTGCCGAGGTGGCCAAGTCGTCGGGGAGCCCCGAGCCGGTCGCTCCGCTGGTCGGGTTCGCCATCAGCTTCCCGTTCTCCCGCCACCAGTTGAAGACCGAGTACGTGGTGAACGACATCTGGTTCAAGCAGGACATGGAGTTCGACGACTTCGAGGACGAAGAGTGATCGACGAGAGTGTGTGGCAGGAGCTGGAGGCCCACCAGCAGACCCCGGGTAGGTCCACCCGGCGGCTCCACCCCGACTCCCCGCACGACATCCAGGTGTCGGTGACGCACCCTGCTCTCCGGCGGATGCTGTTGCTCGGCACCGACGCCAGGACCGCCGACACCGTACGTCAGGAGATCCACGAACTGCCGGCCACCCGAGGTCTGCAGCTGACCCTGTCGTCGGTGTCCGGCAACCAATACGAGCTCCAAGTGATGCTCACCGACGACGAACTCACCGAGGTCTTCACCCCGCTTGTCACCGACATCGCTGAGGTGGTGCGGGACGCGCCGACAACCGAGACGGCGGCGGAGGCCGCGATTCGCCGCTACGTCCGGTGGCAGCAGCTGCTGCGCTCCGTATCGCGCGACGGACTATCCCGACAGGCTCGGTGCGGTCTCTTCGGTGAACTCCACTTCCTTCTTGAATACGTACTTCCGGCTGTGGACCAGCACACGGCCGTCAGCTCCTGGACCGGCCCCCGGCAGACGAACCAGGACTTCCAGCTGCCCGGTGCCGCGGTCGAGGTGAAGGCGACCACGGCGCGCTCACCCCGAACGGTCCAGATCGCGAGTGAGCGACAGCTGGACACGGTCGACTCGACGCCCCTCGCACTGGCTCACGTGGTCCTCGACGACCGGCAAAGTGGGCTCGGCAGGAGTCTGAACGCCTTGGTGGACGAGATACGGGCCCGTCTGACCTCGCCGTCCGCCGCCCAGCGCTTCGAGGGTCTGCTGGTCCAAGCCGGCTATCTGCCGAATCAGCGGGACCTCTACGACCACGACCGTTACACCTTGCGTCGCAGCGAGTTCTGGATGGTCGGGGAGGGTTTCCCCCGCATCGTCGAGGCCGAGCTGCCGCCCGGGGTGGGCAACTGCACCTACACCATCGACGTGTCGGCACTGACCGCCCACAGCGTGGCCGCCGAAAAACTCGTCGACCTGATCCGAGGAACCCATGGCTGAGCACGACCTCAACGACTACTCGCGCGCCCTGGTAACCGACATCCAGGCGCTGGCGGACGCCCAAGGCGGCTCGATCCCGAACACGTTCACCCAGCACGTACTCGAGATCCTCGAGGAGGCCGGGGTCGTCACCGACGCAGCGCTCGCCTACCACTCCTCCCGGGGGCTGGAGATCTACGGCTACGGCCTGCCCGAGGACGGGTCCAGCCTCGATCTCTACACCACCGACTTCAACCTGACCCCGTTGAGCAGCAAGCTGACCAAGGCCGAGTCCGACAGGCTCTTCCGCAGGCTGTTCGCGTTCCTGGGCAAGCACGGGGCCATCCGCTCCAACCAGGAGGACAACACCGACGTGCACGACATGTGCGTCGGTGTGGAGAAGGCGCTGTCGGAGGTTCCGAAGATCCGCCTCTTCCTCCTCAGCAACCGGGTCAGCACGACGAGCGCCCCGGGGCCCGGGGAGTTCGAGGGGATCCCTGTCACGCACGAGCTCTGGGACCTTGCACGGCTCCACAGGCACGAGACCTCCGGGAGTATCGGCGAGCCCATCAAGGTGACCTTTGAGCGTCCTCTTCCCTGCCTGGCGGCGCACAGCGAAGAGCCGAACTACTCGGTCGTCCTGGCCGTCATCCCCGGCCGACAGCTTGCCGAACTGTACAGGGAGCACCGGACCCGGCTGCTCGAACTCAACGTCCGGTCCTTCCTCCAGACCCGTGGTGGCGTGAACAAGGGCATCCGCGAAACCTTGTTGAAGGATCCGAGCCGCTTCCTCGCCTACAACAACGGCGTGACCGCCACTGCCTCGGACGTGGACTTCGAGACCGACGAGCACGGCAGTCCCGTCGCCATCAGGAGCATGACCGGCCTCCAGATCGTCAACGGCGGTCAGACCACCGCCTCGCTGCACCACGTCCTGACTCATGACAAGCGGGACCTGGACGGCGTCCATGTGCAGATGAAACTCACGATCGTCGATCCCGCCTACCTGTCCGAGATCGTTCCGAGGATCTCCCAGTACTCCAACACCCAGAACAAGGTGACGTTGGTCGACTTCAGCTCGAACCACGAGTTCCACGTCGCCTTCGAGCGTGTCTCCCGCAGCCTGTGGGCCCCTGCGACCGACGGCAGCGGTCAGGAGACGCGATGGTTCTACGAGCGGGCGCGGGGTCAGTACACCGACAAGTCCGCCGAGCACGAGACCCGCGCCGCCCAGCGCAAGTTCAAGCTGATCACGCCGAGCCGGCAGAGATTCAGCAAGTCCGACCTGGCCACCTTCGTGCACTCCTGGGAGCAGCTCCCGTACTGGGTGAGTCGCGGCGCCCAGAAGAACTTCGCCCACTTCATGGAGCGGATCGAGAAGTCCGATCCCGTCGTGGACGTGCAGTACTGCAAGCGCGCCATAGCCACCGCACTCCTCTTCCAGGCTGCCGACCGGATCGCCCGTGCGCACTCGGCCGGCAGCCACAAACGACTGATCACGACCTACACGGTCGCCCGGCTCTCGCTCGCCGCCGAGAAGCGGATCGACCTCGACAGGATCTGGAATGAGCAGGGCATCACGGACGCCCTGGAGGACGCCCTCGACGACCTCTGTCCCTTGATCATGGAGACGGTGATCTCCGGCGACCGGCACGTGTCGGAGTGGGCGAAGAAGCCCGACTGCTGGGACGAGGTTTCCCGCATCCCGTGGACGCTTCCCGACGCGCTGGCCGCCGAGCTCACAGCCGAGCCGTTTGAGATCGCCTCCCCCGAGAGTACCGAGTCCGACGAGGCCGAAGCCGCCGTCGAGGACATCCCCAGCGGGGAGTGGCAGGCTCTGGCGGACTGGGCCCGCGAAGGCCGGGTTCTGCGCGCCGTGGACAGGCAGCTCGCCGACCATGTCGCGCAGCGTCTGGCCCAAGGGCGGCGGGTCACCGGGACCAAGGCCAGGCAGGCGATGGAGGTCTACGAAGAGGCTCTGCGGCACGGGTTCCACCCCGAGCCCGTCGGTCTCGACCACGACACCGAGTGAGAGCGGCAGTCCCGCGCAGCCGGGGCTGCCGCTACAGGGTTTCCTCCCGCAACAGGTCGTTGATCGTGTCTTCTGCCCGCCTCAGCACGATGCGCCCGTCCCCGTCACTGAACACGAGCAGCTTGGTACCCGGGCTGATGCGTCCGGGACACCTAACCGGAAAAGACACTCAGGAGCGCCATCCACGCCCTCGGGCTCCGCTTTCGGCTGCACCGTAAGGTCGCTCCCCGCTGCACGGCGGACTTCGTGCTGCCCCGGTACTCCGTCGCGGTCTTCGTCGACGGTTGCTTCTGGCACGGCTGCCCGTCCCGCGGCACACGGCACTTCCGCGGGCCGAACGCCTTGCGCTGGGAAGCCAAAGATCACGACCAACATGGAAAGGGGCGCCAGGAACACCGAAGCAGCGAGAGACGCCGGATGGACCGTAGTGCGCATCTGGGAGTGTGAGGTCTGGGCCAACGCCGGGCGGGCCGCCCAGCGCATCGCCCACGTCGCACACCTCAGCGGCCCTGTTCTCCCGGGAAGGGCCTTTCAGCCTGTGGTCACCGCAACGTCCAAGGTGGCTTCGGTTCCCTCGTCCTCATGCGGACGGGTCGGGCAGTAGTCGCTCAGCGGGCAGCTTCCACAGAACGGCTGCTTGTCACGACACAGGTTCTCGCCGATGAACCTGATGGCGGCCATGCGCACCGGTGCGTCCCGGCCGGCGCCGAGAAGCTTGATGAGGTTGAGTCGACCCTCGGTCAGTCGGTTGGTTAGGTGCGATTCGTTCTTCTGAACCCTTGCAGCCACCCGCAACGCACTCTGGCCGACCAGCATTATGTCGCCGCCGGCCAGCAGCCTGAACAAGGCGAGCTCAGCCGGCTTGAGCCCCATCACCTTGCTGTGATCAAGAACCGAATCCGCGTTCACCCAGACCTCGGGCTTGTCGACGACCGGACTGAGCCTGCCCTCCAGACGCTTGCGGAGTGCTGTTGTCGGCGCTGCGTTCACGAGGGCGAGATAGACGTCCTGCGTCAGTTCCCTGTGCCCAGCGACCTCGTCCATCACGTCGGAGAGCTGCTTCGGGTGCAGCTTGCTTCCTGAGAGCACTGCCATGACGAGAGCCCCGAGCGGCTTCATCCTCCGGCCACCGGGGAACTGGTACCACTGCTTGCCCGCACGCTGCTCCTTGGCCCAGCGGGTCAATTCCTCACGTACCTTCGGCCACTTGTCCGCGGCCTCGTCCCCGGCGGGAACATCTTGCGGCAGGAGAACCCGGGCCGCGGCTTCGCCCAACAGTGGGGGAACCGCGTTGCCGATCTGGCGAAAGGCGTCACTCCGCGTACCCGCGAACCGAAAGCGGTCCGGGAAGGTCTGGATCCTCGCAGCTTCACGCACGGTCAGCGTTCGCGCCTCTTCAGGATGGATGTACCAGTAACCGTCCTTGGCGATGTGCGCGGTGATGGTGCGACTCAATTCATTCCAGTCCAATTTCTTGTACTTGTCGGTGAATTGCTCCGCGTCGTACCTCTGGAAATCCTTCTCGTCCTCTTCCAGTTTCTCTTCGAGCTCGGAGTAGAGGGTCTTGGAATCCATGACCGTAAAGATCCTGAAGTCGTCCTCACGAACCCGCCGCGTCATGTGGTCGTGAATTACGCCCTTGTCTGCCCTTCTGCGCATCTCCTTGGCGAAGGAAGAGGGCTTCGGCTCCTGCTGCTCGTCATAGTCGCCGACTCGGGCACCCACCGCTTTCAAAGGCTCCGGATTGAGTGCAGGAAGGTCGCCGATGGCATCCCGAAGGGTGGTCTGTTTCGTCGGCTTGCCCCACGCGAAGGCGCCGCCGTCTCTCCGTGCAAGGAGGATCAGACGCTTCCTGTGCTGCGGCACGCGATAGTTCCACGCATCGACGAGACGCACCTGGGTCACATACCCGAGACTCTCCAGCTTTGCCTCGATGATGCGGATCACACTGAAGTCATCCCCAAGCCCCATGTCGGGGACGTTCTCCATCAGGACGGCACGTGGAAGGAGCCGCTCGACCACATCGACGTAGGCGCGCCAGAGCTCCTTACGGAGATCGTGCGGGTCACGGTTGTGGTACTCGACCAAATGTCGGATCTTGCTGCGTCCGGCACGACTGAACGGCTGGCAGGGAGGGCCTCCTGCGACGATGTCGATCTCGGCGCCAGAGTCAAGGATTCGCTGAACGAATTCGCCTCGCTGAATGTCATCCCCGAGGTCGACGCAGAGACTCATTCCCGGAAAGTTCGCTGCATGCGTCTCGCGAGCCCGCTCGTCGAAGTCTACGGCCGCAGCGGTGGTCCATCCGGCCCGTTCAAGGCCCAGACTCAGCCCGCCAGCACCGGAGAAGAGGTCGACAGCCAGGCGTTTGTCTTTTCCGTAACCGGACTGGACCCATTTCCTGAAATCGTCCGGCTCACAGTGGTGCCTGTGCTTGTCCAGTTTGAGGTAGTCGCTCCGCTCCAGGGGCACGCCATACGTGCTTTTTGCCCCCTTCTCCTTCGCCACGACCCACTCCTCCGTACCTGACGACCTGAACGACCTCCAGGAGATCACGCACGACGCTGCGGAGGCAAGGCTTCCGGCCGGTCCACGCCGCCGCAAAGTCTCGTCTGTCACGCGGGTGACCTGCCTGGTGAACACTGCTGTTCACTCACCGTGTCCCATTGGTAACTTGAAGCAGTGCTCTACTCTTGAGCCACCCCATGTTAGAGGACACCACCCCTTGGGTTACTCCTCGGGACTCCCCCGTTCCGGTGCGATACGTCCACGAACGTCACCTGTCTCAACGAACCCCCGAACCAGAAGACACGTTCGAGCACAGGGGCTGCGCCCCTTTCGCCGGGTGCCGCAACCCACCGTGGACCGCTGCCCCGGCACGTACTGCCCCAAATGTTCTGAGCAGCGTTTCCAGAGCCCTCCCCGCCGTTAAGATCGCCAGCTGGTGCTCCTCGGGCGGGGGTGCGGGTACGAAGCGGTCAGAGGGGCGAGCGTGGACTCCGAGAACACACAGACGTTCCTACGTCCCCGTGCGCGCCTGATGAGCACACTCGGCGAGGATCTGATCATCAACGAGCGGGTGGCGCTCACCGAGCTGGTCAAGAACGCCTACGACGCCGATGCCAGCCTGGCTGTGATCAGGTTCAACGGGCCGTTGGAGGAGGGCTACGGTTCCATCGAGGTGTGGGACGACGGACACGGCATGTCCCCCGAGACCGTCCAGGACACCTGGATGGAGATTGCCACACCGTTTCGGCACCGTGCTCCGCGCAGTGAGCAGTTCGGGCGACGCGTTCCTGGCGCAAAGGGGGCGGGCGCTTCTCCGCAGCCCGCCTCGGCGCCGTGACCGCGATCAGGAGTCGCAAGGCCGGCGGCCCCGAGGTGAACATCCGGCTCGACTGGAGCGACTTCGCCGCCGAGAACGCCTACCTCGACCAGGTACCGGTCCAGTGGAACGTGGGCGCTCCCGAGGTGTTCGCTGACAACGGCCAAGCGCGTCGCCTCTTCGACGAGGCGACAACTGCTTTCCGCACAAGCGAGAAGCAGGGCGCATGGATGGGCTCTCACGGCACCCTCGTCCGGCTCGAAGGGCTTCGGCAGGGCTGGGGGGCCGAGTCGGTGGAGAGCCTGAAGCGGTCCCTGTCCCGACTCCTCCCTCCTCCCCCTCCTGCGGAGCTGGACGTACCCGACCAGCCGGACTTCGCGATCTACCCCTCCTTCCAACTATGCCGTTGGACCACCACACCGGTTTCGTCGGGGCCAGCGAAGCTCTAGCGCATCCGCACTACCGCCTCATAGGGACCATCGACGAAAGCGGTCTCGCCGACCTGACCATGACCAACCTGACGTCCGGGCAGTCGGAGACCCTGAACCGGTACCTCTTCCCGTCGCATGGGAGGGCACCCAAGTGCGGTCGCCTGAAGTTCGACCTCCATACCTGGGACCTCGACTCGGCGTCCTTCAAGGAGATGCTCAACATCGACCTCGGGGCCCGCAACATCACCGAGGTCCGTAAGCTGATCAAGGACAACAGCGGTGTCGCCCTCTACCGGGACGGCTTCCGGGTGCAGCCCTTCGGCGAGGTCGACTTCGACTGGCGGGGCTTCGACCTCCGCCGTGTGAACAACCCCACCATGCGGTTCTCCAACAACCAGGTCGCGGGTTTCGTGTACATATCGGCGGACGGTGACCCCGGGCTTCGGGACCGGTCGCACCGGGGAGGCTTCATCGACTCTCTGGAATACGAGGACCTGAAGGGCGTCCTGACCCAGGCCGTGAGCCGACTCGAGACCTGGCGCTACGGGCTGCGCCGTCCGAAGCGAGAGAGCCGCGAGTCGGATCCAATTACGGTGGACACCCCATCCAGAACTTCACGCTCTCGCCCGTCCGGGACGTCGTCAACTCGAAGTACCCGGAAGACACCGAGTTGAGCCGCGCACTGGAGGAGGCTCAGGAAACGATCGACGAGAGCGTCGAGAAGGTTCAGGAGGTCCTCTCGCAGTTCTCCCGCCTCGCGACTCTGGGAGCGCTGGTCGACGTCGTACTGCACGACGGTCGAACGGCACTGACCCGCATCGCCTACGTCCTCCGCCGGCTGAACAAGCTGGTGGGCCGCAAGCGGGAGGAGGACGAACAGCTCGCCTCCGCTCTCGCGAAGATGCACGTCGACCTCACCGCGCAGGAACAGGCTCTGGACCGGCTCTTCACCCGCGTCGAGCCGCTGAGCGGCAGGCGGCGAGGCCGTTCCCGCGCTCTTTCCCTCCAAACCGCGATCGACGACGCCGTCGCGGTCCACGAGGCCACGCTCGAGAAGCACGGGATCACCGTCAGCGGCGAGGACGTGACAGTGACGGCTGACCCGGTGACATCTCCCAGGTGGTCCACAACCTCGTAGGGAACTCGATCTACTGGCTCTCCACCCTGCCCGAGGGGAAGGAGCGCGCCATCCTCATCGAGACGAGGCGGACGCCCGAGGGCAAGGTCGAAATCGACGTGAGCGACCGCGGTCCCGGAGTGCGTGAGGAAAGCCAAAACTCGATGCCACCGGTCACGAAACACGTGACCGCCGCAGACGTTCTGCGGGATCCCCAGGACGGCTGGTGGGTCGTCCTCACGCCTGCATGCGACCTCTACGGGGACTTGCCCAGCGGCGGCAATCGAGCGGCCAAGGCCGAGTACGTGCGTATCGCCAAGGCGGTTCCGTTGAGCGAAGCACCCTTGATCGCTCGTTGGATCGAGGCCGGATCCCCCGGCAATGAGAGCCGGGAGCGGAACGCGGCTCTGGAGATGTTCCGCGACAACAACGCCCGTTACCGGATTCTGCCCAAATACCTCGACATCCCGGACCTCTTGGTCGACTTCGAGATCGTGCAGTCTGTTCCGTTGGCAGAGGTTCGCTCGTGGACCTGAGTCGCCACGCTGGACAGCCCGTTCGCCGAGGCCATGCTGACCTCGCACGGGCACACGGTGGCCAGGATCGGCACCCCGGTCGTCGACTTCGAAAACATCAAGCAGTCCCTCGGGCTTGACGGAAAGGGGAAGGCCGGGGACCAGAACTCGGTTCCGATCCCTCGTACCACGACGAAGGACGCCAAGCAGTCCTGATTCCCGGCCCGGGTGATCAGCCTGTCGGCCATCTCGCCCGCGCGCTGGATTCTGAAGCGTGGCTGAGCCCGAGCGTGTCGGGGATCTCAAACGGCAGAGTCGTGGCGTCCTGTGGTCCATGGCGGGCGAGCTGTCGCATGCTCATCGGCTTGTGTGCCACTGATGCGAAGTGATAGCGGCTTGTGGACTATCCGTGGACGAGTGATCGATAACCGATGGGCAAGATGCCCGTGACCTACGCACACGCCTGAGACCGAAGCCCCCTCCGGAGGCGCGTGCGTAGCTTCCGGTAGTCGGTGGCGTGTTCCGTAAGCCGGTGCCTGGCTCCCCCGCTCTCGGCGCCGTAGGACCATGCAAGGGAGGGAGCCGGAAAGGGGGGATCTGGCGTTCAGGCGAACGGCAAGCGGTATTCGAAGCTTCGTGGTCTCAGGTCTTCTTCGGCGGGTGCCCAGTCATGGAGGTGCAGGATCCTGCCGCCGCTGGTCGTGTAGTTGTCGATCTCGAGGTGCACCTTTATGTCGCTGACCACGAACAGGTCCACTGTGTTCTGCGGGTCCCGTGCGTGTTCGACCTCGTTGATCGTCAGGTCGACGCTCGTTGCTGCGCCTGTCGTGCCCTTCACCTCGACACGGCGCTCTTCCCGGCCACGAGTGCAGTGGAGGTCGTACGGCTTGCCGAGGCGTTCGACCGCCCAGCCCTGCCTTTCGTAGTGGGCCACGGCCATGTCTTCGGCGTGCAGTTCGATGGCCTTGCGCTTCTTGGGGTCGGAGACGAAACCGGCGCCGCCGGAGGGTGCCTTGGCCGCCTTGGGCGGTTTCACCTGCTCCGCGGTGAAGCCGGGCGCCCGGTTGAGGGGCACGGTCTGCTCTTGCGACCAGTTCGCCGGGATGCCGGCGGCATCTAGCAGCGGCTGCGGGTCCATGTCGACCAGCAGGCCTATGCCTCGTTGGGTGCCCGAAACACGTATGGCGTCACTGGCAGTCAGCCCAAGCGGCCCGTCCTCAGCCAGAGAGACGTCCTTGAGCACGGCCAAGGGCTCGATGCCGAAGCGCACCGGGTACTTGATCGCGTTCTCCGCTTCCTCGTCGGGCCAGTGAGGAGCCCTCGCCTCGTAGAAGTTCTCACGTACTTCGAACAGATAGAGAGTGATCGTCTTCGTGGTCCACGCGTCGAGCTGCACACGCGGGCCCGCTCCGGTGGCCAGCACCGCGAAGCGTGGGCGTGCGAAGCGGTACTCGGGTTTCCAGAGCGGGAAGCCCCACGAACGGGTCTCGATGCCGTACTGCAAGTTCCGCTGGCTCTCGGGAGATTGTCCTACGTGCACCATCACGAAGGAGGCCGTCCGTGGGGAGCGAGGGAGAGAGGAAGGTGTCTCTTCGTTGCCCACTTGCCTCGACGAATGCCTTCCTCCGCGAGCGCCTGCCTTTGAGTCGACCCCGACGGTCCACTGAGCCTCTTGATCGTTCCGCATGGTAGTCAGATTTTCATACAAGTCCCGTCAGCAGTCGTCTACTTGCGCATCCGCAGCCGGACAAGGGGCGCGTCGGGCGCGGCAATGGGGTCGCCCAAGCTGCCTCGCCGCTTCGGCCACCCTCGCTCCCGCCATCACCGGCTGCTGCTGCCGCACCTCCGAGGACTGCGGTCCACATCACCCACCCAAAGGTGACGCCGGCCACACGTGGAGAGGGAAGGCGTCCCGCACCGAAGGCTTGATGGCGCGTGGCGCGAGATCGCCGGGCCGGGAGCCCCTCGGCGCGCACTCCCGCCAGCGCCCCCTGCCCGCCGTCACGGTTCAGGCCGAGCCTCCTAGTGACTTCACTCACGTCCGTAATGTCGGAATCGGTGCAAGTCAATATATGTGCATATGACCTGACTTCTCGTCGGGTGTGCGCGTCTACACCAGCCATGTGACCCAGTTCGCAGATTCAGTTTTCAACTGTGGCTTTTCGTTCGTTCGCCCGCTTCACTCATTCCCGTCCGCTTTACGCCAGTTCGGGCTCAGGAAGTGTGGTGCAGTATGTCCCATTCGCACGGAACGCCGGAAAACCGACTCGCTCTCGACCCCCACTCCGTCAGCGCCGCCGAGGTGATCCCCGGGGACCTCGTCGACCTCTCCGCCGATGCCGAGGGCACAGCCGATGCCAAGGCCGCGGCCGATGCCGGAGTCGGCGCCGACGGGGGCGCGCGGGCCCGCTGGTACGTCGTCGTGCACACGGTGCCGGAGGCTCCCGAGTGGATACGGCTCTCCCTGCGGCCCGCGCTCGGGGGCAGGGAGCGGGACCACCTGGTCGCACGGGACGCTCGGCTCACCGTCGCCGGGTATCGGGTCGATCCCGCCGGCGTGGGGCTCGTCGAGTCCGACGACGTGGCGGGGGCTCGGTTCCGGGACGGGGATCGGGTCGGTGTGCTGCGCGTCGTCGATCCGGGGGCCGTCGAGGAGACGTACGTGCGGCGGTGGGGGGTCTGGCACCGGGATCTCGATGACGGGAGTGGCGTCGCTCACTCCGACGAGGACGTGCGCGGGTGGGCGGGTGACGCCCTGCGTGATGACGAGGTCGTCGTGCGGTACAGCCCCCGGCCCAGCGCCCACGCCTCCGTTCCGCGCGCCCGGCGCGTCGTCGTCACCGGGCTCGGGGCCGTGACTCCGCTCGGGCTCGGGGTCGGGGAGCTGTGGCGGGGGCTGTTGGAGGGGCGGCACGGGATACGGGAGGTCGACGACCCCGAGTTCGCCGAGCTGCCCGTGCGGACCGCCGGGGTCGTGCCCGTCGATCCGGGTGAGGTGCTGCCGCGGGCCGTCGCGCGGCGGATGAACCGGGCCGCGCAGTTCGCCGTGCTGGCGGGCCGGGAGGCATGGGGGGACGCCGGGTTCCAGGAGGGCGGCACCGAGGCCAGCCACATCGATCCCTCGCGGGTCGGGGTCTGCCTCGGGGCGATTCTCGGGGACGCGTCGGTGCTCGTCGGCGGGGACCGCAAGCTGCGGGACCGCGGGCCCCGCGCGGTCTCGCCGCTCACCACGCCCATGACCGTGCCCTCGCAGGCCGCCTCACAGGTCTCCCTCGATCTGCACATCACCGGGGAGGCCCGGACCGTCACCAGCGCCTGCGCGTCCGGGACCGAGGCCATCGGGGAGGCCATCGACCGCATCCGGTACGGCCGGATCGACGTCGCCCTCGCCGGGGGCGCCGAGGCCGTCGTCACGCCGGCGATCATGGCCTCCTTCGCCGCCATGCGGGCGCTGTCCACGCATGAGGTCAAGGACGGGCTCTCGCCGTCCCGGCCCTTCGCCGAGGACCGGGACGGGTTCGTCAACGGGGAGGGCGCCGGCGTGCTCGTCCTGGAGGCCGAGGAGCACGCCCGGGCCCGGGGGGCGAGGATCTACTGCGAGGCCGCCGGGTGGGGGCTGTCCGCCGACGCCCACCACATGGCCGCACCCGATCCGAGCGGGAGCGGCGTCGCTCTGGCGCTGCGGCGGGCCCTGCGGGACGCCGGCGGGCATGTCGTCGACGTCGTCCACGTCAACGCGCATGCCACCGCGACCGTGGAGGGGGACCTCGCGGAGGCCGCCGCGCTGCGGGGCGTGCTGGGTCAGCGGGGCGTCCCGGTGACCGCGCTCAAGGGGAACCTCGGACATCTGCAGGGCGCCGCCGGTGGTGTCGAAGCCGTCGCCGCCGTGCTCACGCTGCGCGACGGCGTCGTACCGCCGACGGTCGGGAGCACGGCGATCGACCCCTCCATCGGGCTCGATGTCGTCACGGGGGCGGCGCGCCCGCTGCCCCGCCAGGGTGACCTGGTGCTCAGCAACTCCTTCGGGTTCGGCGGGCACAACGCCGTGCTCGCGCTTCGGCGAGTGGCCTGACCCGTCGCCCGGAGAGGGTCGGCGTCCCCTTACGCGCTGCGCTACGCGCTGCGCTTGCGGGACGCCGTCTTCTTCGCCGGGGTCTTCTTGGCCGTGGTCTTCGACGCGGCCGCCGTCTTCTTCGCGCCGGTGCCCTGTGCCGACTTCGCGGTCGTCTTCTTCGCCGAGGCCGTGGTCTTCTTCGCGGCGGACTTCTTCGCCGGCTCCTTCTTCGCCGACGCGGGAGCCGCCGTCTTCTTCGCCGTCTTGCGCCCCCGCAGCGGCCTGACCTCGGCCTCCTCCTCACCGGCCGCCGGGCCGCCGCCCTCGCCCCGGGACTCGCGGGCCGCGCGCACGCTGTTCTCCAGGGCCGCCATGAGGTCCAGGACCGTGCCGCCGGCCGCGGGTTCGGGGGCCTCGGGCGGGGCCGTGCCGGAGACCTTGGCGGCGATGACCTCCTCCACCGCCTCGCGGTACTCGTCGTGCAGGTCGTCCATGTCGACCTCGCCGAGGGTGTCCATCAGGGCGTCCGCGAGGTCGAGCTCCTTGTCGCGGACGGTGACGTCGGCGTCGGGGGCAACGCCCTCGGGGGCGCGGACCTCGTCAGGCCACAGCAGGCCGTGCATGGCGATGGCGTCGCCGACGACCCGGAGCATGCCGAGGCGCTCGCGCCCGCGCAGCGCGTACTTGGCGATGGCGACCTTGTTGCTGCGCTTGAGCGCCTCGCGCAGCAGGGTGTACGGCTTGGCGGCCGGGGCGCCACTGGCGGCGAGGTAGTACGCGGCGTCCATCTGGAGCGGGTCGATCCGGTCCGCCGGGACGAAGGCCACGATCTCGATCGTCTTCGCCGTGGGCAGCGGCAGACTGGCCAGGTCCTCGTCGGTGATCGGGATGATCGAGCCGTCCGCGTCCTCGTAGCCCTTGCCGATCTCCGCCTGGGTGACCTCCCGGTCCTCCAGCTCGCAGAACTTGCGGTAGCGGATGCGGCCGCCGTCCTCCGTGTGGATCTGGCGGAAGGAGATGGAGTGGCTCTCGGTCGCGTTCACCAGCTTGATCGGGATGCTGACCAGGCCGAACGAGATGGCGCCGTTCCATATGGATCTCACGTGCACACCCTTTCGGTCAGGTTCATCCGCATATGTACGGATATCTCCCTCTTGCGGGGAATTCTCATCGTATGACGCCGATCACAGAGGTGGAGGGGCGGCGGATCGCGCTCAGCAACCTGGAGAAGGTGCTGTATCCGGCGACCGGGTTCACCAAGGCCGAGGTGCTGCACTACTACGCGACCACGGCCGAGGCGCTGCTGCCGCATCTGCGGGACCGCGCGGTGTCCTTCCTGCGCTATCCGGACGGCCCGGACGGGCAGCTCTTCTTCACCAAGAACGTGCCGCCCGGTACGCCCGACTGGGTCACGACCGCCGCGGTGCCCCGGTCGGAGGGGCCGTCCCGGATGGTGGTCGTCCAGGATCTGCCGAGCCTGATGTGGGCGGCGAACCAGGTCGCGGAGTTCCACACGCACCAGTGGCGGGTGCAGACACCCGACGTCGCCGACCGGATCGTCTTCGACCTCGACCCCGGACCGCCCGCGAGTGTCGTCGAGTGCTGCGAGGTCGCCCTGTGGTTGCGGGAGCGGCTCGGGCAGGACGGGATCGAGGCGTACGCCAAGACGTCCGGGTCGAAGGGGCTGCATCTGCTGGCGTCGGTGCAGCCGGCGCCGTCGGAGCGCACGTCCGAGTACGCCAAGCAGCTCGCCGTGGAGGCGGAGAAGGCCATGCCGCGTCTCGCGCTGCACCGTATGACGCGCAGCCTGCGGCCCGGGAAGGTGTTCGTCGACTGGAGCCAGAACGCCGCCCGCAAGACCACCGCGACGCCCTACACGCTGCGGGCCCGGTCGCACCCGTGGGTGTCCGCGCCCGTGACCTGGGAGGAGGTCGAGGACTGCGGGGCGCCGGAGCAGCTGGCGTTCGGCGCCGGCGACATCGCGCCCCGGCTCCAGGACCACGGCGACCTGCTGGCACCGCTGCTGGAGCCGGGGCGCGCGGGAAGCGTGCCCTGAGCGCTCAGACGCGGGCCCAGGTGGTGCGGTCCCGGGCCATCGCGTGCAGGGCCTCCACGTCCGCCGGTTTCAGTACGCCGCCCTGGCGGGCCAGCTCCGGCAGCTCCGTGTCCGTCATGACGCGGACCTCGCGCGGCGGTACGGCGACCTGGACGGACGCGGGGGCGAGCAGGCACAGCACCGGGCGGACCTCGGCGGTCAGCGCGTACGAGGCGCGGGCGGCGGCCGCGCGGACGTCCCGCGGCAGCGGCACCGGGTCGCGCCGGCCCAGGGTGAGCAGCGGCCCGTCCACCGTGACCTTCTGCTTGCGGGCGTGCACGGCGTGCAGCGCGAACAGTCCGCCGGGGCCGATCAGCAGGTGGTGGACGCGGTCGCCGCCGGGCAGCGGGACGGAGTGCAGCGCGTGCCAGCCGGCCCCGTCCAGCCGGTCCAGTGCCTTACCGACGCACTGCTCCGCCTCCAGCGCCCGGCGGCGCGGGTCCGGGCGCAGCCGGTGCGCGGGGCCCGGTTCGCGCTCCAGGGCGATCAGGAGGGCCTCGCCGGGCCGGTTGGGGGCGAGGTCGTCGTCCGGGTGGAGGCTGAGCCGGGCCAGCTCGGCGGGGGTCGGCACGGGCGGCGGGCCCACGGCGACCTGGCCGGTGAGGAACGGGCCGAGGGCGTCCAGGACGGCCTCCCGGTGGTCTTCGCTGAGCAGGTTCACCCGGCCGGCCTCCCGGTCGTACCAGGCGATGTTCCGTCCGTCCGTGGAGCAGACGTACAGCCGTTCGCGGCCGTGTCGGTAGGTCGGTATGACGCGCAGTCGGCTCATGCCCCATCACCCCATGACCATGGGAACAGGCAGGGTGCTCCCGGGGCAAGAAGGCGGCTACCTTGGGAGGGAGTTGCGCGGGCGGGGACCGTGGTGAGCGGGGTTGGGGAGGCGCCGTTGCGTACGCGTGGGAAACAGCCCGATGTGCCCGCTCCGGACAGCCCGTGGAGCGAGATCGTGCCGGGCCTGTGGATGGGCGGGCACGAGTTCCGGGGGACGTCCGGCGGGCTGGAGTTCGCCGTCGTACGGGACGAGTTCGAACTGGTGCAGACACTGCTGCGGCTGCCGGGGCACGGGCCGGATCCCGGGGTCGAGCACCATGTGTGGGACATCCCGGACGGGCCGCTGGACGGCACCCAGCTCGCGGGGGTGCTGCGGCTGGCCCGGGCGGTGGGCGAGGCGCTGGACGACGGCCGGCGGGTGCTGGTGCGCTGCTACCACGGCTACAACCGCTCCGGCCTGGTCGTCGCGCAGGCGCTGATCCACCGGGGCCACCCGGTGGAGGACGCCATACGGCTGATACGGTCCCGTCGCTCGCCATGGGCCCTGCACAACGAGCTGTTCGTGGCGTACCTGCGGGCCGGGCTGCCGACGGTGCGGTTGCTGGAGGAGCTGGCCGAGTAGGTTCCCGAGCAGGGTCCCGGACAGCAGCGAGTGGGTTCCGAACAGCAAAAAGGACTTACCTACGAATATGGTGTACGGGGCCCTCGAACATCCCTACCCACAGGAGTCCCGTGCCCCCTCGCCGCCCGCGTGCCCTGCTCGCCGTCCTGGCCGTCGTGCTGGGCGCCGCCCTGACCGCCTGCGGTGACACCGGGTCCCTGGAGGGCGCCGGGCCCACGCAGGTCGCGGTCAGCCCGGCCCGGCTGTGGCCGGAGCTGACACCGGCGTCGTCCCCGGCGTACGACATCGACGAGGTCGAGCGCGAGGTGGTCAAGGGCGTGTCCGTGCCCGGCGACGACATCCGCAAGGTCGATCCGGCGGCGATCGTGCGCGCGGAGATCGCGGCGCACCCGGAGCGGTACAAGACGGGCGGCAAGAGCGGCGAGACGTTCCCCGAGACGGCCCGGCTGGTGCGTGACGCCTGTGGGCAGGGGCCCGAGCGGGGGCGCTGCCCGGTGCTCAAGCCGTACTACCGGGACCTGACCGGGGACGGGCACGACGATCTGGCCCTCGGGTTCCGGCTGCTGCCCGGGCCCATGACGGCCGTGCGGGTGTACACCGTGGACCACCACCGGCTGGTGCAGGTCATGAAGTGGGAGGACGCGGTGAGCGCCGTCGAGGTGGCCGGGCGTTCGCTCGTGCTCAGCTCGCCGTCCGATCTGGCGCGCTACGAGTACCGGCTCGAGTGGACCTGGGATCCGGACCAGAAGGCGATGCTGCTCACCCACGACGAGATGGTGCGCACCGGGAGCGGGGTGCACCCGGGGCATCCGCAGCGCAAGCCCGCCGCGTCGGCGTCGGCGTCGGGCGCCGCGTCGTCCTCGGCGTCGGGGGCTGCTTCGCCGTCGGCCTCCGGGTCGGCAGGTGGGCGATGAGGTCCGTGCTGCCGCAGTGGTCCGGGCCGCTGGCGGTGCGGGCGGCCGCGTTCATCACCGTGATGTGCTGTGCGCTGGCCGCGCTGCTCGGCGTGCTGGTGCACGTGCAGGTGACGAACCAGACCGTCGGCCAGGCCCGCGACCTGGCGCTCGCCCGGCTCGCGGACGCCACGCAGGCCTTCGAGGCCGGCGACACGCTGCTGCCGAACGCCGGGGTCGATCCCCCCGACCTGCCCGCACGGCTGCGGACGCTGGCGGCGGCCGGGGAGCGGGGCACGATGGTCGGCGAGCACCGCGGGGAGCCGGCGATGTGGGCGGCGGGGCCCGTGGAGGGCGGGCACGCGCTCGCGGTACGCGTGGACTACGCGCAGCAGGCCCGCACGATCCAGGGGCTGGACGGGGCGATCCTGTGGTCGTCGGCGCTGGCGATCGGGGCGACCGTGCTGGTGGGGGCGTTCGCGGTGAGCCGGGTGACGCGGCGGCTGCACGCCACGGCGCGGGTCGCGCGGCGGATCAGCGCCGGGGATCTGGACGCGCGGGTGGACGACCCGCGGGCCGGGGACCCGTCACGGCCGCAGGACGAGGTCGCGGCGGTCGCCGCCGCGCTGGACTCCATGGCCGCGTCGTTGCAGGGCAAGCTGCTGGCGGAGCAGCGGTTCACCGCGGATGTGGCGCATGAGCTGCGTACGCCGCTGACGGGGCTGCACGCCGCCGCGGAGCTGCTGCCCGCGGGGCGGCCCACGGAGCTGGTGCGCGACCGGGTGGCCGCGCTGCGCACCCTCACGGAGGACCTGCTGGAGATCTCGCGCCTGGACACCGGGCGGGAGCGGCTCGACGTGGACAGCGAGGAGCTGGGGGCGCTGGCCGAGCGGGTGGTGCGGGCGTCGGGGACGCCGACGGAGGTCCGGGTCGTGCGGGACGCGCGGGTGGAGACGGACCGGCGTCGGCTGGAGCGGGTGCTGGGGAACCTGGTGTCCAACGCGCACCGGCACGGCAAGGGGCCGGTGGTGGTGACGGTGGACGGGCCGGTGGTGACCGTACGGGACCACGGGGACGGCTATCCGGAGTACCTCGTCACGCACGGGCCGCAGCGGTTCCGTACGGAGGGGGGTGCGACGGGGCACGGGCTGGGGCTGACGATCGCGCTGGGGCAGGCGGAGGTCCTGGGCGCCCGGCTGACGTTCGCGAACGCGGTGGGGGGCGGGGCACTGGCGACGCTGTCCCTGCCGGGGGCTCCGCCGGTTGGGGGGTGATCTTGCGCAAGGGTGCCGCCGGGGTGGGGTTGCTCTTGCGCAAGGGTGCCGCCGGGGTCGGGTTGATCTTGCGCAAGAGGTGCCGTCGCGGGGCTCCGCCCCGGACCCCGCCAGCGGCTCCGCCCCATGGCCCTCCGGCGGTGGTTCGTCCGCGCGTGCGTGGTGGCTGGTCGCGCAGTTCCCCGCCCCCCTTTTTGCCTGCGGCGGCCCGTTGCTGCCCGGTGGCCGGTGGGGGCGACCCCGCCACCCCCTCCCGATGGCCCAGCAATTCGGGCAGCGCTCCGCGTCGGCTCCTAACGTGGCGGTTAGTCAGGTTTTGACCCCTCAGGTTCCTCGTGGAGGTACCCATGTCTCGTCGGCCCCGTCTCGCGCGGTTCGCCATAGCCGCCGCCACCGTCGTGTTCGCCAGTGCCGTTGCCGGTACGCCTGCCGTCGCCGATGACGGATGGGGGGAGGACAGCTCCTCGGCCTCCAGCCAGGGCGGTGACGGCGGGGGCGGTGGCAGCTGGGAACAGCAGGGCGGCGGGGACGGCGGCAACGCCGGCTGGGAGCAGCAGGGCGGCGACGCCGGAGGCGACGGGGGCGGCGGGAGCTGGCAGCAGCAGGGCGGCGATGGCGGCGGCGACGGGGGGAGCTGGCAGCAGCAGGGCGGCGGCGGTCATGAGTCGCGGCTTGCGCGGGGGCGGGTCACCGCCGGGACGTTGCTGCTGCGCAGCGCGCCCAACCGGGGGAGCCAGGTGATCCGTTCCGTGCGCCGCGGTCAGATCGTCTCGATCTACTGCCAGACCCGCGGCCAGAGCGTCGACGGCGACCGCCTGTGGTACCTGCTGACGGACGGCACCTGGGCCTGGGGTTCCGCCCGCTACATCCAGGTCCTCGGGTCGTCGCCCCGCTGGTGCTGACGTCCCTGACACACCCTCACCCGCTCGCCCCGCAGGCGCGGCACAAGTCGCCCTGTTTGGGTAAGTTCCGGACATGACGAAGGCCGGAACCGGAATCACCGTGGCAGTGGCGGACACGCCCGCTCCCCCGGTCCCCCTGCCCCGGCGCCGCGGTGTCGAACTCGCCCTCATCGTCGTCGCCGTCCTGCTGTCGGTGTGCGGCTACTGCGTGGTGGGCCTGGGCCGCACCGGCGCCGTGCCGCCGGGCGCCGCCGGTTACGGCGCCGGGCTCGGCGTCCTCGCGCTGCTGGCGCATCTGATCGTCCGGCTGCGCGCCCGGTACGCCGATCCCCTGCTGCTGCCGATCGGGGTCCTGCTCAACGGGCTCGGGCTGGTGCTCATCTACCGGCTGGATCTCGAGACGCCCGGCGACCGGGCGGCGCCGACGCAGCTGGTGTGGTCGACGCTCGGGGTGGGGCTCTTCATCGTCGTCGTCGCCATGCTGCGCGATCACCGGGTGCTCCAGCGCTACGCCTATGTGTGCGTGGCCGCGGCGCTCGCGCTGCTCACGCTGCCGATCCTCTTCCCCGCCGTGAACGGGGCCCGGATCTGGATCCGGATCGCCGGGTTCTCCATCCAGCCCGGGGAGTTCGCCAAGGTGCTGCTGGCCGTCTTCTTCGCCGCCCACCTCGCCGCGAACCGCACCGCGCTGACGTACGCCGGGCGGCGGGTGTGGCGGATGCAGCTGCCGACCGGGCGGGTCCTCGGGCCGATCGTCGCGGTGTGGCTGGTGAGCGTCGGGGTGCTGGTGCTGGAGCGGGACCTCGGGACCTCACTGCTGTTCTTCGGGCTGTTCGTCGTCCTTCTCTACGTCGCCACCGGGCGCAAGGGGTGGATCGCCGTCGGGCTGGTGCTCGCCGCGCTGGGGGCCGTCGCCGTGGGGCAGCTGGAGCCGCATGTGCACGCGCGGATCGAGGACTGGCTGCATCCGTTCGCCTCCATCCAGGCCGGGCAGGGCGCCAACCAGCTCGCCCAGTCGCTGTTCGCGTTCGCGGCCGGCGGGCTGCTCGGCACCGGACTCGGCCTCGGGCACTCCGTCCTCATCGGGTTCGCCACCAAGTCCGACTTCATCCTCGCCACCGCCGGGGAGGAGCTGGGACTCGCCGGGCTGTCGGCCGTCTTCCTGCTCTACGGCCTGCTCGTGGAGCGCGGCTACCGCGCCGGGCTCGCGCTGCGCGACCCCTTCGGGCGGCTGCTCGCCGTCGGCCTCGCCTCGATCGTCGCGCTCCAGGTCTTCGTCATCGCGGGCGGGGTGACCGGGCTGATCCCGCTGACCGGGATGGCGATGCCGTTCCTCGCACAGGGCGGTTCCTCGGTCGTCACCAACTGGGCCATCCTCGCCCTGCTCATCCGCGTCAGCGACTCGGCCCGGCGGCCCGGTGCCGCCCCGGAGGCGCCATGACCCGCACCATCCGCCACTCCGCCGCCTTCTGCGCCCTGCTGCTGGTCGCCCTGCTGGTCAACGCCGCCCGCGTCCAGCTCGTCGTCGCCGGCGGCTACAACGACAACCCGGCCAACCGCCGCCCCACCATCGCCCGGTACGCCCAGCCCCGCGGCGACATCGTGGTGGGCGGCCGGCCGGTCACCGGCTCCCGGGACTCCGGCGAGCAGCTGCGCTACGAACGGTCCTACACCGACGGCCCGTTGTACGCGCCCGTCACCGGGTTCTCCTCCCAGGAGTACGGCACGACGCTGCTGGAGCACACCGAGGACGCCGTACTGGCCGGCACCGATCCGCTGCTGGCGTCGCTGCCGCTGGTCGGCGACCTGACCCGGGCCCGCGACCCGGGCGGCGAGGTGGTGACCACCCTCGACCCGCAGGCGCAGCGGGCGGCCTACGAGGGGCTGGCCGGACGCAAGGGCGCCGTGGCGGCGATCGAGCCGGCGACGGGACGCATCCTGGCGCTGGTGTCGTCTCCGTCGTACGACCCCGGTGCGCTGTCCGGGAACGGGCCGGAGGCGGCCCGTGCCTGGGCGCGGCTGAACGCCGATCCGGAGCGGCCGATGCTGAACCGGGCCGTGCGGCAGACGTATCCGCCCGGTTCCACCTTCAAGGTGGTCACCGCGGCGGCGGCGCTGGACGCGGGCCTGTTCAGGAACCCGGACGAGCCGACCACCTCCCCGGACCCCTACCGGCTGCCGGGGACGACGACCTGGCTGACGAACGAGGGCGACGGCTGCCGGGACGTCTCGCTGCGGGACGCCTTCGAGTGGTCCTGCAACACGGTGTTCGCCAAGCTCGGCGTGGACGTCGGTGCCGCGCGGATGGTGCGCACGGCGCAGGCCTTCGGCTTCAACGACAAGCGGTTGCGCATCCCGTTCTCGGTGGCGCCCAGCACCTTCGACACGACCGTGGACCGGGCGCAGCTGGCGCTGTCGTCGATCGGCCAGTACAACACGCGGGCCACGCCGTTGCAGATGGCGATGGTCGCGGCGGCGGTCGCCAACGGGGGGCGGCTGCGGACGCCGTATCTGGTGGAGCGCACCACGCGGCGCGGCGGTGCGACGGTGACCACGGCGGGGCCGCGTCCGACGCGGCAGGCGATGCTCCCGTCGACGGCGGCGAAGCTGCGCAGGCTGATGGAGGGCGTGGTGCGCGAGGGCACCGGCACCAACGCGGCGATCCCCGGCGCGATCGTGGGCGGCAAGACCGGCACGGCGCAGCACGGCCTCGGCAACTCGGGTACGCCGTACGCCTGGTTCGTGTCGTGGGCGCAGGACGAGCGGGACATGGAGGCGCGGGTCGCGGTCGCCGTGGTGGTGGAGGACGGCTCCGCGAACCGCGGCGAGATCAGCGGCGGCGGTACGGCGGCGCCGATCGCCCGGGCGGTGATGCAGGCGGTGCTCGGTTCGTGAGACGGGGCTTCTGCCGGGCGGACGGCCCGACCTACCGTTCGGTCATGACTGACGCCCCGTTCGAACTCGCCCAGGTCAACATCGCCCGCCTTCGATTCCCGCTGGACTCACCCGAGTTGAAGGACTTCGTCGACGGCCTCGACCCCGTCAACGCCGACGCGGACGCGGCGGACGGTTTCGTGTGGCGGTTGCAGAGCGACGGCGGCGACGCCACCGACATCGCGGTCTTCGGCGACGAGTGGCTGATCATCAACATGTCGGTGTGGCGGGACTCCGACGCGCTGACGGCCTTCATGTACCGGGGTCTGCACCGGGAGTTGCTGGCCCGGCGCCGGGAGTTCTTCGAGCGGGTGCGGGAGGCGATGGCGACCCTGTGGTGGGTGCCGGCGGGCCACCGTCCGACGGTCGCCGAGGCCGAGGCCCGGCTGCTGCACCTGCGCACCCACGGCCCCACGCCGTACGCCTTCACCCTGCGCGCCCCGTTCCCTGCGCAGCACGCGGAGCCGGTCCTCGGTGCCTCGCCCGTGCGGGGCGTGGCCGCCGAGGACCTGGAGTGCCCGGCGTAGCTCAGACCGGCTTGAGGAGTTCGGTGCGGACCTGGAGCGCGGTCTTCGCGGCGGCCTCCAGGTCGACCTTCTGCGGGTCCTGCGTCATGGTCTCGGCGGTGATCTCGGCGATGGAGGCGCCGGTGTTGTCGTCGGCCCAGCCGCACATCGGCACGGTCAGCGTGGTGCCCATCTGCACCTGGGTGAGCACCTCGCAGGTCACCGTGATGCCGGAGGCGTCGGGGTGGAAGTCCTTCGGGGGTACGACGACCTTGGCCTCGCCCTCTCCGGCCCCCTTCATCATGTTGTCGCGGGCCCGGTCCGGGTGCTTGAAGCGCCCGTACATGCCGGAGACCACCAGGGTGCCCTTGGTCTGGTCGCCGCCGAGGGCGTACTGGCCGACGACGGCGTGGGTGTCCTTGGCGTCCCAGGAGCCGTCGGCCTCGTCCTCGATCTTCTTTCCCTCGGAGCCGGACAGGTCCTGGCTGAGCGTGTAACGCCCGTTCAGCAGCGTCTTGGACAGCACGAGCTTGTTCTTGGCCTCGGGGAAGCCGCCGCCCTTGGAGCCGGCCAGCGCGAGCGCGGCCACGACCACCACGATCAGGGCGACGACACCGCCGACGATGCCGATGACGAGTCCGCGCCGCTTCCTGGGCGGCGGCGCGCCCCAGCCCTGGGGCTGCGGCGGGTAGGGACCCGGGGGCTGCTGGCCGTAGGCCGCGTAGGGCGGCTGTCCGCCGGCGGCGGGGGGCTGCCCGTACGGGGCCTGGGGCTGTCCGTACGGGGCCTGGGGCTGTCCGGCGGCCGGGGGCTGCCCGTACGGGGCCTGGGGCTGCTGCGCGCCGTACGGGTTCTGGCCGCAGGGCCCCTGTCCGTAGGGGTTCTGAGGCTGCCGGCCGTAAGGATTCTGGGGAGGCGTGGACACGCCAGAACCGTACTCCACGCGGGTGACACGTCAGGCCCCGGCCGCCTCCGCCCCCTCCCCTTCCCGGATCGCCGCGCCGACCTCTTCGACGCGCTCCCTCTCCTCCGCCGCGAAGCGCTCGGCGTCGAGCCGTTCGGCTATCTCCTCGTCCTGGTTCATGAGCAGGTCCAGGTCGGAGTCGCCGAGTTCCAGGACGCCCAGGTCGACATAGGCCTGCTGCAGCCGCTTGCCCCACAGCCCGATGTCCTTCACACAGGGCACGATCCGGCTGAACAGCAGCTTGCGGAAGAGCCGCAGGAACTCGGAGTGCTCACTGAGCTGCTCGGCCTCGGCCTTGGGGATGCCGAAGTTCTCCAGCACCTCGGTCCCGCGCAGCCGGTCGCGCATCAGGTAGCAGCCCTCGATGACGAACTCCTCGCGCTCGCGCAGTTCGGCGTCGGTGAGCTGCCGGTAGTAGTCACGCAGGGCCATGCGCCCGAAGGCGACGTGCCGCGCCTCGTCCTGCATCACGTACGCGAGGATCTGCTTGGGCAGCGGCTTGTCGGTCGTGTCCCGGATCATGCCGAAGGCGGCCAGCGCCAGCCCCTCGATGAGCACCTGCATGCCCAGGTACGGCATGTCCCACCGGCTGTCCCGCAGCGTGTCCCCCAGCAGGGACTGCAGATTGTCGTTGATCGGGTAGACCAGCCCGATCTTCTCGTGCAGGAAGCGGCCGTAGATCTCGGCGTGCCGGGCCTCGTCCATGGTCTGGGTCGCGGAGTAGAACTTCGCGTCCATGTCCGGCGCCGACTCCACGATGCGCGCCGCGCAGATCATGGCGCCCTGCTCGCCGTGCAGGAACTGGCTGAACTGCCAGGAGGCGTAGTGCCGCCGCAGCTCACGGCGGTCCCGGTCGGACATCTTGTCCCAGTGCCGGCTCCCGTACACGGACATGGCCTCGTCCGGCGTCCCCAGCGGGTCGTGGGGGTCGACCTCCAGATCCCAGTCGATGCGCAGGGCCCCGTCCCACTGCTTGTCCTTGCCCTTCTGGTAGAGGGCGAGCAGGCGGTCGCGGCCGTCGTCGTACTCCCAGCTGAAGCGGGCCGCGCCGGAGGCGGGCACCTCCCAGTGCGAGGCGCCCGGATCGTCGGCGTACAGGTCGAAGGTCGGCATGCACGGCAGGCTCACACGGGCCGGACGCGCGGTCAACGAGTTCCTCGGCACACGGAAGACGCGACTTGCTGCACGGGGATTGACGCGCTTGCTGACAGGCAGTCTCATAAGAGGAGTGACCGGCGGGTAACTCCGCCCTGCCCCCCGCACGACGAGGTGGATCAGCCATGACGACGACCCTGACGGAAGCCGAGGCGCTGGACGGCCTGCGCGACGCGCTCGGCCTGCTCAAGGACCGCGAACAGGTGGCCGAACGCCTCCTCGCCTCCTCCGCGAAGCACTCCTTCGACCCGGACAAGGAGCTGGACTGGGACGCGCCCTTCGAGGAGGGCAAGTGGTTCTGGCCGCCGGAGCTGGTGTCGCTCTACGACACACCGCTGTGGAAGCGGATGAGCGAGGAGCAGCGGATCGCGCTCTCCCAGCACGAGGCCGCGGCGCTGGCCTCGCTCGGCATCTGGTTCGAACTGATCCTGATGCAGCTGCTCGTCCGCCACATCTACGACAAGGCCGCGACGAGCGCGCACGTGCGCTACGCCCTCACCGAGATCGAGGACGAGTGCCGGCACTCGAAGATGTTCGCCCGGGTGATCTCCCGCGGCGGCACGCCGTGGTACCCGGTCAGCCGGGTGCACCAGAACCTGGGCCGGGTGTTCAAGACGATCTCGACCACCCCGGGATCCTTCACGGCGACGCTGCTCGGCGAGGAGGTCCTGGACTGGATGCAGCGGCTGACCTTCCCGGACGAGCGGGTCCAGCCCCTCATCCGGGGCGTGACGCGCATCCACGTCGTGGAGGAGGCGCGCCACGTGCGCTACGCCCGTGAGGAGCTGCGCCGCCAGATGCTGACGGCCCCGAAGTGGTCGCAGGAGTTCACGCGGGTCACCTCCGGTGAGTTCGCCCGCGTCTTCTCCATCGCCTTCATCAACCCGGACGTCTACACGAACGTCGGCCTGGACAAGCGGGAGGCGATGGCCCAGGTGAAGGCCAGCGGCCACCGCCGCGAGGTCATGCAGACGGGCGCGAAGCGGCTGACGGACTTCCTGGACGACATCGGGGTCCTCCGAGGAGTGGGCCGCCGCCTGTGGAAGTCCTCGGGCCTCCTGGCGTAACGCGACCGCCCGCGGTGGCCTGCGGCACGACTGCCCGCAGCCAGGGTGACAGAGCGTTGGCGGGTGCGGGCGTGTCGTGGCTGGTCGCGCAGTTCCCCGCGCCCCCGAAGGGGCGCGACGGCAGCCGTCGGCCTGTTTGAACCGTCGGCGGGACGGCCCGCAGCCGCCGACGGCGGGAAGGGGACGGGGTGGGGGGTGTCCGCCCGCAGCGGCCGGCACCGGCACAGGGCGCCGTCGTCGGAAACGGGCGGCCGGACCGAGGACGGACACCCC
>NZ_JBEZWX010000015.1:0-169890 GCF_040637635.1 Streptomyces sp. NPDC028635 | reverse complement strand
CGCCCGGTTACATTCCGAACCCGGAAGCTAAGCCTTACAGCGCCGATGGTACTGCAGGGGGGACCCTGTGGGAGAGTAGGACGCCGCCGAACAATTATTCAAAAGGGTTGGACCCCGAACTTCGGTTCCGGGTCCAACCCTTTTTTGTTTGCCGTCACTTGAGGTTCAGGTTCCACGTCGAGCATCGGTGGCATGGGTGCTGCTGCAATGCTCAGGGCCGCCGGTATCGGCGTGGGTGACGAGGTCGTCGTGCCGGCCTTCGGGAACGTGGAGGTCGCCGGTGCGGTGACCCTGGCCGGCGCACTGCCGGTGTTCGCCGACATAGACCCGGTGACGTACTGCCTGGACACGGCCGCCGTCGAAGCCGCCGTGACGCCGCGGACGGCTGCCGTCGTCGTCGTACACCGCTTCGGGCGGGTGGCCGAGCTGGGGGCGCTGCGGGCCCTCGGACAACGGCACGGGCTGCTGGTCCTGGAGCAGGGGGAGTCGGAGGCGCCGTACGACGAGGTCGCGCAGCGGCGGGAGCGGGCGGCCTATCTCGATGCCCGGCTGCGGGGGGTGTCGACCCCCGACGGCGGTGACGGGCACACCTATCAGCAGTACGTCGTGCGGGTGCCGGGCAACGGGCGGCCCGATCGTGACGCCTTCGCTCGCGCCGTGCGGTCCAAGGGAGTGGAGTGCCGGGTACCGGTGAAGACGCCGGTGCACCGGCTGCCGGAGTTCCGGCGGTGCGTGTCCTTGCCGGTGACCGAGCGGGCCGCCGACGAGACGCTTTCCCTGCCGGTCGACGCGGGGCTGACGAAACGGGACATGCAGCGCATTGTGGGTGCCTGTAATGCGCTCGGCGGGTTGCTGGCTCCGGCCTTCTGAACGAGTTTGGGAATCCCGGTTCGATCAGGGTATGCTTCATTCCGTTGCCGCGAGGGAAACCTCGGAAAAGTAACAAGCCCCTATAGCTCAGTCGGCAGAGCGTCTCCATGGTAAGGAGAAGGTCAACGGTTCGATTCCGTTTGGGGGCTCCACCGGAAAAGCCCCCCGCCCGATGGGCGGGGGGCTTTTTCATGTCCGCCCCCGTGTGCGGTTCTCTTTTCAGTCCGCGTGCGGCTCCGGCACGCGCATCGCCAGGATCGCCATGTCGTCCGAGGGGGCGTCCGACGCGAAGCGCTCCACCGCCCGCATGATGCGTGCGGCGACCGCGCCGGCCGTCAGGCCCGTGCACGTGGTCAGGACGTCGGCGAGGCCGTCGTCGCCGAGCATGCGGGTCCCCTCCCGGCGTTCCGTCACGCCGTCCGTGACACAGAGCAGGACGTCGCCCGGGTCGAGCGTCACCGTCTGCTCGTACAGCTCCAGGTCGTCCATGACGCCGAGCAGCGGCTGGGGCTCGGCTGCCGCCTCCACCGTGCCGTCCTGGCGCAGACGCAGCGGGAGCGGGTGGCCGGCGCAGACCACCTTCAGTTCGGCGCTGCCGTCCTCCTGGGGGCGCATCTCGCCGTACAGGAGGGTCAGGAAGCGGCTGCGGGCGCCCTCGTCGAGGATCGCGGAGTTCAGGCGCTCCAGGACGGCCGGCCCGCTCAGGCCCTCGCGGGCCAGCAGGCGCAGGGCGTGCCGGGCGAGGCCGGTGACGGCGGCGGCGTTGGGGCCCGTGCCGCAGACGTCGCCGATGGCGAAGCCGTAGGCGCCGTCGCTGATCGGGAACAGGTCGTAGAAGTCGCCGCCGACCTCGTTGCCCTCGCCGGCCGCGCGGTAGATGACCTCGACCTCGACGCCGTCGATGTGCGGCAGCTCCGGCGGCAGGAGGCTGCGCTGGAGGGACTGGCTGATGGCCGTGCGCTCCGAGTACAGGCGGGCGTTGTCCAGGGCCAGGGCGGCCCGGCGGCTCAAGTCCTCGGCGAGTTCCAGGATTTCCTGGCGGAAGTGCTCGTCGGTGGGCTTGCCCAGGGTGAGCATGCCGATGACGCGGTTGCGGGCGACCAGCGGCAGCACGACCGTCTCGCCGCCGAGCGCGGAGGCCACGGCGAGCGTGGGGCCCATGCCGGAGGCGATCTGGTGGATGGGGCCGCCGGTGAGGCCGAGGCTGCGCATGGAGCTCCGCAGGGCCGTCTGGTGGGCGGTCTCGCCGGGCGTGCTCCACACGCGGGCGCCGGGGGTGGGCACCGGGTCCGGCGGGTCGATCTTGGAGAGCAACGACTTGATGCCGTCGATGAGTTCCTCGTCCTCGTGCAGGACGTACGACAGATACGGCTCGGAGGCCTGGTCGGCGATCGTGTAGACCGCGCACCAGGTGGCCAGGGTCGGGACCGTCATCTGGGCCATGAGGGCGAGGGTCTGGTCGCGGTCCAGGGTGCCGGCGAGGAGGTCGGAGGCCTCGACGAGGAAGCTGAGGGAGCCGCGGCGCAGGCGCTCCAGCTCGCCGAGGCGGGCCGACTCCACGGCCAGCGCGATGCGGTCGGCGGCGAACTGCAGGCGCAGCGCCTCTTCGTTGGAGTAGCGGCCCGGGGCTTCGGCGGCGACGCCGAGGGAGCCGGTGAGGCGGCCCTCGACCTTGAGCGGGACGGTGACGACGGAGCGCATGCCGGTGCCGTTCAGCAGGGGGACGGCGCCGGGGACGGCCGTGAGGTCGTCGTGGACGGCGGGCATGCGGGCGGAGCCGTAGCGGCCGGGGCCCGCCTCGACGGGGACGCGCGCGAAGCGCTGGCGGGCGGAGGGCAGGCCGGTGGAGGCGCGGACCTCCAGCTCGGTCTCGTCGTCGGTGGCGAGCAGCAGGAAGGCGGAGTCGCCGTCGAGCATGTCGCGGGCGCGTTCGACGGTGCGCTGCAGGAGGCCGTCGAGGTCGTCGGGGGCGGGGGAGCCGATGAAGGCGTCGAACGGGTCGTTGTTCTGTCCGTCGGCGGTGGCCGGGTCGGTGGCGGGGGCCCGCAGGGGCGTCTGCAGAACGGCGCGTTCGTGATCGCGGACCAGGAGGCAGACGGTGGAGGGCTCGCCGGAGGTGTCGCGCACGCGCAGGTGGGAGGCGTAGACGGGGATGACGCGGCCGTCGGCGCCGCGGATGCCGTAGCTGCCCTCCCAGCGGGAGAGCTGGAGCGCCTCGGCGATGCCGGTGCCGGTGCCGGGGGTCTGCGGCCAGGCGGCGAGGTCGGTGAGGGGCTTGCCGGTGACCTGGTCGGCGGCGTATCCGAAGAGTTCCTCGGCGTCCTCGCTCCAGGCGCTGATCGCGCCGCCGCGGTCGATCTGGACGACGGCGACGCGGATCCGGCCGTCGGCGATCGGCAGCAGCTCGGCGGGCAGGGCCGGGCCGGCGGTGCGGGTGCCGACGGGGCGGGCGGGCAGGTCGAGCTGGAACCAGACGTTCTTGTGGGTGGGCGTGTACTCCACGCCCCAGCGGCCGGCCAGGGCCGCGCACAGCTGGAGGCCGCGGCCGCCCTCGCGGTCGGGGCTGCCCATGTTCACGGCGGCGCTCTGGACGGGGATCTCCCGCTCGGGGTAGCGGTCGGAGACCTCGATGCGCACGCCGTCCTCGGTGCGCAGGCACAGCACGTCGGCGTGGGTGCCGGCGTGGACCACGGCGTTGGTCACCAGTTCGCTGGTCAGGACGACGGCGTCGTCCACGATGTCCGCGAACCCCCAGCCCTGGAGGGTGTCGCGGACGAACGAGCGGGCGGTCGCGACCGATCGCCCGACAGGCTCGAAGCTGGCTGCCGCGCGCGCGGTGATCACGAAACTCCTCGGCCGGTCGTCGACGTGCTGGGCTGCCCCCGCGTCGGGCTCGCTCCGCTGGTGCGGCGGGCGCGCGCTCGTCGGCCGGGGTTCCGGGGGTTGTGCCCCCGGGATCAGTCCGGTGGTCATGTCTGCGGCCGCCCCTCCGATGCCGGCTCGTACTGTGCCACCGCCCAGGCCGGACGGATCGGTGCGGCTGGACAGCCGCATGCAAGGGTACTTACCTTCCCCGTCCATCCGGATGCCGGTCAGCAGTGTTTCCGTCCGGAGGGTGTGCGGACGATGTGCGAAGCTGCCGAACTGTTATGGCCTGGTTCGGCGAGGGTGAAACACTGGGCAGGCTTCCGGTGAAGGTCCGGGCGGGCCGAGTGTCGTCCGGCCAGGGTGGGCAGCAGCCCGTTCGTGTGGTCTGCCGGCAACGGGCTGACACACGCGGTGGCACCTGGTACGCCAAAGCGGCGGGACCGGGGCACTACGAGCACGGCAGTAACGGTCGATCCCTGCGGGAGGGACACAGTGGAGTCTGGCGCAGCGACGCGGGGCACGAAGACGCGCGCGAAGGACCAGCGCACATCGCGGGGCGGGACGACCGTGGTGGACACGGCTGCCCTGAACCGGCTCCTGGCGGCTCTGGTGTCCATGCGTGACGGGAATTTCCGCAAGCGGCTCACGGTGTCCGGGGACGGCGTGATGTCGGAGATCGCGGCCGTGTTCAACGAGGTGGCCGACCGCAATCTGCATCTGACGGGTGAGCTGTCGCGGGTGCGGCGCATGGTGGGCCGTGAGGGAAAACTCACGGAACGGCTGGAGACGGGCGCCTGCGAGGGCTCGTGGGCGGCCGCCATCGACGCCTCCAACGATCTGGTCGACGACCTGGTGCGGCCGGTCTCCGAGGTCAGCCGGGTGCTGTCGGCGGTCGCGGACGGTGATCTGTCGCCGCGCATGGAGCTGCGGACGCAGACGCCGGAGGGGGCCGGGCATCCGCTGCGCGGGGAGTTCCTCAAGGTCTCGCGGACTGTCAACAACCTTGTCGATCAGTTGTCGACCTTCACCGACGAGGTCACGCGGGTGGCCAGCGAGGTGGGCACCGAGGGCAAGCTCGGCGGGCAGGCACGCGTGCGTGGTCTGTCGGGCTCCTGGAAGGACCTGACGGACTCCGTCAACACGATGGCGTCGCGGCTGACCGCGCAGGTGCGGGACATCGCCCTGGTGACGACGGCGGTCGCCAAGGGTGACCTGTCACGCAAGGTGACCGTGCACGTGGCCGGCGAGATGCTGGAGCTGAAGAACACCGTCAACACGATGGTCGACCAGCTCTCCGCGTTCTCCTCGGAGGTGACGCGGGTCGCCCGTGAGGTGGGCACCGAGGGCATCCTCGGCGGCCAGGCGCAGGTGCCGGGCGTGGACGGGGTGTGGAAGGAGCTGACCGACTCCGTCAACACCATGGCAGGAAACCTTACTGCCCAGGTGCGCGGGATCTCGGAGGTGACGACGGCGGTCGCCAGCGGTGACCTGTCGCGGAAGGTGACCGTTCCTGCGCGCGGTGAGGTCGCGCAGCTCGCCGACACGATCAACCAGATGACGGAGACGCTGCGGATCTTCGCCGACGAGGTCACGCGCGTGGCCAACGAGGTCGGTGCCGAGGGGCGGCTCGGCGGCCAGGCGAACGTGCCGGGCGCGGCCGGCACCTGGAAGGACCTCACGGACTCCGTCAACACCGTGTTCCGGAACCTGACGACGCAGGTGCGGGACATCGCGGCCGTGACGACGGCGGTGGCCAACGGTGATCTGTCGCAGAAGGTCACCGTGGACGTGGCCGGCGAGATGCTGGAACTGAAGAACACCGTCAACGGGATGGTGGACCAGCTCCAGGCGTTCGGTGCCGAGGTCACGCGCGTGGCGCGGGAGATCGGTGTCGAGGGTGAGCTGGGCGGTCAGGCGCAGGTGCCGGGGGCTGCGGGCACCTGGAAGGACCTGACGGACTCGGTGAACACCGCGTTCCGCAACCTCACCGGGCAGGTGCGCAACATCGCCCAGGTGACGACGGCGGTGGCCAACGGTGATCTGTCGCAGAAGGTCACCGTGGACGTCTCGGGCGAGATGCTCCAGCTGAAGAACACCGTGAACACGATGGTGGACCAGCTGTCGTCGTTCGCCGACCAGGTGACGCGGATGGCGCGGGACGTGGGCACCGAGGGCCGGCTCGGCGGCCAGGCCCGCGTGGACGGCGTGTCGGGCACCTGGAAGGAGCTGACGGACTCCGTCAACTTCATGGCGGGCAACCTCACCTCGCAGGTGCGGCAGATCGCGCAGGTGACGACGGCGGTGGCGCGCGGTGACCTTTCCCAGAAGATCGACGTGGACGCGCGCGGCGAGATCCTGGAGCTGAAGAACACCATCAACACGATGGTCGACCAGCTGTCCGCGTTCGCCGACCAGGTGACCCGGGTCGCCCGCGAGGTGGGCACCGACGGGCGCCTGGGCGGTCAGGCGCAGGTGCCCGGCGTGGCCGGCGTGTGGCGGGACCTGACCGATTCCGTGAACGGAATGGCAGGAAACCTCACCGCCCAGGTGCGCAACATCGCGCAGGTGGCCACCGCGGTGGCACGCGGTGACCTCTCCCAGAAGATCACCGTGGACGCGCGCGGCGAGATCCTGGAGCTGAAGAACACCCTGAACACGATGGTGGACCAGCTGTCGTCGTTCGCCCAGGAGGTCACGCGCGTGGCCCGCGAGGTGGGCACCGAGGGCATCCTCGGCGGCCAGGCGGAGGTGCAGGGCGTCTCCGGCACCTGGAAGGACCTCACGCAGTCCGTGAACGGCATGGCCAACAACCTGACCCTTCAGGTGCGGTCCATCGCCGAGGTCACCACCGCGGTCGCCAAGGGTGACCTGTCGAAGAAGATCACCGTCGACGCCAAGGGCGAGATCCTCGAGCTGGTGACGACCGTCAACACGATGGTGGACCAGCTGTCGTCGTTCGCCGAGCAGGTGACCCGGGTGGCCCGTGAGGTGGGTACCGAGGGCATCCTGGGCGGCCAGGCGCACGTACCGGGTGTCACGGGCATCTGGAAGGACCTCAGCGACAACGTCAACCTGATGGCGAAGAACCTGACCACGCAGGTGCGCAACATCTCCCAGGTGTCGGCGGCGGTCGCCAACGGTGACCTGACGCGGCAGGTGACCATCGAGGCGCGCGGTGAGGTCGCGCAGCTCGCCGACACCATCAACACGATGGTGAAGACGCTGAGTTCGTTCGCCGAGCAGGTCACCAAGGTGGCCCGTGAGGTGGGCACGGACGGCATCCTGGGCGGCCAGGCGCATGTGCCGGGTGTGGCCGGCACGTGGAAGGACCTCACCGAGTCGGTGAACCAGATGGCGTCCAACCTGACCGGTCAGGTGCGCAACATCGCGCTGGTCACCACGGCGATCGCCAAGGGCGACCTGAGCAAGAAGATCGACATCGACGCCCGCGGCGAGATCCTCGAGCTGAAGACGACGATCAACACGATGGTCGACCAGCTCTCCAGCTTCGCCGAGGAGGTCACCCGCGTGGCCCGCGAGGTGGGCACCGAGGGGCAGCTCGGCGGTCAGGCACGCGTGCGTGACGTCGACGGCACGTGGCGGGACCTGACCGAGTCCGTGAACGAGATGGCAGGAAACCTGACCCGGCAGGTGCGGGCCATCGCGCGCGTGGCCACCGCGGTGACCCGTGGTGACCTGAACCTGAAGATCGACGTCGATGCCTCCGGCGAGATCCAGGAGCTGCAGGACTACATCAACAAGATGATCGCCAACCTGCGGGACACCACGATCGCCAACAAGGAGCAGGACTGGCTGAAGGGCAACCTGGCCCGCATCTCGGCGCTGATGCAGGGGCGGCGCGACCTGGAGGACGTGGCCTCGCTGATCATGAGCGAGCTGACGCCGGTGGTCTCCGCGCAGCACGGCGCGTTCTTCGTCGCCATGCCGCTGATGGAGGGCAAGGACGTCTCCGGCGGCGAGGACGACTACGAGCTGCGCATGCTCGGGTCGTACGGCTACTCGATGGGGTCCATGCCGGCGTCGTTCCGGCCCGGTGAGGCGCTGGTGGGCACGGCCGCCGAGGAGAAGCGCGCGATCCTGGTGGAGAACGCGCCCAGCGGCTATCTGAAGATCTCCTCCGGGCTCGGTGAGGCGCCGCCCGCGCAGGTGATCGTGTTGCCGGTGCTGTTCGAGGGCAAGGTGCTCGGTGTGATCGAGCTGGCGTCGTTCACGCCGTTCACGCAGATCCAGAAGGACTTCCTGAACCAGATCGCGGAGATGATCGCGACCAGCGTCAACACCATCTCCGTCAACACCAAGACCGAGCAGCTGCTGAAGCAGTCGCAGGAGCTGACCGAGCAACTGCGCGAGCGGTCGGCGGAGTTGGAGCAGCGGCAGAAGGCGCTGCAGGCGTCCAACGCCGAACTGGAGGAGAAGGCCGAGCTGCTGGCGCGGCAGAACCGCGACATCGAGGTGAAGAACACCGAGATCGAGGAGGCGCGGCAGGTCCTGGAGGAGCGTGCCGAACAGCTCGCCGTCTCGATGCGCTACAAGAGCGAGTTCCTCGCCAACATGTCGCACGAGCTGCGCACCCCGCTGAACTCGCTGCTGATCCTGGCCAAGCTGCTCGCGGACAACGCCGAGGGCAACCTGTCGCCGAAGCAGGTGGAGTTCGCCGAGACCATCCACGGCGCCGGATCGGACCTGTTGCAGCTGATCAACGACATCCTGGACCTGTCGAAGGTCGAGGCGGGCAAGATGGACGTCTCGCCGACCAGGATCGCGCTGGTGCAGCTCGTGGACTACGTGGAGGCAACGTTCCGGCCGCTGACCGCGGAGAAGGGCCTGGACCTGTCGGTGCGGGTCTCGCCGGAGCTGCCCGCCACGCTGCACACCGACGAGCAGCGGCTGCTGCAGGTGCTGCGCAATCTGCTGTCGAACGCGGTGAAGTTCACCGACTCCGGTTCGGTGGAGCTGGTGATCCGGCCGGCCGGCACGGACGTGCCGCAGTCCATTCGCGAGCAGCTGCTGGAGGTCGGCTCGCTGACCAGCCCCGACGAGCCGTTGATCGCGTTCTCGGTGACCGACACCGGCATCGGGATCGCGGCCAGCAAGATGCGGGTGATCTTCGAGGCGTTCAAGCAGGCCGACGGCACGACCAGCCGCAAGTACGGCGGTACGGGCCTCGGGCTGTCTATCTCGCGGGAGATCGCGCAGCTGCTTGGCGGCGAGATCCACGCGCAGAGCGAGCCGGGGCGCGGTTCGACGTTCACGCTGTACCTGCCGCTGCACATGAGCGAGCTGCCGCCGCAGGGCTACCAGCAGGCCGCGCCGGCGCTCGGGGGCGGTGACCTGGGGGCGTCCCGGAACGGGGCCCGGGAGCTGTCCGGCCCGGACTTCGAGACGCCGGCCGAGGTGAAGTCGTACCACGAGACCCAGAACGGCGCCGCGGCGCTCTTCCGGCGCCGCCGCCGGGCCGCGTCCGCGGCGCTGGAGCAGCGTCCGGCGGCCCAGCCCGAGCAGTGGCCCGGGACGGGCTCCGGTGCGGCCGGGATCTCGGGGAGCGAGCAGGAGGGGGCGCCGCAGCCGCGCCGCGGCATCCGCTTCGGTGGCCAGAAAGTGCTGATCGTCGACGACGACATCCGCAACGTCTTCGCGCTGACGAGCGTTCTGGAGCAGCACGGACTGTCGGTGCTGTACGCGGAGAACGGCCGCGAGGGCATCGAGGTGCTGGAGCAGCACGAGGACGTGGCGGTCGTCCTGATGGACATCATGATGCCCGAGATGGACGGGTACGCGACGACCACCGCGATCCGCAGGATGCCGCAGTTCTCCGGGCTGCCGATCATCGCGCTCACCGCGAAGGCGATGAAGGGCGACCGGGAGAAGGCCATCGAGTCCGGTGCGTCCGACTACGTCACCAAGCCGGTCGATCCCGATCACCTGCTGACCGTGATGGAGCAGTGGATGCGCGGGGAATGATCGGTGACGTTCACCGGGAGTCGCTGACAGAGGGCGCGCGTGGCTGTGTAGAAGTACGGCATCCGGGGAACCTTCTGGTCTCCCACTACGTTTCTGCTACGTGCACAGTGACATCGCGGTGACAGGGTGTGGCGACGGGCGGGGTGCAGCTACGATGACCGGCACGAGGACGGACGGCGCAAGGGAGTCGTCCAGTGGGGCGGCGCCCGGTGCTTCCCCAAGTCCTGCGGACAGGGGAGGCCCCAAGCCGGGGCGAGGAGGGCGGGCCATGGTGCAGAAGGCCAAGATCCTCCTGGTCGATGACCGGCCGGAGAATCTGCTGGCGCTGGAGGCGATCCTCTCTGCGCTCGATCAGACGCTGGTGCGGGCATCGTCCGGGGAGGAAGCACTCAAAGCGCTGCTCACGGACGACTTCGCGGTCATTCTGCTGGACGTCCAGATGCCGGGCATGGACGGCTTCGAGACGGCCGCGCACATCAAGCGGCGGGAGCGCACCCGGGACATCCCGATCATCTTCCTCACCGCGATCAACCACGGCCCCCACCACACCTTCCGCGGTTACGCGGCGGGCGCGGTCGACTACATCTCCAAGCCGTTCGACCCGTGGGTGCTGCGGGCGAAGGTCTCCGTGTTCGTCGAGCTGTACATGAAGAACTGCCAGCTGCGCGAGCAGGCGTCGCTGCTGCGGCTGCAGTTGGAAGGCGGCGGCAAGGGCGGTGTGGCCGGCAAGGAGTCGGCCGGGCTGCTCGCGGAGCTGTCCGCGCGGCTCGCCGCCGTCGAGGAGCAGGCCGAGGCGCTGTCCAAGCAGCTGGACGAGGAGTCGGCCGACGCGGCCGCGGTCGCCACGGCGGCCCACCTGGAGCGCAAACTCACCGGGCTGCGCCGGGCCCTGGACGCCCTGGAGCCGGGCACCGGCAGCGGCGGCTCCCCGGTGCCCCCGCAGAGCTGACGCGCACGAGGTGCGGAACGACGCGTGCGCTGCGCCCCGTTGCGTATGAGCACGCGTCAGTTCCCCGTGGCGTCCCGCAGGTCGTTCCGCTTGCCGTCAAGCACGTCGGCTGTCCCGAAGTCCGCGGCGACACGAACGGGTGAAGCAGTGGGCACACGTGTCCGCTGTCGTCTCCACCGGTAACCTCACACCCATGGCCTCACGTCCCTCCGCAGCCAAGAAGCCGCCCGCGAAGAAGGCGGCCGCTCCCGTGAAGGCTCCGGCGAGGAAGGCCGTCGCGAAGAAGGCACCGGCCAAGAAGGCGCCCGCCCGCAAGGCCGCGGTGAGGAAGCCCGTGGCCAAACCGGCGCCGAGTCCCACCGGGGGCCTGTACCGCGTGGTGCGCGCGCTGTGGCTGGGCGTGGCGCACGCCGTCGGCGCCGTCTTCCGCGGCATAGGGCAGGGCGCGAAGAACCTCGACCCCGCCCACCGCAAGGACGGCATCGCGCTGCTGCTGCTCGGTATCGCGCTGATCGTCGCCGCGGGCACCTGGGCCGATCTCAAGGGCCCGGTCGGCGACCTGGTCGAGATCCTGGTGACCGGCGCGTTCGGCCGGCTGGACCTGCTGGTGCCGCTGCTGCTCGGCGCGATCGCCGTGCGCTTCATCCGCCACCCGGAGCAGCAGGACGCCAACGGCCGGATCGTGATCGGCCTGTCCGCGCTGGTCATCGGCGTGCTCGGACAGGTCCACATCGCCTGCGGCTCGCCCGCCCGCAGCGGCGGCATGCAGGCCATAAGGGACGCCGGCGGCCTCATCGGCTGGGCGGCGGCCACCCCGCTGACGTACACCATGACCGAGGTCCTCGCCGTACCCCTGCTGGTGCTGCTGACGGTGTTCGGACTGCTGGTCGTCACGGCGACCCCGGTCAACGCGATCCCGCAGCGGCTGCGGCAGCTCGGCATGAAGCTGGGCATCCTGCCCGACCCGGCGGACGACGAGTACGCCGAGTACGGCGAGTACACCGACGACGACGAGCGCTACGACGAGCAGTGGCGCGAGGCGCTGCCCGCGCGCCCCCGCAGGCGCTCGAGCGCCCCCCAGGGATACGACCCCGAGAGCGCCGAACAGGAGGCGCTCGCCCGGCGCCGCGGCCGCCCGCGCCGCTCCGCCGTGCCGCAGCCCGCCCCGGACCGTCAGCTGGACGCCGTGGACATCGCCGCCGCTGCCGCCGCCGACCTCGACGGCGCGGTCCTGCACGGCATGCCGCCCTCGCCGATCGTCGCCGACCTGACCCAGGGCGTGCGCGTCGGCGACCGCGAGGACACCACCCCGACACCCACCCCCACCCCGGCCCCCGCACCGGCGTCCACCCCCGTGCCCGCCGCGCGGCCCCAGCCCGGCAGGCGCACCCCCCAGCCGGAACCCGCCGAGCCCGCCGGGGGCAGGTCCGCGGTCCCCGACCTCACCAAGACACCGCCCACCGAGCCGCGCGACCTGCCGCCGCGCGCCGAGCAGCTCCAGCTGTCCGGTGACATCACCTACGCGCTGCCCTCGCTCGACCTGCTCATAAGGGGCGGCCCCGGCAAGGCGCGCAGCGCGGCCAACGACGCCGTCGTCGAGTCGCTGACCACCGTCTTCACCGAGTTCAAGGTCGACGCGCGCGTGACCGGCTTCACGCGCGGCCCGACGGTCACCCGCTACGAGGTCGAGCTGGGCCCGGCCGTCAAGGTCGAGCGGATCACCGCGCTCACCAAGAACATCGCCTACGCCGTGGCCAGCCCGGACGTGCGGATCATCAGCCCCATCCCGGGCAAGTCCGCGGTCGGCATCGAGATCCCGAACACCGACCGGGAGATGGTCAACCTCGGCGACGTGCTGCGCCTCGCGGAGTCCGCGGAGGACGACGACCCGATGCTGGTCGCCTTCGGCAAGGACGTCGAGGGCGGGTACGTCATGCACTCGCTGGCGAAGATGCCCCACATGCTGGTCGCCGGCGCCACCGGCTCCGGCAAGTCGTCCTGCATCAACTGCCTGATCACCTCGGTCATGATGCGGGCGACCCCGGAGGACGTGCGGATGATCCTGGTCGACCCCAAGCGGGTCGAGCTGACCGCGTACGAGGGCATCCCGCATCTGATCACGCCGATCATCACCAACCCCAAGCGGGCCGCCGAGGCGCTGCAGTGGGTCGTGCGCGAGATGGACATGCGCTACGACGACCTCGCGGCGTACGGCTACCGGCACATCGACGACTTCAACCGCGCCGTGCGCGAGGGCAAGGTCAAGGCGCCGGAGGGCAGCGAGCGGGAGCTGCAGCCCTACCCGTACCTGCTGGTGATCGTCGACGAGCTGGCCGACCTGATGATGGTCGCGCCGCGTGACGTCGAGGACGCGATCGTGCGCATCACCCAGCTCGCGCGCGCGGCCGGCATCCACCTGGTGCTCGCCACCCAGCGTCCGTCCGTCGACGTCGTCACCGGTCTGATCAAGGCGAACGTGCCCTCGCGGCTGGCGTTCGCCACGTCCTCGCTGGCCGACAGCCGCGTCATCCTCGACCAGCCGGGTGCGGAGAAGCTGATCGGCAAGGGCGACGGGCTGTTCCTGCCGATGGGCGCGAACAAGCCGACCCGTATGCAGGGCGCGTTCGTGACCGAGGAGGAGGTCGCGGTCGTCGTCCAGCACTGCAAGGACCAGATGGCGCCGGTCTTCCGGGACGACGTCGTCGTCGGGACCAAGCAGAAGAAGGAGATCGACGAGGACATCGGCGACGACCTGGACCTGCTGTGTCAGGCGGCCGAGCTGGTGGTCTCCACGCAGTTCGGGTCGACGTCCATGCTCCAGCGCAAGCTGCGGGTCGGCTTCGCCAAGGCCGGCCGGCTGATGGACCTGATGGAGTCGCGCAACATCGTCGGCCCGAGCGAGGGCTCCAAGGCGCGGGACGTGCTGGTCAAGCCGGACGAGCTGGACGGGGTGCTGGCGGTGCTGCGGGGGGAGTCCGAGGGCTAGGCCCGGTGCCGGGGCCGCCCGGGTGGTCCTGGCGGGCTTCACCCGGGCGGTCGGTGCGCTGCGCCCGAGTGGGCGGACGCGTTTCGCCCGGGTGGCCGACTGCCGCTCGACCCGGTCCAGGGGGCCGGTTTTCCCCCGGACGGCCGGGTGGGTTGCACCCGCGTGGTCGATCCGCTTCGCCCGGGCGGACTCTCCGTGACTCACCCGTTAGAGAACCCCGGGCAACCGTTTCCCTTCCTCACACGTCAAGTTGAGCGAGAGGACGGGTAGGGGTTTCATCATGGGCTCCGCGCCCGGCCCGTCATCGGTGTGTCCGGCCATACCGATGGCGTACAAAGTCCCACCGCCCGGTTGCCTCACCCTTTCGTACCCCCCCTAGACTGAACCTCCAGCACAGGTGGCTACACGCTCGAAAGGCGCCCCCGTGTCCCTCGGCAACTCCCCTGAAGACGAGCGTCCCTTCGAAGACGGTCGCGAGGAAGCCGGCCTCTCCGTCGGCCGTGCCCTGCGGCAGGCCCGTATCGCCGCCGGACTGACCGTCGACGACGTCAGCAACGCCACCCGGGTCCGTATCGCGATCGTGCACGCGATCGAGGCGGACGACTTCGCCCCCTGTGGCGGCGACGTCTACGCCCGCGGCCACATCCGGACCCTGGCCAAGGCCGTCCACCTCGATCCCGAGCCCCTGATCGCCCAGTACGACGCCGACCACGGCGGGCGTCCCGCGCCCACGCCCGCGGCGCCCCTCTTCGAGGCGGAACGTATCCGCCCCGAGCGGCGCGGGCCGAACTGGACCGCCGCGATGGTCGCGGCGATCGTCGTCGTGATCGGTTTCGTCGGCTTCACCTTCGTCAAGGGCGGCGGCGACAGCGGCGCCGGCCAGCAGGTCGCCGAGGGCTCCGAAGCCGCCACCAGCGCGCCCGCCGCGCCGAAACCGGCCAGGACCAAGCCCGCCGACCAGAAGCCGGAACCCTCCGACAGCGCCATCGCCGCCGCCCCGCAGGACAAGGTGACCGTCCAGGTCAGCGCGACCGACGGGCGCAGCTGGATCCAGGCCAAGGACCACAACGGCCGGCTCCTCTTCGACGGGCTGCTCAAGCAGGGCCAGTCCAAGAGCTTCCAGGACAGCACCAAGATCAACCTCGTGCTCGGTGACGCGGGGGCGATCCAGCTCTACGTCAACGGCAAGAAGATCGAGGACGACTTCCAGCCGGGCGCCGTGGAGCGCCTGACCTACACCAAGGGCGACCCGCAGGTCGGCTAGGCGACGGCACGCGACGCAGCGCAAGGGGCTGGCCAAGATCGGCCAGCCCCTTCGACATGGGGTGCCGGTGGGACGAAGTAGTCTTGAGCCCATGCCTGAACGCCGTACCGTCGCACTCGTCACCCTTGGCTGCGCCCGTAACGAGGTGGACTCGGAGGAGCTCGCAGGCCGTTTGGAGGCGGACGGCTGGCAGCTCGTGGAGGACGCCTCGGACGCCGACGTCGCCGTCGTGAACACCTGCGGCTTCGTCGACGCCGCCAAG
The DNA here is from genome assembly GCF_040637635.1 of Streptomyces sp. NPDC028635. Taxonomy (NCBI): domain Bacteria; kingdom Bacillati; phylum Actinomycetota; class Actinomycetes; order Kitasatosporales; family Streptomycetaceae; genus Streptomyces; species Streptomyces sp. NPDC028635. The sequence goes on along the minus strand of NZ_JBEZWX010000015.1, from coordinate 154,709 downwards.
AAGGACTCCGTGGACGCCCTCCTGGAGGCCAACGATCTCAAGGGGCACGGCAGAACGCAGGCCGTCGTGGCGGTGGGCTGCATGGCCGAGCGGTACGGCAAGGAACTCGCCGAGGCCCTGCCCGAGGCCGACGGCGTGCTCGGCTTCGACGACTACGCGAACATCTCGGACCGCCTCCAGACCATCCTGAACGGCGGCATCCACGCCGCGCACACCCCGCGCGACCGGCGCAAGCTGCTGCCGATCAGCCCGGCCGAGCGCCAGGAATCGGCCACCGCGGTGGCCCTGCCCGGGCACGGCCCGGCCGACCTGCCCGAGGGCGTGGCCCCGGCCTCCGGTCCGCGCGCACCCCTGCGCCGCCGCCTGGACGGCTCCCCGGTGGCCTCCGTCAAGCTCGCCTCCGGATGCGACCGGCGCTGCTCGTTCTGCGCCATCCCGTCCTTCCGCGGCTCCTTCATCTCCCGCCGCCCGAGCGACGTGCTGAACGAGACCCGGTGGCTGGCCGAGCAGGGCGTGAAGGAGATCATGCTGGTCTCCGAGAACAACACCTCCTACGGCAAGGACCTCGGCGACATCCGCCTGCTGGAGTCGCTGCTGCCCGAGCTGGCCGAGGTCGACGGCATCGAGCGGGTGCGCGTCAGCTACCTCCAGCCGGCCGAGATGCGTCCCGGCCTGATCGACGTGCTGACCTCCACCCCGAAGATCGCCCCCTACTTCGACCTGTCCTTCCAGCACTCGGCGCCCGACGTGCTGCGCGCCATGCGCCGCTTCGGCGACACCGACCGCTTCCTCGAGCTGCTCGACACCATCCGCAGCAAGGCCCCGGAGGCGGGCGTGCGCTCCAACTTCATCGTCGGCTTCCCCGGCGAGTCGGAGTCCGACCTGGCCGAGCTGGAGCGCTTCCTGAACGGCGCGCGGCTGGACGCCATCGGCGTCTTCGGCTATTCCGACGAGGACGGCACCGAAGCGGCGACGTACGACAACAAGCTCGACGAGGACGTCGTCGCCGAGCGGCTGGCGCGGGTGTCCCGGCTCGCCGAGGAACTCGTCTCCCAGCGCGCCGAGGAGCGCGTCGGCGAAACCGTGCACGTCCTGGTCGAGTCCGTCGACGAGGAGGAGGGCGTGTACGGCCGTGCCGCGCACCAGGCGCCGGAGACGGACGGCCAGGTGCTGCTCACGAGCGGCGAGGGGCTCAGCGTCGGTCGTATGGTCGAGGCGAAGGTGGTCGGTACGGAAGGTGTCGACCTGGTGGCCGAGCCGCTGGCGTGTCCTGAGGAGGCGGGCAGATGACGGGTGTCCCGGCGTCGTCCGCCGCGGGCGGCTCCTCCCAGGCGAAGGGGGCGCCGGTGCCGTCCGGCTCGGACGCCTCCGGCGCATCGGCGGGGGCCCGCTCGCCGCGCGGCGGCAAGATCGCCGCTGCCGCCGTCAACCAGGCGAGCGTGTGGAACGTCGCCAATCTGCTGACCATGCTCCGCCTCCTGCTCGTGCCGGGCTTCGTCGCGCTGATGCTGGCCGACGGCGGGTACGACCCGGCGTGGCGGTCGCTGGCCTGGGCCGCCTTCGCCATCGCCATGATCACCGACCTGTTCGACGGGCATCTGGCGCGCACCTACAACCTCGTCACCGACTTCGGGAAGATCGCCGACCCCATCGCCGACAAGGCGATCATGGGGGCGGCGCTGATCTGTCTGTCCGCGCTCGGTGATCTGCCGTGGTGGGTCACGGGCGTGATCCTCGGCCGGGAACTCGGCATCACGCTGCTGCGTTTTCTGGTCATTCGCTACGGCGTCATCCCGGCCAGCCGGGGCGGAAAGCTGAAGACGCTCACCCAGGGCGTCGCCGTCGGCATGTATGTGCTGGCGCTCACGGGGTGGCTGGCCACCCTGAGGTTCTGGGTGATGGCCGCGGCGGTCGTTTTGACTGTGGTGACCGGTCTGGACTACATCAGACAGGCCATTGTGCTGCGGCGGCAGGGAATCGCCGAGCGCCAGGCGGCGTTGGAGGAGAAGGAAGCGTGACGTTCCCGGCCACCGACGTGGTGCGACTACTGACGGTGAGGGGCGAGACCCTGGCGGTAGCCGAGTCGCTGACGGGCGGGCTGGTGGCAGCGGAGATCACCGCGGTGCCCGGAGCGTCCAAGGCGTTCCGCGGTTCGGTGACGGCGTACGCCACCGAGCTCAAGCAGGAACTGCTTGGCGTGGACGCCGCCCTGCTGGCCGAGCGGGGAGCGGTGGACGCGCAGGTCGCGGCCCAGATGGCGGCCGGCGTGCGCAAGGCGCTGGGTGCCGACTGGGGCATCGCGACCACCGGCGTCGCCGGTCCGGAACCGCAGGACGGGCAGCCCGTCGGCACGGTCTTCGTGGCCGTGGACGGCCCCCGCGGCGCCGATTCCGGTTCCGCCGGTGGCGGAAAAGTGGAGCCCCTGCGGTTGAACGGCGACCGTGCGGAAATTCGTAGAGAGAGTGTACGGAGCGTGCTCGAGCTGCTTCTGAAGGAGCTTGCGGGCGAACAGACCGGGAATGAGCGGGCACAGGATACGGAACAGAACGGGGGGTTTTGATGTTTGCAGCCCTGAGTGAACACGACATCGCTCCCCGCACGGCCGCGGCGCGAGGCGGTACGGTGGGGCGAGAAGGATGCGGCTACGCGGTCCGAGGAGGGAGCCACCGATGATTCTGCTCCGTCGCCTGCTGGGTGACGTGCTGCGTCGGCAGCGCCAACGCCAGGGCCGTACTCTGCGCGAAGTCTCCTCGTCCGCCCGAGTCTCGCTCGGCTATCTCTCCGAGGTGGAGCGGGGGCAGAAGGAGGCTTCCTCCGAGCTGCTCTCCGCCATCTGCGACGCGCTGGACGTACGGATGTCCGAACTCATGCGGGAAGTGAGCGACGAACTCGCCCTCGCCGAGCTGGCCCAGTCCGCTGCGGCCACCCCGAGCGAGCCTGTGCCCACATCGGTCCGCCCGATGCTGGGATCTGTGTCGGTGACCGGCGTGCCACCGGAACGGGTGACCATCAAGGCGCCCAGCGAAGCGGTGGACGTCGTCGCCGCCTGACACACCTGTCCGTGGCCCCGGCCGGGGCTTCTCCGGAGCGAACGGAGAAGCGCGGTCGGGGTTTTTGCGTACCCGCGACCTCTGTGGTGCGGCGTTCGACGGTCGTTTTGGTCCATTTGCCCGTCCTGGATGGGGCCGTCATGGTGGAGGGGACGACCGGGTGAACCAACGGAGGCGTGGATGAACGTCGTGAAGAGCCCCCTGTCCGACACCGACCTGAAGACCGTCGGCGACGCCCTGCAGGGCGCGCTCGTCGACCTGGTGGACCTGTCACTGGTCGCCAAGCAGGTGCACTGGAACGTGGTCGGGCCGCGGTTCAGGTCCGTGCACCTCCAGCTGGACGAGGTCGTCGACAGTGCGCGCACCCACATGGACACCGTCGCCGAGCGGGCGTCCGCGCTGGGCGTGTCGCCGGACGGCCGGGCCGCCACGGTGGCCGCCGGCAGCGGCCTCGGCCAGGTCACCGAGGGCTGGATCAAGGACACGGACGCGGTGCGGACCCTGGTGGAAGCGCTCGGCGCGGCGATCACCCGGATGCGGGAACGCGTGACGTCGACGGCCGAGCCCGACCCGGTCAGCCAGGACATCTTCATCCAGATCACCCAGGATCTCGAGAAGCACCACTGGATGTTCCAGGCCGAGAACAGCTGACGGCCGGCTCCCGAGGTGCCCCGATGTGCCGCTCGCGCGCCCCGGCTGTGCCCGGGGCGGCCTTCCGGCGTCCGGCTGGAGGGGGTGGTGGCATGGCGGGGCGAACACCGCGCTGGGGCTCCATAGCGCGCTGCGGGGCCGGGGCGGGCCTCGCGGCGGTGTGGTGGTGGGCTGTTCTGCGGCTCGCCCTCAGCCCTGCGGCAGGGGCCCTGGAGGGCGCCGTGGTGGCCGGCGGCTGGGGGCTGAGTGTGCTGCCGGTGCACTGCGTGCCCAAGAGAAGGGCTGCGGGGGCCGTGCGTGCGGGGCGATGGCGGGAGGCGTGGCGCGGGAGCGCGGGGGGCGGGAGCGAGGCTGGCAGGAGCGCGGGGGGCGGCAGCGCGGCGGGCGGCAGCGCGGGGGGCCCGGGGGGCTACGAAGCGGCGGATGTCGGAGGGGACCCTGTGGATCCCGAGGCGTCACCCCTTCGGTCGGGCGAGGAGTCCGGCCCGTTGTGAACGCCGACGCATGGCCGGCCGGGTGGGGCGCGGGTCTGGAGTCGGGGAGGACGCGTGCCGGGCGCCGGGGAGGGCGCGGGCCGGGTGTCGGGTAGCGATCGGGGACGACGCGGGCCGGGTGCCGGGTGGTGTTCGGGCTGGGCGCGGGCCGGGTGGCGCTAGGTCGCTGAGGCCGGTGCCGGGTCGTCGCGCGGTCGTGGGTCCCGGGGGCGTCAGGGGGTTGTGCGGTACCGGTGGCCGCGGCGTGGGGCCGGGCTGGGGGCCGGGCCCGCCTGGCACCTGGGACACCAGTACGTCGGGCGCTCACGGGACCCGTCGCCCTGGTCGGCCACCCGGATCGAGGTGCCGCACCGCAGACAGGGGCGCGGCGCACGGCCGTAGACGAACAGGTCCTGGCCGCGCTGCCCGGTCGTGGCGCGGATGGGGCGGTCGCGGTTGACCTCCAGCAGCTTCTTGGCCAGCGCGGGCAGCTGCGCGGCGCGCTCGGCGGGCAGGGCGCCGACCGGGAGCCATGGAGTGACGCCCAAAAGGAAGCAGAGCTCGCTCTTGTAGACGTTGCCGATGCCGGCGAGATTGCGCTGGTCCAGCAGGGCCTCGCCGAGCGGGCGCGCGGGGTCCCGCAGCAGGTTCGCCAGGGCGCGGTCGCCGTCCCAGTCGGGACCCAGCAGGTCGGGTCCGAGATGGCCGACGAAGCGTTCCTCCTCGGCGGTGCGCACAAGATCCAGCACCGGCAGGCGGTAGCCGACGGCCGTACGCTCGACGGTGCCCAGGATCGCGCGGATCTGGTGCCCTGGACCGCCGCTCCAGCGCTGGCCGGGGGCGTAGACCTTCCAGGAACCGTCCATCCTCAGGTGCGAGTGCAGGGTCAGGCCGCCCTCGACGCGGGTGAGCAGGTGCTTGCCGCGCGAGGTGACGTCCAGGACGGCACGGCCCGTGAGGTCGACCGTGGCGTACCGGGGGACGCGCAGGTCGCTGCGGGTCAGCACGCTGCCCGCGAGGGCCTCGTGCAAGCGCCTCGCGGCCTGCCAGACCGTGTCACCTTCGGGCATGGGTCAAGGGTGACACGCGCCTCCGTCAGGCCCGTAGCCGAAGGCCGCGGGGAGTCGCGATGAACCCCGCCCCTTCCAGGAGGGTGCCGAAGGGCGAGGTCAGGGCGGAGGCGCCGTTGACGCGCTCCACCGTGACCGTGCCGAGCGAACCGGCGCGGGCCGCCGCCGCCAGGGCCTCCGCCGCCGCCCGCAGACGCGCGTCCTCGGTCGCCTCGGCGTCCGGCTCGGCGGGCCAGGCCAGCAGGGTCTTGCCGCCGCGCTCCATGTACAGCGCCAGCTCACCGTCGACCAGCACCACGAGTGAGCCGGCCTTGCGGCCCGGTTTGTGTCCGGCGCCCGTGGGCGGCTCCGGCCAGGGCAGGGCGGCGCCATACGCGTTGGCCGGGTCGGCGGCGGCGAGGACGACGGAGCGGGTGGCGGCCGCGGGGTCGGTGCGGCGGTTGCCGTAGGTGCCGTACGTGCCCTGGTTGCCGGAACGGCGGTCGTACCCGGGTGCCGAGCCGGTACCGGTGTCGTAGCCGCCGCCGTAGCCGTCGTACGGCGTGCCGGTGCCGTGGCCCGAGCCGCCGCCTCTGGGACCGCCGGCGCCCGGGGACGCGAAGTCGCGCGGGGAGACGTAGTCGCCGGGGGAGGGCGGGAAGTCCGGGAAGTCGGAGAACTGCGTGCCGTCGGGCGGGCCGAAGGCCTTGGCCCAGTCGGCGTCGGAGGCGGGGAAACCGTCGGATCCCGGAGCATCCGGGCTGCCGTGGCCGTCGCCGCCGGGGGCGCCGAAGCCCGCGGGGGCCGCCGCCCTAGCGGCGTCACCGCGCTCGCGGGCGTTGGCCACCGCGCGGAGCCGGTCGACCGCGCCGTCCATGGCGAACTGCGCGGCGCCGAGACCCTCCACCACGTACCCGCGACGGGCCTGGCCGCTCTCCTCGAACACGGACAGGACGCGGTAGACCGCCGAGAAGCCGCCTTCGACGCCCTCCGCGCCGACGGCGCCCCGCGTCACCACGCCGTGCCGGTCGAGAAGTGTGCGGGCCAGGGCGTGGGCGCGGACCGTGGCATCCGGCTCCTGCGCCGGGAGCAGGGACCAGCGCCCGGCGACGGTGGGCGGCCCACCGCGCGAGGCGGGACGGGCCGCAGCGGTCAGCGAGCCGTAACGGCCGCGCGGGACCGCGCGTTTGGCGCGGTGGGCGGTGGAGCCCGCGGTGCGGCCGGAGCCCAGCAGGGAACGCATCGGGGCGAGGGTGTCGTTGGTGAGGCGGCCGGACCAGGCCAGGTCCCACAGCACGTCGGCCAGTTGGGGATCGGTGGCGTCGGGGTGGGTGGTCGCACGCACCTGGTCGGCGATCTGACGGAAGAACAGGCCGTAACCGCCGGACAGCGCGCCCAGGACCGACTCGTGCAGAGCGGTCAGCTCCAGCGGGTGGGGCGGCGGCAGGAGCAGCGGGGCCGCGTCCGCCAGATACAGCGAGACCCAGCCGTCCTTGCCGGGCAGCGCCCCCGCGCCGGCCCAGACGATCTCTCCGGCGGCGGTGAGTTCGTCCAGCATCGCCGGGGTGTAGCCGTTGACCCGGGACGGCAGGACGAGCTTCTCCAGCGCGGACGCGGGCACGGACGAGCCCTGCAACTGCTCGACGGCACGCACCAGTCCGTCGACGCCCCGCAGGGAGTGGCCCTTGCCGATGTGCTGCCACTGCGGCAGGAACTGGGCCAGCGCGGCCGGCGGCACCGGCTCCAGCTCGTGGCGCAGGGCGGCCAGGGAACGGCGGCGCAGCCGGCGCAGCACGGCCGCGTCACACCACTCCTGGCCGATGCCGGCCGGGTGGAACTCGCCCTGGACGACCCGGCCGGCCCCCGCCAGCCGCTGCAGGGCGCCGTCGGTGACCGCGACCCCCAGCCCGAACCGCGCGGCGGCGGTGGCCGAGGTGAACGGGCCGTGGGTGCGGGCGTAGCGGGCGAGGAGGTCGCCGAGCGGGTCCTTGACGGGCTCGGTGAAGGCCTCGGGGACCCCGACCGGCAGCGCGGTGCCGAGCGCGTCGCGCAGCCGGCCCGCGTCCTCGATCGCCGCCCAGTGGTCCCGGCCGCCGATGCGGACCCGGATGGCCCGGCGGGCCGCGGCGAGTTCCTGCGCCCACGCGGGTTCGGCGCCGCGCTCGACCAGCTCCGCGTCGGTGAGCGGGCCGAGCAGGCGCAGCACGTCCGCGACGCCCTCGACGTCCTTGACGCGCCGGTCCTCGGTGAGCCACTGCAGCTCCCGCTCCAGCTCGGTGAGCACCTCGGCGTCGAGCAGCTCGCGCAGCTCCGCCTGGCCGAGCAGCTCGGCCAGCAGCCGGGAGTCCAGCGACAGCGCGGCCGCGCGGCGCTCGGCGAGCGGGGAGTCGCCCTCGTACAGGAACTGGGCGACGTACCCGAAGAGGAGGGAACGGGCGAACGGGGACGGCTCCGGGGTGGTCACCTCGACCAGGCGCACCTTGCGGGACTCCAGGTCGCCCATCAGCTCGGTCAGGCCGGGGACGTCGAAGACGTCCTGGAGGCACTCGCGGACCGCTTCCAGGACGATCGGGAACGAGCCGAACTCGCTCGCCACCTCCAGCAGTTGCGCGGCGCGCTGGCGCTGCTGCCACAGCGGGGTCCGCCGCCCGGGGTTGCGGCGCGGCAGCAGCAGGGCGCGGGCGGCGCACTCGCGGAAGCGGGAGGCGAACAGGGCGGAGCCGCCGACCTGATCGGTGACGACCTGGTCCACCTCGCCCTTGTCGAAGACGACGTCCGCGGCGCCGACCGGGGCCTGGTCGGCGTCGTACTCCGTGCCCGCCTTCGACGGCTGCTGGTCGAGCAGCTCCAGACCCATGAGGTCGGCGTCCGGCAGCCGCAGCACGATGCCGTCGTCGGCGTGCATGACCTGCGCGTCCATGCCGTACCGCTCCGCGAGGCGGGAGCCGAGCGCGAGCGCCCACGGCGCGTGCACCTGGGCACCGAAGGGGGAGTGCACCACGACCCGCCAGTCGCCGAGCTCGTCACGGAAGCGCTCCACGACGATCGTGCGGTCGTCGGGGATGTGACCGCAGGCCTCCCGCTGCTCGTCCAGATACGCCAGGACGTTGTCCGCGGCCCAGGCGTCCAGGCCGGCCGTGAGCAGCCGCAGCCGTGCGTCGTCCCGGTCGAGGGAGCCGACCTCGCGCAGGAAGGCGCCGACCGCGCGGCCCAGTTCCAGCGGACGGCCCAGCTGGTCGCCCTTCCAGAAGGGCAGCCGGCCCGGCACGCCCGGCGCCGGGGAGACCAGTACGCGGTCGCGGGTGATGTCCTCGATGCGCCAGGAACTGGTGCCCAGCGTGAAGACGTCACCGACCCGCGACTCGTAGACCATCTCCTCGTCCAGCTCGCCGACCCGGCCGCCGCCCTTCTTCGGGTCGGAGCCGGCCAGGAACACCCCGAACAGGCCGCGGTCGGGGATCGTGCCACCGGAGGTCACGGCCAGACGCTGCGCGCCGGGGCGGCCGGTGACCGTGCCGGCGACGCGGTCCCACACCACGCGCGGGCGCAGCTCGGCGAACGCGTCGGACGGATAGCGGCCCGCCAGCATGTCGAGCACGGCGGTGAACGCCGACTCCGGCAACGACGCGAAGGGCGCGGCGCGGCGCACCACGGTGAGCAGGTCGTCGACCTGCCAGGTGTCCAGCGCGGTCATGGCGACGAGCTGCTGGGCGAGGACGTCGAGCGGGTTGGCGGGGACCTTCAGCGACTCGATGGACCCGGAGCGCATCCGCTCGGTGACCACGGCCGCCTGGACCAGGTCGCCCCGGTACTTGGGGAACACCACGCCCGTGGACACCGCGCCCACCTGGTGGCCGGCGCGGCCGACGCGCTGCAGACCGGAGGCGACCGAAGGCGGGGACTCGACCTGCACGACGAGGTCGACGGCGCCCATGTCGATGCCCAGCTCCAGACTGGAGGTGGCCACCACCGCGGGCAGCCGGCCCGCCTTCAGGTCCTCCTCGACCAGAGCGCGCTGCTCCTTCGACACCGAGCCGTGGTGGGCGCGGGCGATGACCGGTGGGGCGCCCTGCGCCGCGCCCGAGCCGCCCATCAGCTCGGCCGGCGCGTGGTGCTCGTCCAGCGTCTCGCCGGTCGCCCGCTCGTAGGCGATCTCGTTGAGCCGGTTGCACAGGCGCTCGGCGAGGCGGCGGGAGTTCGCGAAGACGATCGTGGATCGGTGGGACTGCACCAGGTCGGCGATCCGCTCCTCCACGTGCGGCCAGATCGAGGGCCGCTCCGCGCCTTCGGAGGCGTCGGCCGCCGGGGAGCCGCCCAGTTCGCCCATGTCCTCCACCGGCACGACCACCGACAGGTCGAACTCCTTGCCCGATTCCGGCTGGACGATCTCCACCTTGCGGCGCGGCGACAGGTAGCGGGCGACCTCGTCGACCGGACGGACGGTCGCCGACAGGCCGATCCGGCGGGCCGGCTTCGGCAGCAGCTCGTCCAGCCGCTCCAGGGACAGCGCGAGATGCGCCCCGCGCTTGGTGCCCGCGACCGCGTGCACCTCGTCCAGGATCACCGTCTCCACGCCCGCCAGCGCGTCGCGCGTGGCAGACGTCAGCATCAGGAACAGCGACTCCGGGGTGGTGATCAGGATGTCCGGCGGACGCGTGGACAGCGCGCGGCGCTCGGCCGGCGGGGTGTCACCCGAGCGGATGCCGACCTTCACCTCCGGCTCCGGCAGGCCCAGGCGGACGGACTCCTGACGGATGCCGGTCAGCGGGGAGCGCAGGTTGCGCTCCACGTCGACGGCCAGCGCCTTCAGCGGGGAGACGTACAGCACCCGGCAGCGCTTCTTCGGATCGGCCGGGGGCGGGGTGGAGGCGAGCTGGTCCAGGGCGGCGAGGAACGCGGCCAGGGTCTTGCCGGAGCCGGTCGGGGCGACCACCAGCACGTCCGACCCCGCACGGATCGCCTGCCACGCCCCCGCCTGGGCGGCCGTGGGCGCGGAGAAGGCACCCGTGAACCAGCCGCGGGTCGCGGGGGAGAAGCCGTCGAGGGCCGGATGGGCGGAGCTGACCATGCGTCCATCCTGCACCCACCCACTGACAACGGCGCTGAGCTGCGGTGACGCTCGGCGGGTCCGGGCAGTGGGCGGGCGGGGTAGCGGCGGTTCCGGGGGAGGCGGGGAGTTCGGCTCGGGTGGGCGTGAGGGTGACGGTGAGTGGGTGGGGCGGGGCTGCCTTGTCCCGTCGCCCGTCGCCCGTCGCCCGTCGCCCGTCGCCCGTCGTCCGTCGTCCGTCGTCCGTCACCCGTCACCCGTCACTCGGCCCCCGGTCGCCCGTCATCCGCGCCCGCCGGAGGCGCCCCTCACCCGATGGCGCGGCCGTACGCCCTGAGCGTGCGCAGTGCCTCGATGGTCACCATGGGCCGTGCCTCCAGCACCGTGCCCGGGGCCCACTGGCGCCATCTGACCGGCCAGCCGCCGTCCTCCCGCTGCTCGCTCGCGAGATGGTCCAGGGAGCGGGCCATCTCGTCGTCCGTGAACCACCCGCGCGCGAGTGAGTCCGGTGTGGGCGCGAAGTCGTGCGGGAAGTGGTGCTCGCCGGGGGCGTAGCCCGGCGCGACCGGATAGGCGCCGAGGTCGTCCGGGTCCAGGGCGGCGAGCCGCTGCTCCCGTACCAGCCGGCCCAGACGGTCGGCCGCGGCATGGGCGCGCGCCTGGTCGGGCGCGGAGTCCAGGAAGGCCACGGCGGCCTCGATCTCGTACGGATGGGACTTCTCCAGCGACTCGATGCGCTGCCAGCAGAAGTCGGTGGCCCGGAAGAGCCAGGCGTGCCACACCTCGTTGCGGTGCAACAACCCGACCACGGGCCCGGTGGCGAGCAGGTCGCTCGGCGGGTCGTCCACGATCGGGAGGAAGGGCGCCGCCGGGTAGTCCCGCTGGCTGGGGTGGATGGCCGGCAGCGCGCCCTCCGCCGTGGACACCGAGGTCAGATAGCGGCACACGCGTTCGACGCGCTGTCCGGCGCAACGCCCGATGCGGTCCAGCACCCGCAGCGCGTGCGCGGTGTGCAGCGGCTGGCTCACCGGACCGCGCAGGTCCGGTTCCAGGCCGTGGCCGTATCCGCCGTCGGCGTTGCGGTAGGCGTCCAGCGCGGTCTCCACCGGGTCGGCGTCGCCCCGCAGGAAGTGGTACGCGAACAGACGCTGCTCCAGCACGCGCGCGGTGAGCCAGACGAAGTGCTCGGCGCGCGCGAGCGGGGAGCGCGCCGGGGGCGTGGAGAGGAGTGGGGATGCTCCGGATTCGGCCATGGATCAGACCGTAGGCCGGAAAGCGGTCTCGGCGAGCGGTCCTGGGCCGGAGCCCACTCTCAGGGGCGGGATACTGGTGCCATGCGGTTGACGGTCTTCTGGGAGCGGATGGCGGAGCACTTCGGTGCGGGCTACGCCGACACCTTCGCGCGCGACCACGTGATGTCCGAACTGGGCGAACGCACGGTGCACGAGGCGCTGGCCGCCGGCTGGGAGGCCAAGGACGTGTGGCGTGTGGTGTGCACGGTGATGAACGTCCCGCAGGAAAGGCGCTGAGCGCGACCGTGCGGACGACGGGACGCCGCCAGGTCACGACGGGACCACACCGGGTGACCACGGGACCCCGCCGGCTACGGAAAGCCGCGAAAACCCGGGGGCGGGCGCTTGTCGAGCGCAGGCCGGCGAAGGGTTGTCAGTGGCGTCGGCGAGACTTGGTCCGTGGCATCCACTGACGACACCGGGCAGTCCGCCCCACAGGCATCCACCGACGGCGCGACGCCGCCCACCCGGCCTCCGGCCGAGAGCGACGCCGGGCCGGCCGCCCGCATGCCCCGCTGGCTGCCGCGCGCCATGGTGCTCGCGCTCGCCCTCGTCGCGGCCTTCCAGTTCGGCAGCTGGGCGTTTCACCAGCTCACCGGGCTGCTGATCAACATCCTCATCGCGTTCTTCCTGGCCCTGGCCATCGAACCCGCGGTGAGCTGGATGTCCTCCCGCGGCCTGCGCCGCGGGTTCGCCACGTTCCTGGTCTTCCTGGGGCTGCTGATCGTCTCCGCCGGGTTCGTCACCCTGCTCGGCTCGATGCTGGCCGGCCAGATCATCAAGATGATCGAGCACTTCCCCGACTACCTCGACTCGCTCATCCACTGGATCAACAGCACCTTCCACACCGACCTCAAGCGGCTGGACATCCAGCAGGGGCTGCTCCGCTCCGACTGGCTGAAGAAGTACGTGCAGAACAGCGCGGCCGGTGTCCTGGACGTGTCCACCCAGGTCCTCGGCGGCCTTTTCCAGCTGCTGACGATCAGCCTGTTCTCCTTCTACTTCGCCGCCGACGGACCCCGGCTGCGGCGCGGCATATGCTCGGTGCTGCCGCCCGCCCGGCAGGCCGAGGTGCTGCGCGCGTGGGAGATCGCCGTCGACAAGACCGGCGGTTACCTGTACTCGCGCGGGCTGATGGCGCTGATCTCGGCCGTCGCCCACTACGTCATGCTGCAGGCCCTCGGCATCCCGTACGCGCCCGTGCTGGGCATGTGGGTCGGTGTGGTGTCGCAGTTCATCCCCACCATCGGCACGTATCTCGCCGGTGCGCTGCCGATGCTGATCGCCTTCACCGTCAACCCGCTGTACGTGGTGTGGGTTCTGGTCTTCGTCGTGGTCTACCAGCAGTTCGAGAACTACATGCTGCAGCCGAAGCTGACCTCGAAGACGGTGGACATCCATCCCGCGGTCGCCTTCGGCTCGGTCATCGCCGGCACCGCTCTGCTCGGCGCGGTCGGTGCGCTCATCGCCATCCCCGCGGTCGCCACGCTCCAGGCGTTCCTGGGTGCCTATGTGAAGCGGTACGCCGTCACGGACGACCCGCGCGTGCACGGCCACCGCGGCCGCGGCGCGGGCGCCCTCACCCGGGCCCGGGGCCTGTGGGGACGGTCCCGCACACGCGACGAGGACGAGGCCGGTACCTGAGAGCCGGGGCGGGAGGGCCGACTGGTGTGAGGGGCCGGGACGTGAGTGCGAGTGCGTGAGGGCCGGTACGTAAGGGACTGGTCCGTGGGGGGCCAGTCATGAGGTGCTAGTACGTGACGAGCGCCCACACGCCCGCTCCGGCCACCGCGGCGGCGTAACCCCATACCGCCACTGCCACGATCCGCCTGCGCACCCCCGCGTCCCACGAGGTGCGCGCCAGCAGCCAGGCCAGCGCGGGCAGTGCCAGGACGGCGTGCAGGCTCACCCCGTGCAGCGGCTTGAGCGGAGCCGTCGAGTGATACGCCGCCTCCTGATGGCCGGTCCGCGTGAGTACGACACCGCGCGCGATCATCGCCGCGCCCGAGGCGAGTCCCACCAGCAGGATCGCGAAACCGGAGCGCACGGCGAGCGCCATGCCCGCGGGACCGGACGGCCGTCGCCGGAACGACGTCACCGCGAAGACGGTCAGCAGCACGACCAGCACACCGCCGCCCACCGCGAGCGTCATCGAGACCGCCGTGTCGAAGGGCGTCTCCATGTCCAAGTGGGAGGGGACCCGCCGCCACGCCTGCAGCGTGATGCCGCCGACCTCCACCACGCAGTCCACGGCGAACACGGTGAGCAGCGCTGAGCGCAGCCGCGCGCCCACGCTGACGTACGAGGTGACCCATGCGACCGCGAGCAGCGTCACGCCGAACGACAGCCCGAAGGTCACCGGCTTCCGCCAGGAGACCGGTCCGTACCAGGGACCGCCGTCGACGGCGAAGACCAGCAGATGCGCCAGCCCCGAGACGATCAGAACGGCCCCGGTGACCAGGCAGAGCCGGTCGACGCCCCGCAGCGGGCCGGGAGAGCGAGGCCCGGCCGGGGCTGTGCCGAGGTGGAGGGTGTGGTGGGTGTCCCGTGCCTGGGCCGGGAGCGTGCCGTGACGGGTGTCCTGTCCCCGCGCCGACCTGTTGTCCATGCGAGCGAGTTTCCCGGCTGCCGCGGGGGCCGTCGTCGTCCCGCGGAAGACACCCCGCGTACACCGCGGGGAGCAGCGGCCGGGTGAGGTCCCGGTCGGCGTTCAGGCGCGGGCGTACGCTCGGAGGTGCCGCGTGGCGCGCTTGACACCAAAATCGAACATCCATTCATATGGAGGCTCCGGCGAGGCTCAACGGAGGGGATTTCGCCCCATTTTGTAGGGGTGTGTCCCGGGGTTATCCACAGGCCGAACCGGCGTCGGGGCGCGTTGTCAGTGGCAGGCGTTAGCGTCTTTGACGTGAAGCGATCGACTCAAGCAAACCGGGTGGAACCCATGGCAGGTACCGACCGCGAGAAGGCGCTCGACGCCGCGCTCGCACAGATTGAACGGCAATTCGGCAAGGGCGCGGTGATGCGCCTGGGCGAGCGGCCGAACGAGCCCATCGAGGTCATCCCCACCGGGTCGACCGCGCTCGACGTCGCCCTCGGTGTCGGCGGCCTGCCGCGCGGCCGTGTGGTGGAGGTCTACGGCCCGGAGTCCTCCGGTAAGACGACCCTGACCCTGCACGCGGTGGCCAACGCGCAGAAGGCCGGCGGCCAGGTCGCCTTCGTCGACGCGGAGCACGCCCTCGACCCCGAGTACGCGAAGAAGCTCGGCGTCGACATCGACAACCTGATCCTCTCCCAGCCGGACAACGGCGAGCAGGCGCTGGAGATCGTGGACATGCTGGTCCGCTCCGGTGCGCTCGACCTCATCGTCATCGACTCCGTCGCCGCGCTCGTGCCGCGCGCGGAGATCGAGGGCGAGATGGGCGACAGCCACGTCGGTCTGCAGGCCCGACTGATGAGCCAGGCGCTGCGGAAGATCACCAGCGCGCTCAACCAGTCCAAGACCACGGCGATCTTCATCAACCAGCTCCGCGAGAAGATCGGCGTGATGTTCGGCTCCCCGGAGACCACGACCGGTGGCCGCGCGCTGAAGTTCTACGCCTCGGTGCGTATCGACATCCGCCGCATCGAGACCTTGAAGGACGGCACGGAGGCGGTCGGTAACCGCACCCGCTGCAAGGTCGTCAAGAACAAGGTGGCCCCGCCCTTCAAGCAGGCCGAGTTCGACATCCTCTACGGCCAGGGCATCAGCCGCGAGGGCGGCCTGATCGACATGGGCGTGGAGCACGGCTTCGTGCGCAAGGCCGGCGCCTGGTACACGTACGAGGGCGACCAGCTCGGCCAGGGCAAGGAGAACGCGCGCAACTTCCTGAAGGACAACCCCGACCTGGCCAACGAGATCGAGAAGAAGATCAAGGAGAAGCTGGGCGTCGGTGTGCGTGCCGAGGAGCCCGCCGCCGAGCCGGGTGCCGACGCCGCGGTCTCCGCCGGTGGCGACGACGCGGCCAAGGCGGCGCCCGCCCTGGCAGCGGCCAAGGCCACCAAGACCAAGGCCGCCGCAGCCAAGAGCTGACCGTGACACGACGAACCGACTGGGCCGAGTACGCCCACCTCGACGCCTCCGCTGAGCGGGCCGAGAGGCAGGGCGTGACCCCGGCCCGGACCACGGACGGCACCGAGTACGACGACGCCACCGGGTACGACAGCGGGGAACCGCGTCGCGCGGGCGGTGCACGGGACGGCGCGCGTTCCGGGGGGACGCGCGGCGGCCGTGGGCGTCGGCGGCGCGGCTTCGGTGAACAGCCCGGGGAGCCGTCCGCCGAGGACGGGGGCGCCTCTTCCTTGTCGAGGGCCGAGGAGGGGGAGCCCCCCGGGGACCCGGTCGAGCGGGCACGGGCGATCTGCCTGCGCCTGCTCACCGGGACCCCGCGCACTCGCAAGCAGCTCGCGGACGCCCTGCGCAAGCGGGAGATCCCGGACGAGGCCGCCGAGGAGGTGCTGTCACGGTTCGAGGAGGTCGGGCTGATCAACGACAGCGCTTTCGCGGACGCCTGGGTGGAGTCCCGGCATCACGGCCGGGGCCTGGCCCGGCGGGCTCTCGCCCGGGAGCTGCGCACCAAAGGCGTCGACTCGGTCCTGATCGACGAGGCCGTGGCGCAGCTGGACAGCGAGCAGGAGGAGGCGACCGCGCGTGACCTCGTCGCCCGCAAGCTGCGTGCCACCCGCGGCCTCGACCGCGACAAGCGGCTGCGTCGCCTGGCCGGCATGCTCGCCCGCAAGGGCTACCCGGAGGGCATGGCCCTGCGCGTGGTGCGACAGGCGCTCGAGGAGGAGGGCGAGGAGACGGACTTCCTCGACGAGGGAGGACTCTGACGCCGTCCCCGTGCCTGACGTCCTCAGGGTCGGCTCTGAGCTGTCAGGCGTTGACCTCTGAAGGGGACGCGCGTCGGGCTGCGTCGGGCCCGACAGTCCCGACAGGTATCTCCGCGGCCGGCGTGTGCCGACCGCCGACGGCCGGCGTGTGCCGGCCGGCGTGTGACGACCTCCGGCGGCGTCACGGTGCCGGACGCCGTACGGGCCCGGCACCGTCATACCGCTCCTACCGTTCCTGTGTCGTCACCGGCAGCCCCGCTGCACGCCAGGCCTGGAAGCCGCCGACGAGATCGGTTGCCCGGCGCAGGCCCAGCTGGTGCAGGGAAGCGGCCGCCAAGCTGGAGGCGTAGCCCTCGTTGCAGATGACCACGATGCGCAGATCGTGACTCGTGGCCTCGGGGAGACGGTGGCTGCCCTGGGGGTCGAGACGCCACTCCAGTTCGTTGCGCTCGACGACCACCGCGCCCGGGATGAGGCCGTCCCGTTCGCGCAGAGCCGCGTACCGGATGTCGACCAGCAGGGCCTCGCCGGTGCCCGCGGCCTCGTACGCCTCGCGGGGCTCCACGCGCGCGTATCCGGCCCGCACCCGCTCCAGCAGCGCGTCGATGCTCACCGCGGCGCTCACTGCCAGTCCTCCGGGCGCTCGACCTGCTCCAGGCGCAGCACCTGGCCGGTCCGGCTGTAGCGGCGCATGAGGGGCAGCGGCGGGTAGTAGGCGTGCACGGAGACGGCGTGCTCGGCCGTGGACCGGTTGAGCACCTCGTGGACGTGGTGCCGGCCGAAGGAGCGGCCGCGGCCGGCGGGCAGCTGTCGGGTCCGGTCCACCCCGTCGGTCAGCTCCAGGGTCTTCCAGCCGTCGGCGGGCAGTCGCGCCGCCAGCGCGTTCTCCCGCAGCTCACCACGCGCGGTGACGAAGGCACCGATGGATTCGGCGTGGTCGTGCCACCCCGTACCGGTACCGGGCGGCCAGCCGATCAGCCAGGCCTCGCTGCCACCGGGCCCCTCGAGACGCACCCAGGTGCGGCCCTCCGGGTCGAGGGGGAGCGAGTCGATCAGCGCGGTGTCGGCGGCCGTACGCCGGACGAATTCCAGAAGATCCGCCTGCGTGGGCACGGAAGCGGCGGCTGAGACGTTGTTCAGGGCAGAGGGGGGCGAAGGGAAGACAGACACGGGCACCGTCCTGTTGAGCGTTCGCGTCGGCAGCGCGCGACGGCACGACGGGCACGGCGCGCGGCAGAGAAAAGGGGGATGCGAATTCAGCAGGACGGACGACACACGCAGCCCGCGTACCGGAGCAGGTCCATATGGACCCTCCGCCACAGGCGCACATCGGTGTCGGTCACGCTCCGGAGTACACCACGACAGTCCGGGACGGTCAACTGACCGTCACTATGCGGACGCACAGTGACGGCGAGCGGTCTCACTTCGCGGCGGTGCCGGCCGTCGCCTCGGTGCGGGCCGGTCCGCCCAGGGTCGCTTCGGCGGCGGCGTAGAGGTCGGCGGGGCGTACTCCGCTCAGCGCGGTCACGAGATGGCCGTCGGGGCGCACCAGCAGCACCGTGTGGGCGGCGGCTCCGGGGTACTCCTCGGCGACCAGCAGCTCCGCCGGATGCGGCAGCGCGGTCACCGCGGCGGCCAGCCGCGGCATGATCCCGGCCGTGACCCAGTGCTTGCGCTCCCACACGCCGGTGCCGGGCGCGATCAGGACGACGAGCAGCGCCCCGCGGCCGAGCCGGTCGCGCAGCGGGACGAAGGAGCCGTCCTCGGCCGTGACCAGCACGTCGGCGACCTGTGTGCCGGGCGCGGTGGCGACGGGGACCTCCGCCTCCAGATGCCGGGGTGCGAGCGGGGAGTCGGCGTAGTCGGCCGCCTCGCCGAGCGGACCGCGGCCGAGGTGGCCCTCGGTGAGCATGGCGTCGTGCCCGCGGGTCGAGCCGGGGACGTACGACCGAAGTCCGCCCCCGCCCCGCAGCAGCGGCAGGACCTGGTCGGCGGCGCGCAGCCGGGCGGCGACGGCGGCGCGGCGTTCGCTCTGGTAGCTGTCCAGGAGCGCCTCGCGCGGTCCGTGGTGCCAGGCCAGCGCCAGCTTCCAGGCGAGGTTGTCGGCGTCCCGCAGGCCTTCGTCCAGGCCCTGGGTGCCGAGGGCGCCCAGCAGGTGGGCGGAGTCACCGGCGAGGAAGACCCGCCCGGAGCGCCAGCGGCGGGCGAGGCGGTGATGGACGGTGTGCACACCGGTGTCCAGCAGGTCGTACGGCGGTGTGGTGCCGTTGTGCCAGCCGGTCAGGGTCTCCCGGATGCGGGCGATGAGCATCTCCGGCGTGACCAGGTCCTTGCCGGGCGGCAGCAGCCAGTCCAGCCGCCATACGCCGTCCGGCAGCGGGCGGGCGGTGATCTCTCCGGCGGTCGGGCCGGAGGTGCGCCACGGCGGAAGGCGGTGCAGTACGGCCTGGCCGGGCCAGGGGAGTTCGGTGCGCAGCGCGGCGACGGCGTATCGTTCCACCGCCGTACGGCCGGGGAAGCGGATGTCCGCGAGCTTGCGCACGGTCGAGCGGGGGCCATCGCAGCCGACGAGGAAACTGCCTCGCCACCAGGTGCCGTTCGGGCCACGGGTGTGCGCGGTGACGCCGGCGGGCTCCTGTTCGACGGTGTCCAGGCGGCTGTCCGTGGCGATCTCGACGAGGCGTTCACCGGCGAGGGCGTCGCGCAGGGCACCGGTCAGCAGATGCTGGGCGATGTGCACGGGTGCGGGTTCGGTGGCGTCGTCGAAGGCGATCTCGCGCATCACCTGCTTGCGCCGCATCGACCGCCATCCGGCCCAACGCAGACCGGCCTTGTCCAGCGGCACCCCGGTGAGCCGTTCCAGCAGGGCGGTGGTGTCCTCGCGCAGGACGACCGTGCGGGCGAGCCGCGGTTCGTCCTTGCCGGGGCCCTCGTCCAGTACGACCGACGGCACCTCCTGACGCGCCAGCGCCAGGGCGAGCGTGAGCCCCACGGGCCCCGCTCCGACGATGATCACCGGGTCCACGGCGCGGCGCCCCCTGCTCGCAGCGGTGTCCTCGGCGGCGTATG
Source organism: Streptomyces sp. NPDC028635 (assembly GCF_040637635.1). Taxonomy (NCBI): domain Bacteria; kingdom Bacillati; phylum Actinomycetota; class Actinomycetes; order Kitasatosporales; family Streptomycetaceae; genus Streptomyces; species Streptomyces sp. NPDC028635. The sequence continues at coordinate 135,209 of NZ_JBEZWX010000015.1, read as the reverse complement.
TGAACAACAGGTTGGAGCAGGGTGCACGATCACAGAACGTATGCAACCCATTGCCGCTGCTTGCGTCAAGTGACGGAGGCAGTGGCGATCATGCCACTGCCTCCGTGTGGGTCAAGCCGCTTGACGAGGGATCAGATGGCGCCGCCGGCCCCGGTCCCGTAGGAGCCGCCCGTCGCCGCCGGGTTCAGCTCCTCCATGTCGTCCGCGCCGAGGACCGCGCCCGTGCTGCGCTTGCTGCGCCGCAGGTAGCCCTCCAGCCAGCCGGCGAAGGAGGTCAGGATGAAGTTGACGACGATGTAGATGGCCGCCACGACGATGAAGCTGGGGATGACGTTGGCGAAGTTGGCCGCGAGGGTGCTGCGCGAGTTCAGCAGCTCGTTGTAGCCGATCATCACACCGCCCAGTGCGGTGTCCTTCACGATGACGACCAGCTGGCTGACGATCGCCGGCAGCATGGCCGTGACCGCCTGCGGCAGCAGGATGCTCGTCATGGTCTGGGTCTTGCGCAGACCGATGGCGTAGGCCGCCTCGCTCTGGCCCCTGGGCAGGGACAGAATGCCCGCACGGACGACCTCAGCGAGCACGGAGGCGTTGTAGAGCACCAGGCCGGTGACGACGGCGTAGAACGGCCGGTCCTCGCTGGTGACGTTCGTGTAGCGGGAGTAGAGCTCGTTCGCGAACAGCATCAGCAGCAGGACCGGGATGGACCGGAAGAACTCCACCACCGTGGCGGACGGCACTCGTACCCAGCGGTGGTCGGACATGCGCGCGATGCCGAAGAAGGCGCCCAGCGGGAGGGCGATGACCATGGCGAGCGCGGCCGCCTTGAGGGTGTTGCCGAGCCCCGGGATGAGATACGTCGTCCAGGTGTCGGACTGGATGAACGGCTTCCACATGGCGCTCGTGAGCTGGTTCTTGTCGTCCATCGTCTGCCAGACCCACCAGAGCAGCAGGGCGAGGAGGACGAAGAAGACGACCGAGAGCAGGACGTTGCGCCGTTTGGCACGGGGGCCGGGCGTGTCGTAGAGGACGGAACTCATCGCTTCACCGCCAGTCGCTTGCCGAGCCAGCCGAGGATGAGGCCCGTGGGCAGGGTCAGGACCACGAAACCGAGGGCGAAGATCGCGCCGATGGCGAGCGTCTGGGCCTCGTTCTCGATCATCGACTTCATCAAGGAAGCGGCCTCGGCCACACCGATGGCGGCGGCGACCGTGGTGTTCTTGGTCAGCGCGATCAGCACGTTGGCCAGCGGGCCGATGACCGCCCGGAAGGCCTGCGGGAGCACGACCAGCCGCAGCGTCTGGCTGAAGTTCAGGCCGATGGCGCGGGCCGCCTCGGCCTGACCGAGGGGCACCGTGTTGATACCGGAGCGGATCGCCTCGCAGACGAAGGCCGCGGTGTAGGCGACCAGGCCGAGGATGGCGAGCCGGAAGCCCTGGAGCTTGAAGTCGTCGGAGGCACCCAGGGTCACCCCGAAGATGTCGGCGAGACCGAGCGAGGAGAACACGATGATCACCGTCAGCGGGATGTTCCGGACGATGTTCACGTAGGCGGTGCCGAAGCCGCGCATCAGCGGGACCGGGCTGACCCGCATCGCGGCCAGCAGGGTGCCCCAGATCAGGGAGCCCACGGCGGAGAAGACGGTGAGTTTCACCGTCATCCAGAACGCCCCTAGGACGTCGTAGCCTTCAAGAAAGTCGAACACGATCTCCCGCGCTTCCGGGTGGATGACGTACGTGGAGGGCGGGGCGCGCCGCCGCCGGCAGGGCGACGGGCGGCGGCGCGCACCGGGGGGACCCCGAGCTGACTGCGGTGGGCCGCGTTACTGGACGATCTGACCGATCTTCGGAGCCGGCTCGTTCTTGTAGTCGGCCGGGCCGAAGTTCTTCTTCACGGCGGCCTCCCAGGCGCCGCTGCTCTCCATCTTCTCGATCGCCTTGTTGATCTTGTCGACCAGCTGGGTGTCGCCCTTCTTCACACCGACGCCGTAGTTCTCGTTGCTCAGCTTCAGACCGGCGAGCTTGAACTGGCCCTTGTACTTGTCCTGCGCGGCGAAGCCCGCGAGGATCGAGTCGTCGGTGGTCACCGCGTCCACGGCGCCGCTCTGCAGGCCGGCGATGCACTCGGAGTAGCCGCTGTACTCCTTCAGCTGGGCCTTCGGCGCGATCTTCTGCTGGACGTTCTGAGCGGAGGTCGAACCGGTCACGGAGCACAGCTTCTTGCCGTTGAGGTCCGTGCCCTTGCTGATGTCCGAGTCCTTCTTGATCAGCAGGTCCTGGTGGGCCAGCAGGTAGGGACCGGCGAAGTCGACCTTCTGCTGACGCTTCGGGGTGATGGAGTACGTGGCCACGATGAACTTCACGTCACCGCGGGAGAGCGCGTTCTCGCGGTCGGCGCTCTTGGTCTCCACGAACTGGATCTGGTCCGGCTTGTAGCCGAGCTGCCCCGCGATGTACGTGGCAACGTCCACGTCGAAGCCGGAGAAGTCGCCGTTCGGCTCCTTCAGGCCGAGACCCGGCTGGTCGTACTTGATGCCGATCTTGATCTTGCCGCCACCACCGGAGGACGAGGACGACGAGTTGTCCTTGTTGCCGCCGCCGCACGCCGTGGCGGACAGGGCGATGCTGAGGACGACGGCCGAGGCGGCGGTGACCTTGCGGAGCTTCATGGTGGACATCCTTTGCGTGAGGAAAGAAGCGGGGCGCTGGACGGCGCGACGGGCGCGCGGCCGGTTCAGTGGTGCAGGATCTTCGACAGGAAGTCCTTGGCCCGGTCGCTGCGCGGGTTGCTGAAGAACTGGTCGGGCGCAGCCTGTTCGACGATCCGGCCGTCCGCCATGAACACCACGCGGTTTGCAGCCGAACGTGCGAAACCCATCTCGTGGGTGACGACGACCATCGTCATGCCCTCGCGGGCGAGCTGCTGCATGACCTCCAGCACCTCGTTGATCATCTCCGGGTCGAGAGCCGAGGTCGGCTCGTCGAAGAGCATCACCTTCGGGTCCATGGCCAGGGCGCGCGCGATCGCGACGCGCTGCTGCTGACCGCCGGAGAGCTGAGCGGGGTACTTGTCGGCCTGGGTGCCCACGCCGACCCGGTCGAGCAGGGCGCGGGCCTTCTCCTCGGCTTGCTTCTTGTCGGCCTTGCGGACCTTGATCTGGCCCAGCATCACGTTCTCGAGCACGGTCTTGTGCGCGAAGAGGTTGAAGGACTGGAAGACCATGCCGACGTCGGCGCGCAGCCGGGCGAGGGACTTGCCCTCGGCGGGCAGCGGCTTGCCGTCGATGGTGATCGAGCCGGAGTCGATGGTCTCCAGCCGGTTGATGGTGCGGCACAGGGTGGACTTACCGGACCCGGAGGGTCCGATGACGACGACGACCTCACCGCGCGCAATCGTCAGATCGATGTCCTGGAGCACGTGCAACGCGCCGAAGTGCTTGTTGACGCTCTTCAGGACGACGAGGTCGCCGCTGGGGGCCACGTCTTGCTTGGCCACCGATACTTCGGTCATCGCTCTCAGGCTCCGTCCTCCTCGGTTTCGGAGGAATGTAGTAACCAGCCTCGACCAGCGTCATTACATCTGAGGGGAATCTGAGCATCACGATCCGATAGCAATCGGACACATGTCGTAGCACTTGTGACCTGGGGGCGACCTGGGCACGTATCGGCCGGATAACTAAAGCCCCGACCAACCGGAACCCTCTTGACGCCGTCCTCGTCCATCAGCGTGACTGCCTTGGTGCACGCGCGCGTGCACGCGTTGTTACTCAGACAAACCGTACGCCCGATGAATCGGAGGAGGCCGGGATGAGACTGCTGCTCGTCGAGGACGACAACCATGTCGCCGCCGCACTGTCCGCGGTCCTGGCCCGGCACGGTTTCGACGTCACGCACGCGCGCAACGGCGAGGAGGCGCTGCAGGCGCTCGTCCCCGAGGGGCCCGGCTTCGGTGTCGTCCTGCTCGACCTGGGCCTGCCCGACCAGGACGGCTACGAGGTCTGCAGCAAGATCCGCAAGCGCACCGCCACCCCGGTGATCATGGTCACCGCCCGCTCCGACGTGCGCTCGCGCATCCATGGCCTCAACCTCGGCGCCGACGACTACGTCGTGAAGCCGTACGACACCGGGGAACTCCTCGCCCGCATCCACGCCGTCAGCCGGCGGCGCCCCGCCACCGAGGAGAGCACCGACAACACCGGGACCGCCGTCCACCTCGGACCCGTCCGCATCGAGCTGCCCACCCGTCAGGTGACCGTCGACGGCAGCGTCGTCCAGCTGACCCGCAAGGAGTTCGACCTCCTCGCCCTGCTCGCACAGCGGCCCGGCGTGGTCTTCCGCCGCGAGCAGATCATCAGCGAGGTGTGGCGCACCAGCTGGGAGGGAACGGGCCGGACCCTGGAGGTGCACGTCGCCTCCCTGCGCGCCAAGCTGCGCATGCCGGCCCTGATCGAGACCGTACGCGGCGTCGGCTACCGCCTCGTCGCCCCGGCCGCCTAGCGGGGCCCGCTTGCGCACACGCCTGCTGCCGCTGCTCATCGTCCTGATGGCGGCTGTCCTGCTCGCCCTCGGCATCCCGCTGGCCGTCAGCGTGGCGGCCGCCCAGCAGCAGAAGGTGGTCGTCGACCGCATCGACGACACCGCACGCTTCGCGGCCCTCGCGCAGTACGTCGACACCGCCGCCACCGTCGACCGCAACCCCGGCGACGAACGGCTGGAGACCCTCAGCCACGAACTCGCCAGCTACTACGAGGTGTACGGCATCCGCGCCGGCGTCTTCTACCGCACCGACACGCCCATGGCGCACGCCCCCGCCGGGTTCTTCCTCCCCCGAACGGGTGAGGTGCGGGCCGCTTTCGAGGAGGCGCTGCTCAGCCGGCGCAGCCACGACCCGCAGCAGGTGTGGCCCTGGCAGCGCGGCCGGCTCGTCGTCGCCTCACCGGTGATCCGGGACGGGGACGTCGTCGCCGTCGTCGTCACCGACTCACCGACCGGCGAGATGCGCTCCCGGATCCTGCGCGGCTGGCTGATCATCGGCGCCGGCCTGGTCGCCGCGATGCTGCTCGCCGTCGGCGCCGCGCTCCGGCTGACCGGCTGGGTCCTGCGGCCCGTACGCGTGCTCGACGCCACCACCCACGACATCGCCACCGGGCGCCTGAAATCCCGGGTGGCGGCGGCCGGCGGCCCGCCGGAACTCCAACGGCTGGCCAAGTCGTTCAACGAGATGGCGGACCACGTCGAGGACGTGCTGGAGCAGCAGCGCGCCTTCGTCGCGGACGCCTCGCACCAGCTGCGCAACCCCCTCGCGGCGCTGCTGCTGCGCATCGAACTGCTGAAATTCGAACTCCCGGAGGGCAATACGGAGATCGCCTCGGTCCAGGCCGAGGGCAAGCGGCTGGCGCAGGTCCTGGACGACCTGCTCGACCTGGCGCTCGCCGAGCACGCCGAGGCGGACATGACGACCACCGACATCGGGGCGCTCGCCGCCGAACGCGTCGCGGCCTGGGCGCCCGCTGCCGAGGCCAAGGGCGTACGCCTGGCCGGCGAGTGCCCGCCCACGACCGGCTGGGCCGACCCCGTGACCCTGTCGTCGGCGCTGGACGCGGTGATCGACAACGCGGTGAAGTTCACGCCCGCGGGAGAGCGCGTCGAGGTGGCGGTCGCTGCGGCCGGCGACACCGTGACCGTCGTCGTCACCGACAACGGCCCCGGCCTCACCGACGAGGAACTGACCCGCGTCGGCGACCGCTTCTGGCGCAGCGGCCGGCACCAGAACATCAAGGGCTCCGGCCTCGGCCTGTCCATCACCCGCGCCCTGCTCGCCGCGGGCGGCGGCTCCCTCTCCTACGGCCACCACGAGCCGCACGGCCTGGTGGTGACGGTGACCGTGCCCCGGCACGCACCGCAACCGGTGTCCACGCAGGGCGGGGCGCCGGCCTGAGCGGGAGTCCTGCGGACGACCGCACGGCTTCACGGTCCACAGCTTCGCGGCTTCACGGCTTCACGGCTTTACGGATCCACGGCTTCACGGATCCACGGCTGCATCGAGCGGGCTTGCGGGTGGTGGTTCTACGGCTTCATCGAGCGGTAGTACCTCCGTGCGCCCTCGTGGAGTTGCAGCGGGTCCGTGTAGATCGCCGTGCGCAGGTCCACGAGCTGGGCGGAGTGCACGTGCGCGCCGATGCCGTCGCGGCTCTTGATGACCGTGCGGGTGACCCACTCGGCCAGCCGTGGATCGATGTCCGTGCGCGTGATCAACAGGTTGGACACCGCCATCGTGGGGACGGCCGCGCCGTTCTGCACGGTGGGGTAGGCCGACTCCGGCATGTTGGTGGCCCGGTAGTAGCGCGAGGCGTCGCCCTCGCGGTGCAGCCGCGCCACGAGATCCGGCCCGATCGGCACGAACCGGATCGGGAAGGAACCGGCGAGCTGCCGTACGCCGTCGGTGGGCACACCGCCCGACCAGAAGAACGCGTCGATCGCGCCCTCCCGCAGCCGCTTCGGCGCACTGCCGATGCCGTCGGCCTCGGGCGTGATGTCCTTGTCCGCGTCGATGCCCGCCACCCGCAGCACCCGGTCGGCGATCAGCCGCACACCTGACTCCGGCGGCCCTATCGCCACCCGCTTGCCCCGCAGATCGGCGACCGAGTGGATGCCCGAGTCGCGGGCGACGACGAGCTGGACGTAGTCGTCGTAGAGGCGGGCGACGCCGCGCAACCGGTCCGCGCCCTGGCCGCCGTTCACCGCGTAGGTCTCCACCGCGTCGGCCGCGGCGATGGTGAAGTCGGCCTGGCCGCGCGCCACGCGCGTGACGTTCTCCTGCGAGCCGTCACTGGTCAGCAGGCGCACCTTCAGCTGCGGCATGTCCTTGGCGAGCGCCGTGCGCAGCCGCTTGCCGTAGTCCTGGTAGACCCCGCTCGGGGTGCCCGTGCTGATCGTGATCGATCCGCTCGGCGGCTCCTCGCCGAGCGGCAGCAGCCACCACAGCAGCAGGCCGAGCGCCACGACGCCGGCGGCCGCGCCCGTCAGGACCCGGCGCCTGCCGATGCGGGGGAGGAGCTTGGACATGGGCGCGATCCTGCCAGGCGCCGCACCGTGCTGACCAGGGGCGGCCGCCGGAACTGCGGGCGGAGCCGGGTTGCCGGAACTGCGGACTTGGCGAGGCAGTCGGAACTGTGGGCGGACCGAGGCTGTCGGTGGCGCCCGTTACAGTCGGCCGTATGAGTTCCTCCCCCGCCGACCTGGTCCGTGAGTTCCACCTCGCCTTCGGGCTCGACGCGCGCAGCACGCCCACCGAGGTGTCGCCCGCGCTCGCCGCCCACCGTGGTGAGCTGCTGGCGGAGGAGGCCGCGGAGGTCGCCGAGGTGGCGGTCACCGGACCGCTCGACAAGCTCGCCCACGAGCTGGCCGACGTCGTCTACGTCGCGTACGGCACCGCGCTGGTGCACGGCATCGACCTCGACCAGGTGATCGCCGAGATCCACCGCTCCAACATGACCAAGCTCGGCCCCGACGGTCGGATCGCCCGCCGCGCCGACGGCAAGGTGCTCAAGGGGGAGAGCTACGAGGCACCGGACGTCGCGGGCATTCTGCGCCGGCAGGGCTGGCAGCCGGGGGATGAGAGCGCGGCCTGAGCCCGGCCTGAGCGCCGCCTGAGTCCCTGGCCACGTGACTGGGCGCGCGGATCTCAGTCCCGGGGAACCGCCGCCCGCTCCCGTGGTCCGGCGTCCGCCGCCGGCCCGGCTGCCACGTCGGCGTCCGCCGCCGGCCCGGCCGGCACGCCCGGCGGTGCCGCTTCTGCGGCGTGCCGGGCGGCAGGGCGCCGGGACCAGCGGGCCGCCAGCGGTTCCGTGTAGCGGGCGGTCAGCGGGCCGAGGACGACGAGGATCAGGACGTACGCCGTGGCCAGCGGGCCGAGCGATGGTTCGATGCCCGCCGTCACCGCGAGCCCGGCGATGACGATCGAGAACTCGCCGCGCGCCACCAGCGCACCGCCCGCGCGCCACCGCCCCTTGACCGAGATCCCGGCGCGGCGGGCGGCCCAGTAGCCGGTGGCGATTTTCGTCAGCGCGGTGACCGCGGCCAGTGCCAGTGCGGGCAGCAGCACCGGCGGGATGCTCGCCGGATCGGTGTGCAGGCCGAAGAAGACGAAGAACACCGCGGCGAACAGGTCCCGCAGCGGGCTCAGCAGAGCGTGCGCGCCCTCCGCCACCTCACCGGACAGCGCGATGCCGACCAGGAACGCGCCCACCGCGGCCGACACCTGCAGCTGCTGCGCCACACCGGCGACGAGGATCGTCACACCCAGCACGACCAGCAGCAGCTTCTCCGGGTCGTCGCTGGAGACGAAGCGTGAGATGAGACGTCCGTAGCGGACCGCGACGAACAGCACCACGCCCGCCACGCCCAGCGCGATCCCCAGCGTCACGCTGCCCGCCGCGAAGCCCGCGCCCGCCACCAGCGCGGTGACGATCGGCAGGTAGACCGCCATGGCCAGGTCCTCCAGGACCAGCACGCTGAGGATCACCGGTGTCTCCCGGTTGCCGACCCGCCCCAGGTCGCCGAGCACCTTGGCGATGACCCCGGAGGAGGAGATCCAGGTGACGCCGGCGAGTACCACGGCCGCCACCGGCCCCCAGCCCAGCAGCAGCGCGGCGGCCGCGCCCGGCAGCGCGTTCAGCGCGCAGTCGACCAGACCCGCCGGATAGTGCGTCCGCAGGTTGGAGACCAGGTCGCTCGCCGTGTACTCCAGGCCCAGCATGAGCAGCAGCAGGATGACGCCGATCTCGGCGCCGGTGGCGACGAACTCCTCGCTCGCCCCCAGCGGCAGCAGCCCGCCCTCGCCGAACGCGAGCCCGGCCAGCAGGTACAGGGGGATCGGGGAGAAGCTGAAACGGGCGGCCATCCGGCCGAGCAGGCCGAGGCAGAGGATGATCGAACCGAACTCGATGAGCAGAACCGCGGAGGAGTGCACCGGCGGCTCACTCCCGCCCGAGGATCGCGGCGGCGGCGTCCACGCCCTCGCGCGTGCCGATCACGATCAGCGTGTCACCGCCGGCGAGCCGGAAGTCCGGCGTGGGGGAGGGCACGGCGTCGGCGCGGCGCAGCACCGCCACGATCGACGCGCCGGTCTCCGTGCGCATCCGGGTCTCGCCGAGCAGCCGGCCGTTCCAGTGCGAGGTCGCCGCGATCTCGATCCGCTCGGCCACCAGGCCCAGGTCCGTGGTGTGCAGGAGGTTCGGGCTGTGGTGGGCGGGCATCAGCGCGTCGACGAGCGAGTCCGCCTCCGAGCCGGTCAGCCGGAGCGAGTGCGCGCAGGAGTCGGGGTCGTCGGCCCGGTACACGCTCAGGGTCCGGGTGCCGTCCCGGTGCGCCACCACCGACAGATGGCCCTGTTCCCGTGTCACAAGGTCGTACTTGACCCCGATCCCCGGCAGCGGTGTCGCCCTCAGGCGCGGCGCAGACACGTTTCTTCCCCTTCGTTCGCCGGTCGTGCGGGCACCGCCGGTGATCGTTTCCGGCCGGTACCGAGCGGCCATGCTGCCACCCTTCCGTACGGTGGCGACATGGGTGTCAGCACGGATGGACGCGGTAGGCGGGCGGCGGAGAAGCTGGTCACGGCAGGGCCGTGGGCAGCCGGTGGGGTGCTGCCGTCGGCGGACGTCACGGCCGCGCCACCGGCGGACACGGGGGACTTGCCGGCGGACGTCACGGCCGCGCCACCGGCGGACACGGGGGACTTGCCGGCGGACGTCACGGCGGGGGCGCCGACGGACGTCACGGCGGGGCCGTCGGCAGAAGACACGGCGGGTCCGTCCGCGGACGGAAGGTCAAGGCTCGGGGACGGAAGGACAGGAGGTGCCGGGCGCGTGTCGCTGTTCTGGCGGATCTTCTCCCTCAACGCCGTCGGCCTGGTGATCGCCACGGCGCTGCTGCTCGGCCCGGTCACCGTCTCGACCCCGGTGCTGCCGGGTGAGGCGCTGGTGGTGGTCGGCGGGCTGGCCGCGCTGCTGGTCGTCAACGCCGCCGTCCTGCGGGTGGGGCTCGCGCCGCTCACCCGGCTGGCCGGGGCCATGGCCACCGCCGACCTGCTGCGTCCGGGCGCACGGCCGGAGGTCGCCGGTCCGGCGCAGACGGCCGGGCTGATCACGACGTACAACGCGATGCTCGACCGGCTCGCGGACGAGCGTGCCGCCGGAGCGGCCCGTGCCCTGTCCGCGCAGGAGAGGGAACGCCACCGTGTTGCCCGCGAGCTGCACGACGAGGTCGGCCAGACCCTGACCGCCGTCCTGCTCCAGCTGCGGCGCGTCGCCGACCGGGTGCCGGCGGAGCTGCGCGAGGAGGTGGGCCAGGCGCAGGAGGCCACCCGCGCCGGGCTGGACGAGATCCGCCGCATCGCCCGCCGGCTGCGGCCCGCCGTGCTGGAGGAACTGGGGCTGCTCAGCGCGCTGCGCTCACTCACCGCCGAATTCACCGGGCACGGGCTGACCGTCCGCCACGACCTCGCCGCCGACCTGACACCCCTGCCCGGGGAGACGGAACTCGTGCTGTACCGGGTCGCGCAGGAGGCCCTCACCAACACCGCCCGGCACTCCGGCGCCGACCGCGCCGAACTGTGTCTGCGGGCCGGCGCGACGGGCGTGGAGCTGCTGGTGCGGGACAACGGCCGGGGCACGTCCGGAGCGGCCGAGGGCGCCGGCATCAGCGGCATGCGCGAGCGGGCCCTGCTGGTCGGCGCCGAGCTGAGCGTCGCGGCGGCGCCGGGCGGCGGGACCGACGTACGGCTGCTCATCCCTCACCACGCCGACGTACCGCCGGGCACATCCGGGGGAGGCCCCCTGTGAGCGGCCGCCCCGTCCGCGTGCTGCTCGCCGACGACCACACCCTCGTACGCCGCGGTGTGCGCCTCATCCTCGAGTCGGAGCCCGACCTGACCGTCGTCGCCGAGGCCGGCGACGGGGCCGAGGCGGTCGAGCTGGCACGCGCGCGTGAGGTGGATCTCGCCGTGCTGGACATCGCCATGCCCCGTATGACCGGCCTGCAGGCCGCCCGTGAACTGTCCGGGCGGCTGCCCGGTCTGCGCCTGCTGATCCTGACCATGTACGACAACGAGCAGTACTTCTACGAGGCGCTCAAGGCGGGCGCGAGCGGCTACGTGCTGAAGTCCGTCGCCGACCGCGACCTGGTGGAGGCGTGCCGGGCGGCCATGCGGGACGAGCCGTTCATCTACCCGGGCGCCGAGCGGGCGCTGGTCCGCTCCTACCTGGACCGGCTCCACCGCGGCGACGGCCTGCCCGAGCGAGCCGTCACCGAGCGCGAGGAGGAGATCCTCAAGCTGGTCGCCGAGGGACACACCTCGAAGGAGATCGGCGACCTGCTGTTCATCAGCGTCAAGACGGTCGAGCGGCACCGCGCCAACATCCTGCAGAAGCTCGGCCTGCGCGACCGCCTGGAACTGACCCGCTACGCGATCCGCGCCGGCCTCGTCGACCCCTGAGCCCGGGCCGCCCCACTGGCCTTGTGCCCGTGTGTCCACAGAGCTTCCCGTCCCCTTGTCCACAGAGCTTCCCGTCCCCTTGTCCACAGGGCCTCGCGAGCGTTGTCCACAGCCCGGACCGGGGTGGTCGCGGAACCGCCTACCCTGTAAGACATGAGCAGCAGCGACCGGAGCCCCGCAGTGGACGTCAAGACCTACGAAGTACGCACCTACGGGTGCCAGATGAACGTCCACGATTCCGAGCGGCTCGCCGGCCTGCTCGAAGACGCGGGTTACGTGCGCGCCCCCGAGGGCTCCGACGGCGACGCCGACGTCGTGGTCTTCAACACGTGCGCCGTCCGGGAGAACGCCGACAACCGGCTCTACGGCAACCTCGGCCGGCTCGCGCCGAGGAAGGCCCAGCGGCCGGGCATGCAGATCGCGGTCGGCGGCTGCCTCGCGCAGAAGGACCGCGACACCATCGTGAAGAAGGCGCCCTGGGTGGACGTCGTCTTCGGCACGCACAACATCGGCAAGCTGCCCGTCCTGCTGGAGCGCGCCCGCGTGCAGGAGGAGGCGCAGGTCGAGATCGCCGAGTCGCTGGAGGCGTTCCCCTCCACGCTGCCCACCCGCCGTGAGAGCGCCTACGCGGCCTGGGTGTCGATCTCCGTCGGCTGCAACAACACCTGCACCTTCTGTATCGTCCCCGCGCTGCGCGGCAAGGAGAAGGACCGCCGCCCCGGCGACATCCTCGCCGAGGTCGAGGCGCTGGTCGCCGAGGGCGTCTCCGAGATCACCCTGCTCGGCCAGAACGTCAACGCCTACGGTTCCGACATCGGCGACCGCGAGGCCTTCAGCAAGCTGCTGCGCGCCTGCGGCAAGATCGACGGCCTGGAGCGCGTCCGCTTCACCTCCCCGCACCCTCGTGACTTCACCGACGACGTCATCGCCGCCATGGCCGAGACGCCGAACGTGATGCCGCAGTTGCACATGCCGCTGCAGTCCGGTTCGGACACGGTCCTGAAGGCGATGCGCCGCTCCTACCGCCAGGAGCGCTACCTCGGGATCATCGAGAAGGTCCGCGCCGCCATCCCGGACGCCGCGATCACCACCGACATCATCGTGGGCTTCCCCGGCGAGACCGAGGAGGACTTCGAGCAGACGCTGCACGTGGTGCGCGAGGCCCGGTTCGCGCAGGCCTTCACCTTCCAGTACTCCAAGCGGCCCGGCACCCCGGCCGCGACCATGGAGGACCAGATCCCCAAGGAGGTCGTCCAGGCGCGCTACGAGCGGCTGGTCGCCCTCCAGGAGGAGATCTCCTGGGAGGAGAACAAGAAGCAGGTCGGCCGCACGCTGGAGCTGATGGTCGCCGAGGGCGAGGGCCGCAAGGACGACGCCACCCGCCGTCTGTCCGGCCGCGCTCCCGACAACCGCCTCGTCCACTTCACCAAGCCGGAGCAGGATGTGCGCCCCGGCGACGTCGTCACCGTCGAGGTGACCTACGCCGCGCCGCACCACCTTCTCGCCGAGGGCCCGGTGCTCGACGTGCGCCACACGCGCGCGGGCGACGCCTGGCAGAAGCGCCAGGAGGCCGACCAGGCCAAGCCGGCCGGTGTGATGCTGGGCCTGCCGAAGATCGGCGCGCCCGCGCCCCTTCCGGTGGCCACGGGCAGCGGCTGCGGCTGCGACTGATCTGCGGTGCGGGTGGCCGCGCCGCTACTGACCTGCGGTGCGGGCGGCTTGCGCTGCGCCCGGCTCGCGCTGCGGCGCCGAAGTGACCTACGGTGCGGGTGGCTTGCGCTGCCGCTGACCTGCGCTGCGACCGGCTTGCGCTTCCGTGCTGGCGTGCGGCTGTGAACGACCTGCATTGCGCCTGAGCTGCCGCTGTGACGGCCCGGCTCGCTCCGGCGCGGTGCGCGTGCCGCCGGACGCACGGTGCCCGATCCGCGGGTCGTGGTCACCGGCTGGGCGTGTCCGCCCTGCTGGTGACCGCGTACTCTGCTGATCATGCTTGTCGCCGCAGCCGTCTGCCCCTGTCCGCCGCTGCTCGTGCCCGAGCTCGCGGCAGGCGCCGCTCCCGAGCTGGACGCCGCCCGCGCCGCGTGCACCGACGCGCTGGGCGTCCTCGCGGCCGCCCGTCCCGACCGGCTGGTCGTGGTCGGAGCCGCCGAGGAGGCGGGAACCTACCCGCAGGGAGCCCAGGGCTCGTTCCGCGGGTTCGGCGTGGACGTCGACGTCACCCTCGGCGAGGGGCAGGACGCGGCCGCCGAGCCGGTACTGCCGGTCTCGCTCGCGGTGGCGGGCTGGCTGCTGGGGCGGACGGGATGGGCGGACGCCCCGATCGAGGGGCTGGCCGTGGCGCGGACGCTCGCGCCGGAGCGGTGCGCCGAGCTGGGCGCGGAACTCGCCGGGCGCGGCGAGCGGGTCGCGCTGCTGGTGATGGGCGACGCCAGCGCCTGCCGCACCGTGAAGGCGCCGGGCTATCTGGACGAACGCGCGGCACCCTTCGACGCGGAGGTGGCGCGGGCGCTGGCCGCGGCGGACGTGGCCGCGCTGCGGGCCCTGGACGCGCGGCTCGCGGAGGAGCTGCAGGCCGCCGGCCGGGCGCCGTGGCAGGTACTTGCGGGCGCGGCCGCCGACGCGGACCTGTCCGGGGCGCTGCTGTACGAGGACGCGCCGTACGGGGTGGGCTACCTGGTCGCCACCTGGTCGTAAGGCGTCACCGCCGGGCGCGCTGCCCAGGGTCGCTCCACCGGGGGCGTCAGTGGCGGACGCTTCACACCGAGGGGCGCTTTACGGAGGCCGCGTCACCCGCGACGCGAAGGCACATGACGGACGGGGGCGGAGCCGGGGGGTGTGGGGGGGGGCGGGGGTGGGGGAGGGGGGCGGGGGCCGGCGCCCCGCCGCCGCGCGCCGCGCGGGGCGGGGGGGGGGGGGGTGGTGGGGGGGGGGGGCGCGGGGGGGGGGGGCGGTTGGGGGGGGGGGGGGGGGGGGGCGCCCCCCCGGGGGGGGGGGGGGGGGGGGGGGGGGGGGGGGGGGTGTCCGTCCTCGGTCCGGCCGCCCGTCACTCGATACGGCGCCCTGTGCCGGTGCCGGCCGCTGCGGGCGGACACCCCCCACCCCGGCCCCTTGCCGCCGTCGGCGGCCGCGGCGACGCCGTGGCGTGCGGCCGCCGGTCCACGCCGGACCGTTCACCTTCCGCCACCGCCGGAGGCCAGGTCACGAAACCGTCCCCGGAATTCCGTGGCGGCGCCTGGCATTGGTGTGGGCCCACTACTCTGGATGCGTGACTATTCGCCTGTACGACACCAGCGCCCGGCAGATCCGCGACTTCACCCCCCTCATGCCGGGTTGTGTCTCGATCTACCTGTGTGGCGCCACCGTGCAGGCCGCCCCGCACATCGGGCACATCCGCTCGGGGCTGAACTTCGACATCCTGCGCCGCTGGTTCGCCTATCGCGGCTATGACGTCACCTTCATCCGCAACGTCACGGACATCGACGACAAGATCATCCAGAAGGCGGCCGAGCAGGGCCGCCCCTGGTGGTCCATCGGGTACGAGAACGAGCGGGCCTTCAACGACGGCTACAGCGCCCTCGGCTGCCTCCCGCCGACGTACGAGCCGCGTGCCACGGGCCATGTCACCGAGATGGTCGAGATGATGCGCACGCTCATCGAGCGCGGGCACGCCTACGAGGCCGACGGCAGCGTCTACTTCGACGTCCGCTCGTGGCCTTCGTATCTGGAGCTGTCCCGGCAGGATCTGGACGAGATGCGCCAGCCCGCCGAGGAGGGCATCACCGGCAAGCGGGACCCGCGCGACTTCGCCATGTGGAAGGCCGTCAAGCCGGGTGAGCCGAGCTGGGAGACGCCGTGGGGCCCGGGACGTCCCGGGTGGCACCTGGAGTGCTCCGCCATGGCGCACAAGTACCTGGGGTCCTCCTTCGACATCCACGGCGGCGGCCTCGACCTGATCTTCCCGCACCACGAGAACGAGATCGCCCAGGCCAAGGCGTTCGGTGACGACTTCGCCCGGTACTGGCTGCACAACGCCTGGGTCACCATGAGCGGCGAGAAGATGTCCAAGTCGCTGGGCAACTCCGTGCTCGTCAGCGAGATGGTCAAGCAGTGGCGCCCCATCGTGCTGCGCTACTACCTCGGTACGCCGCACTACCGCTCGACCATCGAGTACAGCGAGGAGTCGCTGCGCGAGGCCGAGTCCGCGTTCGCCCGTATCGAGGGCTTCGTGCAGCGGGTCGTGGAGAAGGCCGGCCGGGTCGAGCCCGCCGCCGAGGTGCCGCCCGCCTTCGCCGAGGCCATGGACGACGACCTCGGTGTGCCGCAGGCGCTGGCGGTCATCCACACGACGGTGCGCCAGGGCAACAGCGCGCTGGCCGCCGACGACAAGGACGCCGCCGTCGCACGGCTCGCCGAGGTGCGGGCCATGCTGGGCGTCCTCGGGCTCGACCCGCTCGACGAGCAGTGGGCCGGCGAGAGCGACCGGGGCGACGATCTGCACGGGGTCGTCGACAGTCTCGTACGCCTGGTCCTGGAGCAGCGCGAGTCCGCTCGCGCGCGCAAGGACTGGGCCACCGCGGACGCCATCCGGGACCAGCTCGGCCAGTCCGGGCTGGTCATCGAGGACAGCCCGCAGGGCCCGCGGTGGAGTCTCGGAGCCCGCTAGAACACCGCGAATGTGCCGCTCGGGGCTCCGGGCGGCACACTTGCACTGACGTACGTACACCAACGCACCACTAAGACAGGTAGGTCATGGCCGCGAACAACCGTCGCATGTCCGGTAAGAAGGGCGCGCAGGTCGGCAGTGGCGGCAAGCGACGCCGGGGCCTGGAGGGCAAGGGCCCGACTCCGCCCGCCGAGATGCGCAAGGGGCACGCCAAGCAGCGCGCGGCGCAGGCGAAGGCCCGGCGCGCCCAGGGGCGCGCACCGCAGCGCCGGGGCGGCGGCAAGTCCGCCTCCGAACTGGTCGTCGGCCGTAACCCGGTCTACGAGGCACTGCGCGAGGGCGTGCCCGCCTCCACGCTGTACGTGCAGCAGTTCATCGACAACGACGAGCGGGTGCGCGAGGCGCTGCAGCTCGCCGCGGAGCGCGGCGGCATCAACCTGATGGAGGCCCCGCGTCCCGAGCTGGACCGGATGACCAACGGGCTCAACCACCAGGGCCTCGTCCTGCAGATCCCGCCGTACGAGTACGCCCACCCCGAGGACCTCGCCGACGCCGCCGCGGACGAGGGCGAGGACCCGCTGATCGTCGCCCTCGACGGGGTGACCGACCCGCGCAACCTCGGTGCCGTCGTGCGGTCCGTCTCCGCCTTCGGCGGGCACGGTGTCGTCGTGCCCGAGCGGCGTGCGGCCGGTATGACCGCCGGTGCCTGGAAGACGTCCGCCGGTACGGCCGCCCGGACGCCGGTCGCCCGCGCGACGAATCTGACGCGGGCGCTCGAGGCGTACAAGAAGGCCGGGATCGTCGTCGTCGGCCTGGCCGCCGACGGGGACGTGGAGCTGCATGAGCTGGACGCCCTCGGCGGGCCGGTGTGCATCGTCGTCGGCAGCGAGGGCAAGGGGCTGTCCCGGCTCGTGGGGGAGACCTGCGACTACCGGGTGCGCATCCCGATGCCGGGCGGAGCGGAGTCGCTCAACGCCGGTGTCGCCGCGGGCATCGTGCTCTACGAGGCCGCGTCCCGCCGCAGGGCCTGAATGTCTGTTCGCTGATATCGCCCACACGGGGGATTACGGGCTGTCCGGACAACCTTGACGGGGTCCGGACAGATCCACGCGGTCAAGGCAGTGTCCTATCTCGGCGTCACTCGGTTAGATGAGTGTGGACACCAGAACACCCCGCACACCCACGGGGGACCGCTCGTCGGGTTACGACGACGCTCCCGCGCTGAGCATGGTGAAGGTGCCGAGCGATCCGGCGCAGATCATCGTGAGCCACGCGAGCTTCCGCGTGCAGTTGGGTGCGTCGTCCGTGCGCACCCGGTCCCCGCGGATCGCGCGGCACTTGAGCGCCGGCCAGGACACCGCGCGCGTGCCCGCCGCCGCGGCCGCCGGGGCCGCCCGCCGCCGACCCGTCGTCTGGAGCGGCAGGTCCGACCCCGACGACACCGGCGCCCACCGCCTGCTCCAGGCCGTGCGGGCCGGCAGCGTCGGCCACGCCGAGCCCTCCGCCGGCGACGCCGGAGCCACCCAGGTGCTGCCCCGCGTCGCGCCCGGCCACGAGGGCTACGTCGGCTACGACGACCTGGATCAGACCGTCGAGACGCCCGTCGTCGGCGCCCAGCGCACATCCGAGGACGCCGCGGGCACCCGCCTGCTGCCCGCCATGCGCAGCGTCGGCAGCGTCTACGACGAGCCCGGCGACCCCGGATACGGCGACCCCGGATACGGCGATCGCGGATACGGCGATCGCGGGTACGGCGGCTTCGGCGAGCGCGACGAGGACAGCGGCGAGACGGACGTCCGTGGCCGGCGCCACGGCGACGACCCGGCGCGGCACGCGTACTACCCGCACCGCCGCATGAACCTCGGCGTCGTCCTGCTCCCGCTGCGCATCTTCCTCGGCTTCATCTCCATCTACGCCGGCATGGGCAAGCTGTGCGACCCCGTCTACTTCGACGGCGGCAAGCGCGGCTCCATGGTCAAGTGGCTCAACACCCTGCACCCCTGGGAGGTCGCCGAGCCGCTGCGCCAGTTCGCCCTCCACCACCCGGTCGGCTCCGGCCTGGTCATCGCCTTCCTCCAGGTGGTGGTCGGCGTGCTGACCGTGCTCGGCTGCTGGCAGCGGGTCGCGGCCGTGTTCGGCGCTCTGCTGTCGGCCGCGCTCATCGTCACCGTCAGCTGGAAGACGGTCCCCGTCTACGACGCCCCCGACATCATCTACCTCGCCGCCTGGTCCCCGCTGATCATCGCCGGCGCCCCCGTCTACTCCGTCGACGGCCGCCTCGCCGCGAGCGCCTGGCGGCGGCTCGGTCCGCGCTCCGACATCTGGGAGCTGCGGCGCTATGTGCTGCGCCGCGGCGCGCTGATCACCGCGGTCGTCACCGGGCTGACCCTGCTCGTCGGTTCGCTGCTGGGCGGTGCCGTGCGCGACGCCGACCGGGTCGTCGCGCCCGGGCCCGGTGAGCCCCCGCGCAACGAGCTGCCCGGCTCGCCGCTGCCGCAGCGGCCCGGTGAGCACACCCGGCGGCACACGCCGTCGGCGTCCGCCGCGCCGACCCGGGGCGCGGCCTCCTCCGGCCCCAAGCACGAGAAGCACAAGCCGGGGGCGACGCACTCCTCGGGTACGGCGAGCACCGGCACGCCCAGCCAGACGCAGGGCACCGGCGGGCAGGCGCCGTCGCGGCACTCCTCGCCGACCGGTCAGGGCCCGAGCACCAGTTCCGGGCCGACCTCCGGGGGCGGCACGTCGGGCGGCTCCGGGTCGTCGGGCGGCAGCGGCGGCGGCTCCGGGTCGTCCTCGTCCGGTGGTTCCGGCTCCTCCTCCGGCCAGTCCGGCCTTGTGGGCGGCCTGTTGGGGTAACGGGGCCGGTGGGCGACATGCTCGGGTAGCCCACCGGCCGAATCCTCCGACGATCCTTCGGCCGACCCGGCGGCCGGTACGGCGATGGGGCTCCGCGTGCGGTGTGCGGAGCCCCATCGGCGTGCGGAGCGGTGCGGTGCGGTGGTCGCGGCGCGGGCGCGGCCCGCGTGGTGCGGTGCGGCGTAGTGCGATGGCGGGTGTGTGGGGGTGTGCCCGGCCGTGCGGGCGTGTGCCGCGGTGGCGGGCCTGGTTCGCCCTGCCGGCGTGCGTGCGTGCGTGTGCCGCGGTGGGCCGCCGTGCCGTCAGCGGCCCAGGGCCGCCAGTTCCTTGGCCGCCTCGGTCAGGTCCTTCGCCGTGTCGATCGCCCGCCAGTAGGCGCCCTGGGGGATCGGGAAGCCGGCCAGGCGGCGTTCCCGGGCCAGGTGCGGGAACGTGGTGCGTTCGTGGTCACCGCGCTCGGGGAGGAGGCCGGCGAAGGCCGGGGAGAAGACGTAGACGCCCGCGTTGATCTCGAACGTGGACGGCGGGGCCTCGATGAAGTCGGTGATGTGGCCGAAGCCGTCGGTCTGCACGGCGCCCCACGGGATGCGGGGGCGGGCGAGGGCGAGCGTCGCCATGGCGTCCCGCTCGGTGTGGAAGTCGGCCATGTCCCGCAGCGAGAAGCGGGTCCAGATGTCGCCGTTGGTGGCGTACCAGGGCCGGTCCGGGTGCGGCAGGTGCGCGGCGGCGAACTTCAGGCCGCCGCCACGGCCGAGGGGCTCGGCCTCCACGACGGTGGTCACCCGCACGGGCAGGTCGGCCGACCGGAGCCACTGCTCGAGCACGTCGGCGAGATGGCCGCAGGAGACGACCACGTCGGTGACGCCCTCCTCGGCGAGCCAGGTGAGCTGGTGGCCGATGATGGGCGTGCCCGTCCCGGGGATCTCGACCATCGGCTTGGGCCGGTCGTCGGTGTAGGGGCGCAGCCGGGAACCTTGGCCTCCGGCCAGGATGACGGCTTGGGTGGGGCGGGTCAGGGCGTGCGGATGGGTCATGCCGGAAGACTACGGCGGGGTGCCTGCGGCCGGCTGTGCGGGTGCCCGCGGTGCCCGCGGTGCCCGCGGTGCCCGCGGTGCTCGCGGTGCCCGGTGCCGGTGCGTTGCGGCCGGTCGTCGCCCGTCCGCGGGTGCGTGGGTGGTTGCTCGCGCCGTTCCCCGCGCCCCTTTTTGTGCCTGCGGCGGCCCGTTGCCGTCCGTGGGCGGTTGCTGCCGCGCCCGCGGCGCGTGGTGAGCCGGGGCCGCGGCGGGGGGTGTCCGTCCTCGGTCCGGCCGCCCGTTTCCGACGGGCTCAGCGTGTGCCGGTGCCGGACGCTGCGGGCGGACACCCCCCACCACGTCCCCTCCCCGCCGTACGCGGGTGCGGAGGACGCCGTGGCATGCGCTGCGGGCGTCAGCTGTGGGCCGCCAGGACGCCCGAGGCGTACGACGTGTCGCAGACCGGGCGGGCGAAGGACTGCGCGCGGGACGGGCCGTAGATGCGGACGGCGGCGCGGCCCAGGGCCCGGGCGATGGAGGTGCAGTGCTTGGCCAGTGAGGGCTTGTCGTTGACGACCTGCTGGAGGTGGGTGAGGGCGATGCCGGGGTCCTTCTGCTGGAGCTCGGTGAGGAGCTGGTCGCGCAGGAGGTCCTGCGGCGCACGGGGGGCGGAGTTCTTGGCGTCCGTCGCGCCCGTCACGTCGGTGGCGGTGAGCACCGAGTCCGAGGGGTTCCCGGACCAGTTGACCCGGGTGACCGCGAGGGTCCCGGAGAGCACCAGGACGACGGGCAGGACGAGGGCGAGGGAGCGGCCGATGCGGCGGGCGGGGCCCCGGTGACCGCGTCGCGTCTGTTGGGTGGTGGAGTGCTTCACGCGTGTGAGGGTAGCGCCCGGTAATGATTTGGCGACATTTAGTCACCTGTTCGGGGGACGGCGGAGGGGGGATTTTGCGGTAGCGAGTTGACGTACGGCGGTCGAAAGGGGGGTTTTGCCGGGGTATTTGTCGACAACGAAAAGGGCCTCGCTCCGGTTCGCGGGGCCCTCGTCGTCAACCTGGGTGAATCATGCGGCGGAGGATCAGTCCGACAGGCGCGCGCCCGTCGACGTGGAGAACACGTGGGTCTCGCCCGAGCGCGGCACGACGTGCAGCGTGCTGCCCTTCTCCGGCACCTCGCGGCCGCCCACGCGGACCACGAGCTCCTTGGACTCGGCGCCGACCTTGGCGGTGCCGTAGACGAACGCGTCGGAGCCCAGCTCCTCCACGACGTTCACGGTGACCGCGACACCGAGGTCGGAGTCGGGGCCCGCCACGTCGAAGTGCTCGGGCCGGACGCCGACGGTGACGGTCTTGTCGGTGGCGGCGGCCAGCGCGTCGCGGTCGACCGGCACGACGCTGTTGCCGAACTTCACTCCGCCGTCGGTGATCGGGACCTCGACGAGGTTCATCGCCGGGGAGCCGATGAAGCCGGCCACGAAGAGGTTGGCGGGCCTGTCGTACATGTTGCGCGGGGTGTCGACCTGCTGGAGCAGACCGTCCTTGAGGACCGCGACGCGGTCACCCATGGTGAGGGCCTCGACCTGGTCGTGGGTGACGTAGACCGTGGTGATGCCCAGACGGCGCTGGAGGGAGGCGATCTGGGTACGGGTGGAGACGCGGAGCTTGGCGTCCAGGTTGGACAGCGGCTCGTCCATGAGGAAGACCTGCGGCTCGCGGACGATCGCACGGCCCATCGCCACACGCTGGCGCTGACCGCCGGACAGGGCCTTCGGCTTGCGGTCCAGGTACTCGGTGAGGTCGAGGATCTTCGCGGCCTCCTCGACCTTCTGCCGGATCTCCGCCTTGTTGACGCCCGCGATCTTGAGCGCGAAGCCCATGTTGTCGGCGACCGTCATGTGCGGGTAGAGCGCGTAGTTCTGGAACACCATGGCGATGTCCCGGTCCTTCGGCGGCAGATGCGTCACATCGCGGTCGCCGATGCGGATGGCGCCGCCGTTGACGTCCTCCAGGCCGGCGAGCATCCGCAGGGAGGTGGACTTGCCGCAGCCGGACGGACCGACCAGGACGAGGAACTCCCCGTCGGCGATCTCGATGTCCAGGGCGTCGACGGCGGGCTTGGTGGAACCCGGGTAGATCCGGGTCGCCTTGTCGAACGTGACAGTGGCCATGGTGAATGGGCCCCCTTCTACCGGCAGGAACGTGCCGGACGATCCGTTGTAGGAAGGTGGTTGGTGTAGTCCACGCAGGTGAACTGGCACAGGACGGTACCTGGCGTTCACCTGGTCTGTCAGTAGGCGAGCCCCTGTGAACTTCGCGGAAATTTTCGATCGGGGCGCCGCGGAGGGTGGGTACACTGCACGGGCGTGTCCGCGCCGCGCGCGGACCCGGGCCTCCTTAGCTCAGCTGGTTAGAGCACCGCTCTTGTAAAGCGAAGGTCGTCGGTTCGAATCCGACAGGGGGCTCCGCTGGGCCCAGGTCGGTTGTGCCGGCCTGGGTCTTTGTCACTTCGTGGCCAGGTTGTTCAGGGCCTCGTCCGTCAGGCGGTATACCGTCCACTCGTCCTGGGGGCGGGCGCCTAGGGCGTCGTAGAAGCCGATCGCGGGTTCGTTCCAGTTGAGGACCGACCACTCCAGGCGCTGGTAGCCGCGCCGGGTGCAGATGCGGGCCAGTTCCGTGAGCAGGGCCTTGCCGTGGCCGCCGCCGCGGGCCTCGGGGCGTACGAAGAGGTCCTCCAGGTAGATGCCGTGCGTTCCGCGCCAGGTGGAGAAGGACAGGAACCACAGGGCGAAGCCGACCGGCTCGCCGGTGTCGTCGTCCTCGGCGATGTGGGCGAAGGCGGCCGGGTGGTCGGAGAAGAGCGCGTCGTGGAGCTGGGCGGGGGTCGCCCTCGCTTCCTGCGGGACCTTCTCGTAGGTGGCGAGTTCCCGGATCAGGGTGTGGATGACGGGGACGTCGGCGGGGGTGGCGGGGCGGATCATCGGGGCTCTTCTCGTCAGGGGTGGGCGGGCGGGCGCAAGCGGCGGGCGATCTCGAGTTGCTCCGGGTCCAGGGGGCGGCCGTCCTCGATGTCCCACAGGGCGTTCTGCAGGAGGCGGCCCAGGGTCCACGCGCGGGCGCGGTCCCGGTCGAGGCCCATGACGGCGGTCATCGCGTCGAAGCGCCACCGCACGTCGTCGGGGTCGTAGCGGTTGTCCAGGGCCGGCCAGAGTTCGAAGCCGGGGTCGCCGGCCAGGGGTTTGGGGTCGATGGCGAGCCAGTCGGCGCGGTCGGCGGCCAGGACGTTCTCGTCGTGCAGGTCCCAGTGCAGCAGACGGTCGCCGGGTTCGGCCACGACCTCGCGTACGGCCGCGGCGCAGTCGGCGACGATCCGGCGGGCCTCGGGGTCGGGGATGCGGGGCAGCGCCCCGGGGGTGCGGTCGAGCATGCGCCGCGCGATGTCGTCCAGGCGGCGCAGGCCGGGCGGGGCGGGGGTGGCGTTGAGGTGGGCCAGCAGGGCGGCGATCACCTCGACCGCCTTGTGGACGTCGGGGTGGTGGGCGAGCATGCGGGTGGCGTCGAGGCGTTCCAGCAGCATCGTGCCGGTGGGCTCGTCGTGGTCGAGGAGGCGTACGGCGCCGTCGCCGTCCCACAGGCGCAGGGCGACCGGTTCGCCCGCGCTCTCCTCGTCGAGGAGCTGGAGCTTGAGGACGGCGCGCAGTCCGTCGGCGCGGACGACGGGCAGGACCAGGGCGCACACGCCGTACATCGAGGGGCCGTCCAGCGTCAGCTGCCAGCGGCCGAGGAAGTGAGCCGCCAGTTCCGGCAGGCGCGCGACGAACGCGCGGCCCGCCTCGCCGTTGTACTCCGCCTGTGACGCCGCCAGCTCGTCCGGAATGTCGATCACCGATCGGACGATACTGCTGTGCGTGAATCGGCTCATGCGAATTACGCGGGGTCTGCGCCGGGTCGGGGCCTACGTCCGCAGCGCGCCGGGGACGTACGTCTGGCTGGGGATCCTGTTCGTCACCACGGTCGCCCTGCACCACATGTCGCCGGAGTTCGAGCGCGAGTTCCTGCGGCAGCGCTCGACGAACCTGGAGGAGCTGTCGCAGAACCCGGTGCGGGTGCTCATCGCCAGCGCGATGTGGATCGACGGGGGCCGCTGGCTGCCGTACGCGGTGCTGTACAGCGTGTTCCACGCGCCGGCCGAGCGATGGCTGGGGACGGCGCGCTGGCTGGTGGTGTGTGTGGCGGCGCATGTGCTGGCCACGCTGCTCAGCCAGGGGGTGCTGCTCGTCGCGATCCGCCGCGGGCTCGCCCCGCACTCGGAGGCCGACGCGCTGGACATCGGGGTGAGTTACGCCCTGGCGGGTGTGGTGGGCGTGCTGACGTACCGGATCCCGGGGCCGTGGCGGTACGTGTACCTGTTCGCGGTGCTGGTCTTCTACGGCCTTCCGCTCGCGTCCGGGCCGACCTTCACCGACCTCGGCCACTTCGCGTCCGTGCTGATCGGGCTCGCCTGTCATCCGCTGACCCGGGGGCGGGAAATTCCACGGAATCCGAAGGAGACAGGGGTCACTCCGGCGGGTTAACGTCCGCTTCCATGAGCAGCACTGTCGTGAACGGCGGCATCTCCTTCTGGTACGCGGACGACGGCCTTCCCCCCGTGCGGGAGCCGCTGCCCGGTGACACCTCCGCCGACGTGGTGATCGTCGGCGGCGGATACACGGGTCTGTGGACGGCGTACTACCTGAAGAAGGCCGCTCCTTTCCTGCGGGTCGTCGTCCTCGAGCAGAAGTTCTGCGGATACGGCGCCTCCGGGCGCAACGGGGGCTGGCTCTACAACGGCATCGCCGGCCGCGACCGGTATGCGAGGCTGCACGGCCGCGAGGCGGCGGTGCGGTTGCAGCAGGCGATGAACGACACCGTCGACGAGGTGATCGCGGTCGCCGAGGCGGAGGGCATCGACGCGGACCTGCACAAGGGCGGTGTGCTGGAGGTGGCCACCACTCCGGCCCAGCTGGCCCGGCTGAAGTCCTTCCACGCGGCAGAGGCAGCCTTCGGGGAGAAGGACCGTGAGCTGTACGGCGCGCGGGAGACCGTGGAGCGGATCCGGGTGGCGGGCGCGGTGGGCTCGACCTGGACGCCGCACGGGGCCCGGCTGCACCCGGTGAAGCTGCTGAAGGGGCTCGCGGCGGCGGCCGAGGCGCTGGGGGTGGTCATTCACGAGTCGACGCCGGTGACCGAGATCAAGCCCAAGCACGCGGTGACGCCGTACGGGACCGTGCGGGCGCCCTATGTGCTGCGCTGCACGGAGGGGTTCACGGCGTCGCTGAAGGGGCAGCGGCGGACCTGGCTGCCGATGAACTCCTCGATGATCGCCACCGAGCCGCTGAGCGAGGAGCAGTGGGCGCAGATCGGCTGGGACGGCCGGGAGACGCTGGGCGACATGGCGCACGCCTACATGTACGCGCAGCGCACCGCCGACGGGCGGATCGCGCTGGGCGGGCGCGGGGTGCCGTACCGCTTCGGCTCGCGGACCGACAACGACGGGCGGACCCAGGACGCGACGATCGCGGCGCTGCGGGAGATCCTGGTGCAGTTCTTCCCGTCGCTGGCGGGGATCGGCATCGCACACGCCTGGTCGGGCGTGCTCGGCGTGCCGCGGGACTGGTGCGCCACGGTGACCCTGGACCGGTCGACGGGGCTGGGCTGGGCGGGCGGTTACGTGGGCTCGGGCGTCGCCACCACCAACCTGGCCGCGCGGACGCTGCGTGACCTGGTGCAGCAGGACTCCGGGCAGGGCGGGCGCACCGACCTGACCGAGCTGCCGTGGGTGGGGCACCGGGTGCGCAAGTGGGAGCCGGAGCCCTTCCGGTGGGTGGGCGTGCAGGGGATGTACGCCGTGTACCGGGCGGCGGATCGCCGGGAGCGTACGACGCACAGCGCCGAGTCCTCCCGGCTGGCGCGGCTGGCGGACCGGGTGGCCGGACGGCACTGACGAGAGGGGGGCACCGGCTCCGGTGCCGGTGTCCTGGCGGGGGTTCCGTCAGGGCACTGGTGCCGGCCGGTGTCCTGGCCGGGTTCCGTCAGGCGACCGACTCCGGTACCGGTGTCTGCGCGGGCGCCCCGTGGGAGGGCGGGCGGACGGTGACCATCAGGCCCGCCACCAGCCCGGCGAGGAGCATGACCGCGGCCGCGCACCAGATCGCGACCGTGTAGCCGTGGACCACGCCCTCGCGGATGACCAGTGCCCGCTGGCCGGGGTTCGTGAGGTGGGCGGTGATCCAGGTGGCGCTGCTGGTGGTGGCGACGGTGTTCAGCAGCGCCGTACCGATGGAGCCGCCGACCTGCTGGGAGGTGTTCACGGTCGCCGAGGTGACGCCGGAGTCCTGCGGGGCGACACCCGCGGTGGCCGTGGAGAACACCGGCATGAAGGTCAGGCCCATGCCGAGGCCCATCAGCAGCAGCGCGGGGAGGATCTCCGTGGTGTAGGAGGAGTCCACCGTCATCTGCGTGAGGATCACCATGCCGCCGGCGGCGAGGACCATCCCGGGCACCATCAGCATGCGCGGCGCCACGTGGGGCAGCAGGCGGGCGGAGATCTGGGTGGAGCCGACGATGATCGCGGCGGTCAGCGGCAGGAAGGCCAGGCCGGTGCGGACGGGCGAGTAGCCGAGGATGACCTGGAGGTAGTAGGTCATGAACAGGAACAGCCCGAACATGCCGATCACCGCGAGCATCATGGTCAGGAAGCAGCCGGCGCGGTTGCGTTCCTTGATGATGTGCAGCGGGAGCAGGGGGCTGCGGGCTCGCGTCTGCCACCAGACGAAGACGGCGAGCAGGACGACACCGGCCGCGAACAGGGCGAGGACCAGCGGGTCGGTCCAGCCGCGGGGCTGGGCCTCGCTGAAGCCGTAGACGATCGCCACCAGGCCGCCGCAGCCGAGGACGACGCCGGGCACGTCGAGGCGCACATCGGCGTGGCCGGGGCGGTCGTGCAGCAGGGTGAGCGCGCCGACGACGGCGACGACGGCGATGGGCACGTTGACGTAGAGGCACCAGCGCCAGTTCAGGTACTCGGTGAGCAGCCCGCCGACGATGAAGCCGATCGCGGAGCCGCTGCCGGCGAGGGCGCCGTAGATGCCGAACGCCTTGCCGCGTTCCTTGGGATCGGTGAACGTCGTGGTCAGCAGGGACAGCGCGGACGGGGCGAGGACGGCCGCGAAGACGCCTTGCAGGGCGCGGGCGCCGAAGAGCATGCCGGCGCCGGTGGCGGCGCCGCCGAGCGCGGAGGCGGCGGCGAAGCCGACCAGGCCGAAGACGAAGGTCCGTTTGCGGCCGACGAGGTCGGCGATCCGGCCGCCGAGCAGCAGCAGCCCGCCGAAGGCGAGGGTGTAGGCGGTGATCACCCACTGCCGGTTGGCGTCGGTCATGCCCAGGTCGCGCTGGGCGGAGGGCAGCGCGATGTTCACGATGGTGGCGTCGAGGACCACCATCAGCTGGGCGAGCGCGATGATCACCAGGCCCCACCAGCGGTGCGGGTCGGCCCCCGTCGCGGGTTCGCCTGTTCGGGTGACAGTCACCCGGTCAGAAGACCACGAATCGGGAGGTATCGCATCCCGGGATGTGTGGTGCCGCTTCATGGCTCCAGAACCACCTTTCCGGTCGTACGCCGGGTCTCGAGGGCACGGTGCGCGGCGGCCGCCTCGGCGAGCGGGAAGCGCTGGACAGCCGGGACGAGACGGCCCGCGGCGCCCTCGGCGAGGGCGCGCAGTTCGAGGGCGCGCAGGGGGTCGGGGCTGCCGGTCCGGGCGAGCATCGCCGGGCCGAGGACCTGTTCGGAGACGCCGTCGACGAGGTACGGGCCGCCCTCGCGGATGCCCTGCGCGGACCAGCCGAAGACCAGATGCCGGCCGCCGGGGCCCAGCAGGGCGACCGCCTCCCGGGCCGCGTCGCCGCCCACGCCGTCGAAGACGACGGTGGCGGGCCGGCCGCCGAGGGCGGCGCGGACCTTGTCCGGCCAGGCGGCGTCGGTGTAGTCGACGGCGGCGTCGGCGCCGTTCGCCTGGACGCGGGCGGTCTTGTGCGGCCCGCCCGCGAGCCCCACGACGGTGGCGCCGGCGTTCCTCGCGTACTGGACCAGGAGGGTGCCGATGCCGCCGGCGGCCGCCAGGACGACGGCCACGGAGCCGGGGCCGAGGTCGTCCGCGAACTGGGCGATCCCCATCGCCGTACGGCCCGTGCCGATCATGGCGACCGCCTGCGCCGCGTCGAGGCCGTCCGGGATCTCGTGCAGCCGGGCCGCGTCGGTGACGGCCAGCTCCGCGTAACCGCCGGGCGCGAAACCGAGATGGGCGACCACGCGCTTGCCGAGCCAGGACCGGTCCACGCCGTCGCCGAGCGCGTCCACGGTGCCCGCGACCTCGCGGCCCGGGACGGTCGGCAGGGCCGGCAGCTCGGGCAGGGGGCCCCGCACGCCTTCGCGCAGGGCTGTGTCGAGGAGGTGCACCCCCGCGGCGGCCACGGCGACACGGACCTGGCCGGGCGCGGGCACCGGGTCCGCGACCTCTTCGTGGGTCAGGTTCTCGGCGGGACCGAAGGCATGAAGACGGATCGCGTGCATGGAGGTACCCCGTTCGCTGTGTGGTCGGACGCAGCCCACTCTTCGACCTCAAGCGCGCTTGAGGTCAAGCGTGCGCCGGGGTCCCGGCGCCGGTGACACGGCCGTCGGCGCGCTGGGGAGGGAGACCTCCGACAGCACGCCGGGCGCGGCGATCCGGCCGGTCACGTTCGCGTCCTCGCAGGTCGGGGTGATTGTCAGTGGCCGGGTGCAGCATGGGGGCATGGCAAGGGGAACGCGTGGCGGGACGGGCGTGAAGGCGGCGCGGCGGCCGGAGGTACGGCTGCCGCAACTCGAGCGGTACGACAAGGAGGGGCTGGAGCCCGACGGGGACTACGACGGCCTGGAGTTCGCGGCCGTGGACCTGACCGGTGAGGACGGCGCGGGCGCCCGCTTCATGGACTGCGCGCTCAGAGGCTGCGCGCTGGACGGGACACGGCTGCACCACGCCCGGGTCCTGGACTCGGTGCTGTCGGACGTACGGGGCGTGGGCACGGACCTGGCGGAGTCCACCCTGCGGGACGTCGAGCTGACCGACCCGCGCCTGGGCGGCGTCCAGTTGCACGGCGCGGTCCTGGAGCGGGTCCTGATCCGTGGCGGCAAGATCGACTATCTCAACCTGCGCGGCGCCCGTCTGCGGGACGTCGTCTTCACCGGCTGCGTCCTGGTGGAGCCGGACTTCGCGCGCGCCCGCCTGGAGCGGGTGGAGTTCACCGACTGCGCGATCAGGGGCGCGGACTTCACCGGCGCGACCCTCACGGACGTGGACCTGCGCGGCGCGAGCCCCCTGGACATCAGCCACGGCCTGGAGACCATGGCCGGCGCGGTCGTCAACACGCCCCAACTCCTGGATTTGGCGCCCCAGCTGGCGGCGGGCCTGGGCCTCAGAGTGCAGGACTGAGAGCCCGCGACCGCACCGGCCGCCGCAGGCGTTCGCGGCTCACCCGCCGAGCAACCCGCGCAACGACTCGATCGTCCGGCGCCGCATCGTCAGGAACGCCAGCCACGACCCGTCGCTGTAGTGCACCCGGAACCGGGCCATCAACTGCAACCGGGGCCGTCGCTCGACACGCACCACCCACGCCCGGGGGACCTCCCACACGGGCGCGCCGTCCGTGGTGCGCACCAGGCCGACCCGCTGATCGGTGACCCGCATCAGCAGCGCACCCGAGGTCGCCGGCAGCTGCCCGGCGACGCTGCCGGCGCCCCCGCTCGCGGCGCCGATGTGCTGCGTCAGGTGGTCGCCGAGCTGTCCGCCCAGCCTGCCGTGGCCGTGGACGTTCAGCTTGACGCCCTTGGCGCTCTTCACGGGCACGACGACGTGATGGGCGAGAAGCTGCTCGCCGGGCGCCAGTCCGGTGAGCGCGGAGCGTTCGTGGAGGGACATGGGCATGACCATAAGGGAGTGATCACCGGGCAGCCCTCCGGGGAAGGGCGAGGGCGGTTCAGGACACCCGCGGGAACCGCGCCTGGAGGGTCCAGATCGCAGGGTTCTCCGCGAGGTCGTCGTGCATGTCGCACAGATCGGCGATCAGGTCGTGCAGGAAGTCCCGGGCCTCGCGGCGCAGTTCGGTGTGGGAGAAGGACAGCGGCGCCTCCTCGGCCGGCACCCAGTCCGCGGTGATGTCCACCCAGCCGAAGCGGCGCTCGAACAGCATCCGGTCGGTGGACTCGGTGAAGTCCAGCTCCGCGCGCTGCGGCCGGGCGGCGCGGGAGCCGGCCGGGTCGCGGTCGACGCGCTCGACGATGTCGCACAGCGCCCACGCGAAGTCCAGCACCGGAACCCATCCCCAGGCTGTGGACAACTCCCGGTCGGACTTGGTGTCGGCGAGGTACACGTCCCCGCAGAACAGGTCGTGGCGCAGGGCGTGGACGTCCGCGCGTCGGTAGTCCGTCTGCGGCGGGTCCGGGAAACGGGAGGAGAGGGCGTAGCCGATGTCGAGCACCAGCCGATGGTGTCACGCCCGCCCCCGAGAACCGGAGCCACCCGAACCGCCCGCCCTGCCGGCGTCCGGGCCGCCGGTCCCAGCCACCCGCCCTGCCTGCGCCCGAGCCGCCGGCCCCAGCCGCCGGCTTTCCGCGCCGGCGCCACCGGCTCTCCGCGCCGCCGGGCCACCGGCCCCGACCGCCGGCCCTCCGCGCGCCCGGGCCACCGGCCCCGACCGCCCCGCTCCCCGCGCCCGGCCCCCGGGGCCAACCATCCGCCCCCCACCCCCCCCCGCGCCCGAACGCCGCCCGGCCCCGCCGAACCCGTGGCCCGCCGCAGCGGTCTGTCAGGGTGACACCCCGACCACCATAGGATTCCCGACGTGTCCCGACATGCGCCCGTCGTCCCCGCGCTCCTGCTGACGCTCGCCCTGTCCGCCTGCACCGGCGGTGGCGGTGGCGGTGTCGAGGGCACCCCGGGCGGCGCCGGGCTGCGCGACCCGTACTTCCCGAAGGCCGGCAACGGCGGCTACGACGTCAGCCACTACGCCCTGACCCTCGCCTACGACCCCGGCGCCCGCCGCCTCACCGGCCGCGCCGAGATCACCGCCCGCGCCACGCAGGACCTGTCCGCCTTCGACCTCGATCTCAAGGGCCTGACCGTCGAGGACGTCACCGTCCAGGGCGCCGGCGCTCTGTTCAGCCGGGCCGGCCAGGAGCTGACCGTCCGCCCGCGCGACGAGATCCCGCGAGGGAAGACCCTGCGGGTCGTGGTCCGCTACTCCGGCACCCCCGAGACGATCGTCGACGCGGACGGCTCGAAGGAGGGCTGGCTGTACACGAAGGACGGCGCGCTGGCACTGGGCGAGCCGGTCGGCTCGATGGCCTGGTTCCCCGGCAACCACCACCCGTCCGACAAGGCGTCGTACGACATCACCGTGACCGTGCCGAAGGGTCTGACGGCCGTGTCCAACGGGGAGCCGGCGAGCCGGAGCACCCGGGACGGGCACACCACCTTCCACTGGCACACCGCCGAGCCCATGGCGAGCTACCTCGCCACCCTCGCCATCGGCCGCTACGACGTGCGCACCGGGACCGTCGGCGAGGACCGGCTGCCGGTCTACACCGCCGTCGACCCGGTGAGCGCGCAGGACAGCAGGGCCGTCCTGGCGAAGCTGCCGGAGGTGATGGACTGGCTGCGGCTCAACTTCGGCCCGTACCCGTTCTCCTCGACCGGAGTGATCGTCGAACGGGAGGAGGACTCGACGTACGCGCTGGAGACGCAGAACCGTCCCGTCTTCCCCGGCGCCCCGGACACCCCGACCTTCGTCCACGAGCTGGCCCACCAGTGGTTCGGCGACTCGGTCACGCCGAAGACCTGGCGGGACATGTGGCTCAACGAGGGCTTCGCGACGTACGCGGAGTGGCTGTACGCGGAGGACCACGGCGGGCAGAGCGCCCAGGAGCGCTTCGAGGAGCTGTACGACCACGGGGAGGAGGAGTTCGAGGACCTGTGGGACTTCCCGCCGGGCAAGCCGAGCAGCGCGGCCGTGATCTCCGCGGACCCGGTCTACCAGCGCGGGGCGATGGTCGTGCACAGGATCCGGCAGACCGTCGGCGACGACGCCTTCTACGACCTTGTGCAGGGCTGGGCGGCCGCCCGTCGGCACTCCAACGCCTCCACCGCAGACTTCATCGCCTACGTGGAGGAGCAGGCCCCGGACAAGGACTTCTCCGGCATCTGGCGGGACTGGCTGTACGGCGACGGACGGCCGGACCACCCGTGAGGAACGCTCACGAGAGCGGCCGCCCCTGAGGCGAAGTCAGGGTCGCGTCGGCGCAGCGGTACGGGCGCGCGGGGTGTCATACCGTCAGCTGTTTGCGCAGCACGGTGCAGGCGCGGCCCCGTTGGAGGTCGGGGCGGTGGTCGATCGCCTCGTAGCCGAGGGAGGTCCAGAAGGCCAGCGCCTTGGGGTTGTCGGCGAGGACGGCGAGCCGGACGGCGCTGCGTCCCGCGTCGCGGAAACGGTCCTCCACCGCCGTGGCGAGGCGGCGGCCGTGGCCCTGCCGCTGCACGTCCGCGTCGACCATCAGCAGCCCGATCCACGGGTCGGGGTCGGCCGGGTCGGGGTGGTGCGCGAGGGTGATGACCACGCCGACGAGCCGGCCCCGGCTGCGGGCCAGCAGCACCTCCGTGCCCGGGCGCGCCGACTCGTCGGCCAGCGCGGCCGCCACCTGCTCGGGCCGGATGTCGTCCGGGTCCGGGAAGTCGCCGCTGAGGGCCTGGAACTCGCGCTGGGACGCGTACAGGGCGGTGAGTTCGGTGAGCAGCGGGGCGGGGATGTCGTGGTCGGCGGTGCGGGGGAGGGGTTCGAGGATCATGACGGGACCGTAATGCGCCGAAGCCCCCGGCGCTCGGCCAGGGGCTTCGTCACGCGGGGCCGCGGGATCAGACGTTGACGCCGAAGTCCTGGGCGATGCCGACCAGGCCCGAGGCGTAACCCTGGCCGACGGCGCGGAACTTCCACTCCGCGCCGTTGCGGTACAGCTCGCCGAAGACCATGGCCGTCTCGGTGGCCGCGTCCTCCGACAGGTCGTAGCGCGCGATCTCGGCGCCGCCGGCCTGGTTGACGATGCGGATGTAGGCGTTGCGGACCTGGCCGAAGTTCTGGCCGCGGTTCTCGGCGTCGTAGATGGAGACCGGGAAGACGATCTTGTCGATGTCGGCCGGGAGGGCGGCGAGGTTGACGTTGATGGCCTCGTCGTCGCCGGCGCCCTCGCCGGTGCGGTTGTCACCGGTGTGGACGATGGAGTTGTCCGGGGTCTGCTTGTTGTTGAAGAAGACGAAGTGGGCGTCGGAGTAGACCTTGCCCTGGCCGTTGACCGCGATCGCGGACGCGTCGAGGTCGAAGTCGGTGCCGGTGGTGGTGCGGACGTCCCAGCCCAGGCCCACGGTGACGGCGGTCAGGCCCGGAGCCTCCTTGGTGAGCGAGACGTTGCCACCCTTGGACAGGCTTACTGCCATGGTCGGGAGTCCTTCCTCGATGCGCTGTGTGTACGAGGCTTCGCACTGGGGACGAAGCTACCGTCATCCCTACGAACGTCGCGGCCCGGTGGATGGTTCCAGCCCGCTTTACCTTTTTTACCCGACGGGAAATGGGATGACGTGGACCGGGTCCTGCCGGGAACATGGACCCCATGTCCGGTCCCCATCTCATCCGCGGTTCCGTCGCGCTCCCCGAGGCCGAGCTGATGTGGCGCTTCTCGCGGTCGTCGGGGCCCGGCGGACAGCACGTCAACACGTCCGACTCCGCCGCCGAGGTCCGCTTCGACCTCGCCCGCACCGAGGCGCTGCCCGAGGTGTGGAAGCGGCGTGCGCTGGAGCGGCTCGGGCCGCGGCTGGTCGACGGGGTGCTCAGCGTGCGCGCCACCGAGCACCGTTCGCAGTGGCGCAACCGGGAGGCCGCCGCGGTGCGCCTCGCGGCGCTGCTCGCGGAGGCGACGGCTCCGCCGCCGAAGCCGCGCAAGCCGACGCGGGTGCCGCGCGGCATCAACGAACGCCGGCTGCGCCAGAAGAAGCAGCGCGCGGAGACCAAGCGGGGGCGCACGGGCCGGGACTGGACGGGGTAGAGGGATCCGCGGGCCGGCGGCGAGCGGCCTGCGCCCGCCGTCCGGTCCGGCGTCAGCCGAGCTCCAGCACCCCCACCGTCTGATCCCCGCTCACCTCGCCGGTCGTGCGGAAGCCCAGGCCCAGGTAGAAGGCCTCCGGGCCGTCGGGGCCGGGGTGCCAGCTGACGTACATCTCCTCGGTGCCCCGCCGGCGCAGTTCCTCCGCCACCGCGCGGACCGCGAAGCGGCCGTAGCCGCGGCCCTGGGCGTCGGCCGCGATGTTGAGGCGCCACAGGCCCGAGCGGTGCTCGCTGCCGTCGCCGTGCCAGTCGATGCCGAGGAAGGCCATCAGGAAGCCGACCGGCCGCTCACCGTCGACGATCAGGCGGGGCCACGCCACGCCCTCGGGGTGGACGTACGCCTCGGCGAGGGACTGCACGACCGGTGAGACCGCGTGTTCCTGGTCGGGGCGGACCCGGATGCCCACGGCGGCGTCGAAGGTATGCGGGGTGATCTCCTCGAGATGGGTCATCGCCGCACCCTAAGGACGCCGCACGGCCCCGGGCGAGGGCTTTTCGGGCGTCGGCCCGGCCGTCCGTACGGCTTCCGGTGTCGCCCCGGGCCGTCCGTACGGCTTCGGCCGTCGCTCCGGCTGCCGGTAGGGCCTTCGAGCGTCACCCCGGCTGCCCGTACGGCCTTCGCGTGTCACCCCAGCTGCCGGTACCGCCCCTTGAAGTACATCAGGGGGCCGCCGTCCGCGCTCGGTACGCG
Organism: Streptomyces sp. NPDC028635; assembly: GCF_040637635.1. Classification (NCBI taxonomy): domain Bacteria; kingdom Bacillati; phylum Actinomycetota; class Actinomycetes; order Kitasatosporales; family Streptomycetaceae; genus Streptomyces; species Streptomyces sp. NPDC028635. The sequence goes on along the minus strand of NZ_JBEZWX010000015.1, from coordinate 100,277 downwards.
GGCCGTCAGGACGCGGCCGATCACCAGGGTGTGGTCGCCGGCCGCGACGCGCTGCTCGGTGCGGCACTCCAGGGTGGCCAGCGCGCCGCCCACCAGGGGCGAGCCGGTGACCTCGCCGCGCACGTACGGGATGTCCTCGAAGAGCAGGCGGTCGCTGATGCGGCCCTTCATCGCGAAGCGGCCGGCGATGTGGCGCTGGCTCTCGGCGAGGACCGAGACGCCCCACAGCGGCTGCTCGGCGAGCAGGTCGTCCATGCGCGAGCCCTCCCGCAGGCTGACGAGCACCAGGGGCGGGTCGAGGGAGACCGACATGAACGCGGTGGCGGTCATGCCCACGTCCTCGCCGGTGGGCGCGGTCGGGTCGTCCGGATCGAGCGGCGGCTCCTGCGCGGTCACCAGGACCACGCCCGCGGCGAGCCGGGACATGGCGGCGCGGAACTCGTCGTGGGTCACCCCCTCAGCATGCCCGGCGGGGGCGGGTGTGAAGGGTGGGGGCACGGCAGGGGAAGTCTTCAGCACGCCGGAAACGCTAGTCTCCGCTCCAAGGGCCCCGCATCGGACCTCGGACCGGGCGCGGACCTAGGTCTTCCGCCTGACTCCGGCCCGGAACAGCCGCCGATGCCGCATACTCGCAAAGTGTCCGTTCGGTTAACGCACAGGAAAAACGCAGAAACTCCACTTTATTGTTCACGTTTTGCTGTGACTTGAGTCACAAGGGCTGGGAAATGTTGACCCTGTGTACCGAGTGAGCAGCGCGCTGTGATTCAGTGGCGAAAGACGCAGTACGAGACGCCACCAGGCTCAGACGACGATACGCCGACGACAACCCTTGATTCGCTGCGAAGTCTCGGGGGGAGGGCGAGCATGGAGACCGAGTCGGAACCCTACGTCCGTCTTGCGTCCCTGCGGCAGCTGCACCAGGTCATGGCGGACATGAACACCGCCCGCAGCCTGGCGGACACCCTGCAGACGGTCGCCGACGGCGTGGTGACCGCCCTCGGTTACGAGCTGGCGTGCGTCAACCTCGTCCGCCCCGACGGCGATCTCGTCGTCGCAGCGTTCGCCGGCAACCCCGCCGCCGAGGCCCTGATCACCGGCCGCGTCGGCTCCCGCCCGTCCTGGGACCGCCGCCTGGCCATGGGTGAGCAGTGGGGCGACCTGGTGTTCATACCGCACACCGAGGGCTGGGTCCTCGACGACGACGACGTCCCGCAGTGGTACACCGACGGACCCGCGCCCCGCTTCGAGGACGAGTGGCACCCCTCCGACCGCCTCTTCGCCCCCATGTACGCGCCCGGCGCGCAGGGCGGCCCGCGCGGCGAACTGCTCGGCGTGCTGTCGGTGGACCGGCCGCGCAACGGCCGCCGGCCCGGCGCCTGGGGCCGCGAGGCCCTGCAGATGTACGCCTTCCAGGCCGCGATCGCGATATCCAACGCCCGGCTGCGCTCCAACATGCAGCGTGCCCTGGTCCGCCTGGAGCGTGAGCAGCAGGCCCTGCGCGCCAGCGAGGAATCCTTCCGCCAGGCCTTCGAGTACGCCCCTTCCGGCATGGCCATCGCCGAGATGGGCGGCGACCAGCACGGCCGCATCCTGCGGACCAACGACGCGCTGTGCCGGCTGCTCGGCCGGCCCGCCTCCGCGATGCGCCGCTACTCCTTCTCCGACCTGGTCCACCCCGAGGACATCGGCACGCTGCTGCGCACCTCCGCCGAGGGCGGCCGCGCCGAGCTGCGCCTGGGCCGCCGGGACGGCACCTACGTCTGGGTGTCGCTGCGCAACTCCGTGGTCGCCGACACCGCCGACGGCCCCCGCTTCCTGCTCACGCACGTCGAGGACATAGAGGAGCGCAAGCGCCGCGAGCTCCAGCTCGCCCACCGCGCCTCCCACGACTCCCTCACCGGTCTGCCCAACTCCGCCGAGCTGCGCTCACGGCTCGCCGCCCGCCTGTGCCGGCGGCCGCAGACCGCCCACCCCGCGCTCGACGCGTACGACTCCTTCGACACCGCCGAGGCCGCCCACGGGCACCCCGCCGCCTTCGACGCGAACGGCCACGGTTTCGACTTCCGGCCCGCCCCTGACGGCTACGACGCCTACGACCACCATGTGCACACCGTCGCCCCCGAGGGTGAGCGGGACGACGGCGCCAAGGGGCTCGCGGTGCTCTTCTGCGACCTCGACGGCTTCAAGTCGATCAACGACCGGTTCGGGCACAACGCGGGCGACGCCGTCCTCATCGAGGTGGCCCGGCGGCTCAGCAACGGCGTGCGCGACGGCGACACCGTCGCCCGGCTCGGCGGCGACGAGTTCGTGATCCTCGCCGACGGCCTCGGCCGCGCCGACGCGCAGGACCTCGCCGTACGCCTGCGCAACGAGATCATCCAGCCGATCCGCGCCGAGGGCCGGGCCGTGCGGGTGGGCGCCAGCTTCGGCATCGGCTGGGCGCACTGCGGCATGACGGCCGACGAAGTCCTCAAGTCGGCGGACGAACGGATGTACGTCGAGAAACGATCTCGTCCCAAACAGCACAGGCGCGCGGGGTAATCCGCAGGTCAGCGTGGTTGCGGGGACAACGGTGCGGTTCGGGTCACCCGTTTGGGTCTTGTGGAGCGGGTAGGCTCGCCCTCTGCCACACCCCACACCAAGAACCCCATCCGCCCCCCACCTGTTGAGGAGAACGAAGGGATGACGCCCGGCAACAACGGCCCGAGCACCCCCGAGGACGACGACCCGTTCGGCTACCTCTACGCCGACGGACAGGCCCGGGGTGCCCAGCCGCCCGCGGGAGGCTACGGCTACCCGAACTCCGTCAGCCGGGTGCGCACCGTCGGGGAACGGCAGTACGGGCAGCAGGCGCCGGCCGCCGCGCCGTACGGCCAGGTTCCGCAGCAGCAGGGTGCCCAGGGTGCCTACGGCAGGACCACCGCGCACTACGCGGCCCCCGAGACGTTCCCCGGTGGCGCGCCCACCGCCCAGCAGCCCCCGGCCGGCGGGTCCGGCTCCGGCGGGCGCGGCCGCGGCCCCAACACCAAGGGCCTGCTGATCGGCGCGATCGCCGTCGTCGCGGCGGTGGTGGTCGGCATCGGCGTGGTGATGATGAACGGCAACTCGGACGACAAGAAGAAGGACCAGTCCGGCACCGCCCCCACCCAGTCCCAGCAGAGCAGCACGCCGAGCCCGTCGTCGAGCGAGAGCGGCGACGCGGAGGTGAAGCTCCCGACGATCGACGCGAAGGCGCTCCGCCTGGGCGGTACGGCGACCCTCGCCTCGGACGTGCAGGGTGCCCAGTCCGACGGCGGCATCTACGTCGCCAACCTCAACCATGTCGGCTCCTCGGTGACCTGGACGGTCAACGGCATCCCGGAGGACGGGGCTTACACGCTGTTCACCCGCTACAGCACGGCCGGTGAGGCCCAGTCGATGACCCTGACGGTCAACGGCAAGCCGTTCGGCAACAAGCTGAACCTGGACAACTTCGCCCACGCCGCGGACGGCGACTTCACCAAGGGCTGGACGAAGACCTTCGCCTGGCCGACGCTCACCAAGGGCACCAACACCATCACCCTGTCCTGCGAGGCCGGCGACAAGTGCAACGTCCTCCTGGACCAGTTCTGGCTGAAGAAGGGCCAGGTCAAGAACTAGGGGCGAGCGTGAACGTCACCTGGCAGCACCAGAGGTGGCGTTCACGGCCCGATTACAGGGATGACGATGGTCTGAGGTGCCGGGTGAGGGTCCCTACCAGGAAATGCTCTTGGCCGCGAAGGGCAGGGAGCTGGAGTACTGCCCGGTCTTGATGACCACCTTGCTTCCGTAACAACTGGTGTCGCTGTAGACGGTGATGGTCTTGCCTGACTGGTTCGAAACCGTGCGGATACTCCTGCTTCGGACCTGAGGCGGGAAGCAGCCGTGTTCCGGGGTTGTGCGGTCTTCGCGGTTCCCCGAGAAGTTCGCCTTCACCCAGGTGCACAGCTTCCCCTGGGCACACACCGTCGCAGCGGAAGCGGGCTGCATGGAGGCGAACGGAAGGGTGGCGGTCAGGGCCGCGCCGGCCAGCAGCAGTGAGCGCTTTCGCACAGGTACACCTTTCGTGTCGAACGTCTGTTCGTTGATCTTCCTGTTTCCCGAACTGGGAGGCCAGTCCCGAATAGGCCACAATCACGCCTCCTGTGACAGGTGCCAGAGCGGCCCAAGCGGCGAGCCAGAGCCGGGCGCACGGCCGACCGGCATGGCTGAAACGTTTCCGCGACCGTCATGGCATGGGCGTCGCCGAACTCACGCCGCGCTGACTTCCGCCGTCACTCTCACCTGGTCGTGGAGGTCCTCATACGCTCGCACGTCGTACTCGCCCGCTGTCGGGGCGAGGACTGTTGCGGCGGAGAGGGCCACCGCTCGGGTGAGGCGGTCCGGCCAGGGGAGGTCTTCCACCAGGCCCGAGAGAAGGCCGGCGACCGCCGAGTCGCCGGCGCCGGTCGGGTTGCCGTGGACGCGGTCCGGCGGGGTGGCCCGCCAGCGGCCCTCCGGGGTCGCGGCCAGCAGGCCGGCGGGGCCCAGGGAGGCCACCACCGCGCGTGCTCCGCGCCGCCGTGCGTCCTGCGTCGCGCGCACCGGCTCGTGGGAGCCCGTCAGTTCCGCCAGCTCGTCGGCGTTGGGCTTGACGATGTCCGGGCGGGCGGCGACCCCCCGGCGCAGCGGTTCGCCGCTGGTGTCCAGCAGTACGGGTACGCCCGCCGCGCGCGCCGTACGGATCAGGCCCGCGTACGCGCCGACCGGCACGCCCGGCGGCAGGCTGCCGCACAGGGCCACGGCGGAGGCGGAGGCGATCAGCTCCGCGTAGCGGTCCTGGAAGGCGTCCCACTCGGTGGGCGCGATGACCGGCCCCGGTTCGTTCAGCTGGGTGGTGTCGCCGCTGCGCTCGTCGACGACGGCGATCGTGCGGCGCGTGGCGCCCGTGACCGGCACCAGCGCGTCGCGGACCCCGGCCGTGTCCGTCAGCAGGTCGCGGACGACGCGCCCGGTGGCGCCGCCCGCGAAGCCGGTGACCGTCACCTCGTGGCCGAGGGCCGCGAGGACCCGCGCCACGTTGACCCCCTTGCCGCCCGGCCGTTCGCCGACGTCCGTGACGCGGTGGGAGGTGTGCGGCCGCAGCGAGCGGACGCGGTAGGTGATGTCGAGAGCGGTGTTCAGCGTGACCGTGAGGATCACCTGGGCCGACCTCCCCCGCATACGTGTGCTGACCGTGGACTTCCGGAGGGTCGATCATGCCAAAGAGACGGCGGTCGGCCCAGCCCCGGGACCGGCCACCGTCCCCGTACGAGCGGACGGATCAGGCCAGTTGGGGGCCAACCACCCACGTGCCGCGGCGCATCACGCCCTTCAGGTCGAAGTGCTCGTCGAGCAGGACCAGGTCCGCGTCCTTGCCCGGCTCGAGCGAGCCGACGCGGTCGTCCAGTCCGAGCAGTCGCGCCGGGTTGGCCGACAGCGCCCTCACCACGTCCTCGACGGGCAGCCGGTCCACCGTCACCGCCCGCTTGAACGCGCGGTCCAGGGTGAGCGTGGAGCCCGCGATCGAGCCGCCCTCCACGAGCCGCGCCACCCCGTCGGCGACCTCCACCTCCAGCGGGCCGAGCATGTAGCGGCCGTCGCCGAAGCCGGCCGCGTCCATCGCGTCCGTGATGAACGCGACCCGGTCCGCGCCCGCGTGATGGAACGCCAGCTGCAGGGCCGCCGGGTGCAGATGGACTCCGTCGTCGATCAGCTCGACCGTGATCCGCTCGTCCTCCAGCAGCGCCGTGATGGGTCCCGGGGTGCGGTGGCCGATCGGCGGCATCGCGTTGAACAGGTGTGTGGCGACCGTCGCGCCCGCGTCGATGGCCTCGACGGTCTGCTCGTAGGTGGCGTCCGTGTGCCCGATCGCCGCGATCACGCCGTGCTCGGCGAGCAGCCGTACGGAGTCGACGCCGCCCGGCAGCTCGGTGGCGAGGGTGACCATCTTCGCGTGCCCGCGCGCCGCGTCGATCAGCTTGCGCACCTCGGCGGGCTCCGGGTCGCGCAGCAGTTCCTCGGAGTGCGCGCCCTTGCGGCAGGGCGAGATGAACGGCCCCTCGAAGTGGATCCCGGCGAGGTCGCCCTGCTCGGCGAGCTCGCTCAGCAGCCCGGCGCGGTGCGTGAGGAAGTCCATGTCGCCGGTGACGGTGGAGGCGACGAGGGTGGTGGTGCCGTGCAGGCGGTGGGTGTGGATGCCCGTGAGGACGTCCTCGACGGTGCCCGAGGTGAAGGAGGCTCCGCCGCCGCCGTGGTTGTGCAGGTCGACGAAGCCGGGGACCACGTAGTGGTCGGTCACGTCGATGATCCGGGCGTCGGCCGGCGCTTCGGCGGCGATGCGGGTGCCGTCGATCACCACCTTGCCGCCGGGGACGGCCCCTGTGGGGAGGACGACCGTTGCGCCGGACAGCACCAGGGGGGTGCCGGACGTTGCGGGGTGCGGGGTCGTCGTGGTTCCTCGCGCCCGCGCGGCGGCAGCCGCATGTTCGATAGGGCCCCGCGCCCCCTTCGGCGTTGCCATCAGGGCGTTTCCTCCTTGCCGTTCGTGGTGTCGAGGAGGTCCCAGGCCAGGAGGCCTGCGCCCAGGCATCCGGCCGTGTCGCCCAGGGCGGCCGGGACGATCTCCGGCAGTTTCTGGAAGGTGACCCGCTGCGCGACGGCGTCCCGCAGTGGTGTGAACAAGGTTTCCCCCGCCTCGGCCAGGCCGCCACCGATGATCAGGGTGCGCGGGTCCAGCAGGGTGAGCGCGGTGACCAGGCCGTCGGCGAGGGCGTCGACCGCCTCCTGCCAGACACGGACGGCGTTCGGGTCGCCGGACGCGACGGCCTTGGCGCAGTCCGCCGCGTCGGCTTCCGGGTCGCCGCAGGCCGCGGCCCACGCCTGGCTGACCGCCGACGCGGACGCGAACCGTTCCAGACAGCCGCGCTGCCCGCACGGGCAGGGGGTACCCCCGGGCCGTACGACGATGTGGCCGATCTCGCCGGCGAAGCCGTGCGCGCCCGCCTCGACCCGGCCGCCGATGCCGATCGCGCCGGCGATCCCGGTGCCCAGCGGCACGAACAGATAGCGGTCGGCGCCCCGGCCCGCGCCCAGGCGGCCCTCGGCGAGGCCGCCGGCCCGCACGTCGTGGCCCAGGGCGACGGGCGCGCCGAGCCGCTCGGCGAGCAGGTCGCGCAGGGGCAGGTCGCGCCAGCCGAGGTTGGCGGCGTAGGCGGCGATGCCGTGCTGTTCGTCGACGATGCCGGGGACTACGACACCGGCCGCGGCGGCGGCCTCGCCGAGGTGTGCCTTGCCGTGGGCGCGCAGGTCGGCGGCGAAGCCGAGGATGTTCCCGACGACCGCGTCGGGCCCTCGTTCGCGGCCCGTGGGCCGGCGTGCCTGGTGAAGCAGTTCGCCGTCCGCCCCGACCAGGGCGGCCTTCATCCCGGTGCCGCCCACGTCGAGGGCGATGACATGTCTCACGGGGGACAGTGTGGCCCCACCACCCGCGAGAGGTCTAGTCCACTCGCATGGTGTAGACCTTAATCCGTTAATCGGAAAGTGGTTCAGACGTCTCCTGCGGGTCGGACGTCTGCGAGGGTGGGGGAGCCGGAGCGGTGCAGCGGCGAAGGACGACGACGATCGCGGGGATCTCCGCACTGGGCATGGCGGCGGTGCTCACCGGCTGCGGCGTCACCGGCGACTCCGGTGACGTGACCCTGAAGCTGGTCGCCGCCGACTACGGCGACAACGACTCCAACAGCTCCCGGCACTACTGGGACGACCTCGTCAACGACTACGAGAAGCAGCACCCCGGCGTGAAGATCGACGTCAGCGTGTACTCGTGGAACGACGTCGACCGCAAGGTCAAGGAGATGACCGACGCCGGCCAGGCGCCCGACCTCGCCCAGATCGGCGCCTACGCCGACTACGCGGCCAAGGACGAGCTGTACCGGGCCGACGACGTGCTCTCCATCTCCACCCAGGCCGACTTCGTCTCCCAGCTGGTGTCGGCGGGACAGGTGCACGGGGTGCAGTACGGCATGCCGTTCGCGGCCTCCACCCGGCTGCTCTTCTACAACAAGACCCTCTTCGACAAGGCGCACATCGACCCGCCCAAGACGTGGGCCGAGCTGGCCGCCGACGCCGCCGCGCTCAAGGACAAGGGCGTGAAGTACCCCTACGCGCTGCCGCTCGGGCCGGAGGAGGCGCAGGCCGAGACCATGCAGTGGCTGCTCAGCGGCGGAGGCGGCTACGTCGACACCGTCGGCACCTACGGCATCGACTCCTCGCAGAACGTGCAGACCTTCACCTGGCTGAAGAACGAACTGGTCGGCAAGGACCTCACCGGGCCCGTCGCGCCCGGCAGGCTCAACCGCGCCGACGCCTTCACCGCCTTCGCCGACGGCCAGGTCGGCATGCTCAACGGGCACCCCTCACTGATGCAGATGGCCGCGAAGAAGGGCGTGAAGTTCGGCATGGTCACCATGCCGGGCGTGAACGGGCCCAGCCGGTCGGTGATGGGCGTGGCCGACTGGATGATGGCCTTCAAGAAGAACGGCCACCGCGAGCAGATCCGCGACTTCCTCGACTTCGTCTACAGCGAGAAGAACGTCCTCGACTTCTCCCGCACCTACGACCTGCTGCCCGTCACCACCACCGCCTCCGCGGCGATGAACGGCTCCGGGCAGGACAAGGACATCCAGCCCTTCCTGGAGCAGCTGCCGCTCAGCGAGCTGTACCCGGTCGGCAAGACGTCCTGGGCGTCGGTCAGCGCCGACATCAAGAAGCGCATCGGGCAGACCGTCGACCCCACCGGCAGCGCCGTGTCCGTCCTCGGGCAGCTCCAGTCGGCGGCGGTCGCGGCGGACAGCGCGCAGCCGTAGGGGCGAGACGCCCCCTGGGCGCAGGAGGCCCCTAGCCCGGACCCGAGGCAGCCGCAGGCGTCCGCGCCCGGACCCGAGGCAGCCGCAGGCGTCCGCGCCCGGACCCGAGGCAGCCGCAGGCGTCCGCGCCCGGACCCGAGGCAGCCGCAGGCGTCCGCGGCCGGCCGCGAGGCAGCCCCGGGCTCCCGAGGCAGCCCCGGGCGTCCGCGGCCTTCGTCCGGGCCGGCCACGGGCCCGGCGGCGTTGTCAGTGGGCGGCGGTACCGTTTCGGGCATGGATCAGGAACAGCTCGGGGCGCGCGAACAGGCGATCCTCGCGCTGGAGCGCCGGGGCTTTCCCGGCCCCGGCGCGAAGGAGCGCGCCGTCCGCGAGGAGCTGGGCCTCGCCCCGGTCCGCTACTACCAGCTGCTCAACGCCCTGCTGGACGACACCCGCGCCCTCGCCCACGACCCGGTGACGGTGAACAGGCTCAGACGGATACGGGACGCCCGCCGCGCCGAGCGGTGACGACACGCCTCTCCAGGTTCGGAGGAGGCCCCGCGGGGATAGGTTCGCGATATGGGCAGCCATGACACGCAACCCCCGGACCTTCCCGAACCGGTGACCGCGCAGGGCCGCGAGGGCCTCGACGCCGTCCTCGCCCGCCCCGCCGGGGCGGTGATCGGCCTCGACTTCGACGGCACCCTCGCCCCCATCGTCGCCGACCCCGAGCAGGCCCGCGCCCACCCGGACGCGGTACCCGCCCTCGCCCGCCTCGCCCCCGAGGTCGCCTCGATCGCGGTGGTCACCGGACGGCCCGCGGGCGTCGCCGTACGGCACGGCGGTTTCGCCGGCGTGCCCGGCCTGGAGCACCTCGTCGTCCTCGGCCACTACGGCGCCGAACGCTGGGAGGCCGCCACCGGTGAGCTGACCGCCCCGCCGCCGCACCCCGGCGTCGCGGCGGTGCGCGCCGAGCTGCCCGGGCTGCTGGACTCGGTCGGCGCCTGGCGGGGCACGTGGATCGAGGAGAAGGGCCGCGCTCTCGCCGTGCACACCCGCCGCGCCGAGGATCCGCAGGCCGCGTTCGAGGCGCTGCGCGCGCCGCTGGCGGACCTGGCGGCGCGGCACGGGCTGATCGTCGAGCCCGGCCGCCTGGTGCTGGAGCTGCGCCCGCCGGGGGTCGACAAGGGGGTGGCGCTGACGGAGTACGTCCGTTCGGTGGGCGCCGGATCCGTCGTCTACGCGGGCGACGACCTGGGCGACCTGCCCGCGTTCGCGGCCGTCGACGCGCTGCGCGCCGAGGGCGTCCCGGGTCTGCTCGTGTGCAGCGGCAGCGCGGAGGTCACGGAGCTGTCGAAGCGGGCGGACGTGGTGGTCGACGGCCCGGAGGGAGTCGTACGCCTGCTGTCGGCGCTGGCGGACCGGGTGACCCGGCCCGCCTAGCCGCGCGGGGTCACCCCTGCAACGCCTCCAGCTGTTCCAGGAACCACTTGGCGGGCGGCAGCGCGGTCGCCGCTGCCGCCAGCCGCTTGGCCCGCTCGCCGCGCTCGCCCGCCGGCATGCTCAGCGCCTCGTGCAGGGCGGCCGCCGTCCCGGTCACGTCGTACGGGTTGACCGCGATGGCGTCCTCGCCCAGCTCCTCGAACGCCCCGGCCTCCCGCGACAGCACCAGCGCGCACCCCTCGTCGGAGACGAGCGGCACCTCCTTGGCGACCAGGTTCATCCCGTCCCGGATGGGGTTGACCAGCGCCACGTCCGCGAGCCGGTACGCGGCCAGCGAGCGCGCGAAGTCGTCCTCGACATGCAGCACGACCGGCGTCCAGCCGTCCGTGCCGAAGTCGGCGTTGATCTCCTCGGCCACCCGCTGCACCTCGGCCGTGTAGTCCCGGTAGACGGCGAGGTCCTGCCGGGACGGGTAGGCGAACGCCACGTGCACGACCCGCTCGCGCCACTCGGGGTGGTCCTCCAGCAGCTGCCGGTACGCCAGCAGTCCGCGCACGATGTTCTTCGACAGCTCGGTGCGGTCCACCCGGACGATCGTCCTGCGCCCGGCGCCGATCTGCTCCCGCAGCGCCGCCATCCGCTCACCGACGTCCGTCCGGTGCGCCCGCTCGCGCAGGAAGTCGGCGTCCGCGCCGAGCCCGTGCACCCCGATCCGGGTGGTGCCGAGCCCGCCCGCGAACTGCTCGCAGCACGCCGTGAAGGCGTCCGCCCAGCGCTGGGTGAGGAAGCCGAGCCGGTCCGCGCCCAGCATCCCGTCGAGCACCTGCCGCGCGATGTCGTCCGGCAGCATCCGGAAGTACTCCGGCGGCGCCCACGGCGTGTGCGAGAAGTGCCCGATGCGCAGGTCGGGGCGCAGCGCGCGGAGCATCCCCGGGACCAGGGTCAGGTGGTAGTCCTGCACGATCACCACGGCGCCCTCGGCGGCCTCCTCGGCCAGCGCCTCGGCGAACGCCCGGTTGTACGTCTCGTACGACGCCCACTGCCTGCGGAACTCCGCGTCGAAGACCGGCTCCAGTGGCGTCTGGTACAGCATGTGGTGCACGAACCACAGCACCGAGTTGGCGATGCCGTTGTAGGCGTCGGCGTGCACCTCGGCCGGGATGTCCAGCATCCGCACGCCCTGCTCGCCCTGCCCGCGCCGCACCGCCTCGCGGTCACCGTCGGACAGCGCGGAGCACACCCACAGCGCGCCCGCCTCCGGCCCGATGGCCGACAGCCCGGACACCAGTCCGCCCCCGCCCCGCTTCGCGGTGAGCGAGCCGTCGTCGCCCACCGAGTACGACACCGGGCCGCGGTTGGACGCGACCAGCACCCGAGCCCTCTGATCAGCAGCGTGCGTGGAAGCCATACGCCTCAACCTAGCCCGCCCCGGAAAAACTCAAACGTATGGCCGGATCCGGTGGCCGGTCGTACACCGTGCGTTCACGCCACCTTGCGCGCTGCGTACTCCGCGATCTCCGTCATCGGGGGCCGCTCCTCCGTGTCCACGGAGTACGTGCGCGGCTCGAAGCCGTCCTCGCCCCGCTCGAACTGGGTCAGGGACGGCCGGATCAGGTGGCCGCGGGCCAGCCGGAGCTGGGCGGTGCGGTAGATCGCCGCCGCCATCCGGCCGAGGGCCTGGCCGTCCTGGTGGCGGTGGACGCGCACACCGACGTCGACCTGGGCGAGGGCGTCCAGGCCGACCAGGTGCAGCGCGTCGACGAGCATGCCCAGCTCCACGCCGTAGCCGACGGGGAAGGGCAGCTGTTCCAGCAGGGAGCGGCGGGCCGCGTACTCGCCGCCGAGCGGCTGGACGAACCCGGCCAGCTGAGGCCAGTGCATGTTCAGCAGCGGGCGCGCCATCAGTTCGGTGACCCGGCCGCCCTGGCCCGCGGCGCCGGCCAGCGGGCGGTCGTACATCGCCTTGACCAGCTGCACCTCGGGGTCGGTGAGGAGCGGGCCGGCGATGCCGGTGACGAAGTCGGAGGAGAAGTCCCTCAGGTCCGCGTCGACGAAACAGACGATGTCGCCGCTCGTGACCAGCAGCGAGCGCCACAGCACCTCGCCCTTGCCGGGGACGGCGGGTATGCGCGGCAGGATCTCGTCGCGGTGGACGACGCGGGCGCCCGCCGCCGCGGCCACCTCGGCGGTACGGTCGGTGGAGCCCGAGTCGACCACGACCACCTCGTCGACCAGCGGGACCTGCTGCATGAGGTCGTGCCGGACGACCGCGACGATGTCGCCGACCGTCTCCTCCTCGTTGAGCGCGGGCAGCACGACGGACACCGTCTGCCCCGTGGCGCGCTTGGCGGCCAGGACCTGGTGCAGCGGTCGATCGGTCACGGACCAGGAGCGGGTGCTCAGCCAGCGCTCGACTTCTTCAAGCACGGTCTGCGGCTCCTCACTGTCGTGGTCACACCGGCTCGCGCCGGGTGAAGGGTGATCCAGGTGATCCATCTCGCGGTTCGGACGACTATCTCAACTGTCCAGGCCTTCGGTTACAGTCTTGAACAACGCTGATGACCATCGCATGTCGGGGGTCGACCGCGTTCACAACCGAATACCGCTCATCCAGAGGGGCAGAGGGACACGGCCCGGTGAAGCCCCGGCAACCACCCTGACTCCGGACTCGTTCACGCGAGGCTCCCGGCCGGGGAAGGTGCCAATTCCGTCTCACGGCGAGATGCGTCGTGAGGAAGATGAGGAGAAAGGGCCTCGCCTCACATGGCTGCGCAGACAGTTACCAGCACCTCCACCGTCGATCTCGGTCCCGCCGCGGCCCTGAGCTGCCGCGAATGCGGTCACCGCGTCCCGCTGGGCCCGGTCTTCGCCTGCGAGGAATGTTTCGGCCCGCTCGAGATCGCCTACGACTTCTCGGCGTACGACACCGAGGAACTCCGCAAGCGCATCGAGGCGGGACCCGCGAACATCTGGCGCTACGCACCGCTGCTGCCCGTCCCCGCGGACGTGGCCGACAAGCCGAACATCAACCCGGGCTGGACCAAGCTCGTCAAGGCCGACCACCTCGCCGCCGAGCTCGGCGTCACCGGCGGTCTGTACGTCAAGGACGACTCCGGCAACCCGACCCACTCCTTCAAGGACCGCGTCGTCGCGCAGGCCCTGGAGGCGGCGCGTGCCTTCGGCTTCACCACCCTGTCCTGCTCCTCCACCGGCAACCTGGCCGGCGCCGTCGGCGCCGCCGCCGCCCGGGCCGGCTTCCGCTCGTGCGTGTTCATCCCGCACGACCTGGAGCAGGGCAAGGTCGTCATGGCCGCGATCTACGGCGGCGACCTCGTCGGCATCGAGGGCAACTACGACGACGTGAACCGCTTCTGCTCCGAGCTGATCGGCGACCCGGCCGGCGAGGGCTGGGGCTTCGTCAACGTCAACCTGCGGCCGTACTACGCCGAGGGCTCCAAGACGCTGGCGTACGAGATCTGCGAGCAGCTCGGCTGGCAGCTGCCCGACCAGCTCGTCATCCCGATCGCCTCCGGCTCGCAGCTCACCAAGGTCGACAAGGGCCTGCAGGAGCTGATCAAGCTCGGGCTGGTCGAGGACAAGCCGTACAAGATCTTCGGCGCGCAGGCCGAGGGCTGCTCGCCGGTGTCCACGGCCTTCAAGGCCGGGCACGACGTGGTGCGCCCGCAGAAGCCGAACACCATCGCCAAGTCGCTGGCGATCGGCAACCCGGCCGACGGCCCGTACGTCCTGGACATCGCGCGCCGCACCGGCGGCGCGGTGGAGGACGTCACCGACGAGCAGGTCGTCGACGCGATCAAGCTGCTGGCCCGCACGGAGGGCATCTTCGCGGAGACCGCCGGCGGGGTGACCGTGGGTGTGACGCGCAAGCTGATCGAGAACGGTGTCCTCGACCCGACGAAGACGACGGTCGTCCTGAACACCGGCGACGGCCTGAAGACCCTGGACGCGGTGGCCGGCACCGGCCTGACCGCCACCATCCGCCCGACCCTGGACTCCTTCCGAGAGGCTGGCCTCGCATGAGCGTGACCGTTCGCATCCCCACCATCCTGCGCACCTACACCGGTGGCCAGGCCGAGGTGAAGGCCGAGGGGGCCACCCTCGCCGACGTCATCGCCGACCTGGAGAAGAACCACGCCGGCATCGCCGCGCGGGTGCTGGACGACCAGGGCAAGCTGCGCCGCTTCGTCAACGTGTACGTCAACGACGACGACGTGCGGTTCGAGCAGGGTCTGGAGACGGCCACCCCGGACGGCGCGGGCGTGTCGATCATTCCGGCGGTCGCCGGCGGCTGCTGACACGCAGAGTTCCCCGCATTGCCCCCTCCGTGAGAGAAACGGAGGGGGCAATTCCATGTGATTAGGCGCGGTAGAGTTGGGGAACGCGGCCCGGAATCGACGGGGGCGCGCTCTCATGAACCTGCTGCACGGGCGACAAGAAGTAGCCAAAGTACGCGGGTCTTTTGTCTTTTTTGCACCCTTTGTGTGGCCCGACTTGCTCGTAATTCAGGTGAATTCTCGCGAGATTTCGGACCGGGCCCGTCCAGAATTCTCGTCCGATTGACCTGTTGCAGACGGCAGTTGGACAGATACATTCAGCCGCGGTCGACGCGTTCCGGCGCACGCCCCCTCCCATCGGGGGGCGAGGTCTGACCCGGATCCGCGAAGTGTGGATCTGTGCAAGGGCCAGTAATAGGGGAGTTAGGCATGGCTCAGGGCACCGTCAAGTGGTTCAACGCGGAGAAGGGCTACGGCTTCATCGCGGTCGACGGTGGTGCGGACGTCTTCGTCCACTACAGCGCCATCCAGATGGACGGCTACCGCACCCTGGAAGAGGGCCAGCGGGTCGAGTTCGAGATCTCGCAGGGCCAGAAGGGTCCGCAGGCCGACATGGTTCGCGTCACCGCCTGAACGTTCATTCACGCACGAGGGGCCCGCACCACGCACAGGGTGCGGGCCCTTCCGCGTGCCCGGACGCCTGCCCGGACGGCTGCGGGGGCGTGTTCGCGGGTGGCTGATCGACCGGCCCGGACCCCGAGAGGCGCTTGCACTCGACCATGCCGAGTGCTAATCATTGCGTTAGCACTCTGAAGGTGAGAGTGACAACGTAAGGACCGGGTCGGTGAGGCCGGGGCCGGGCGGGGCAAGGAACCCGCGGGTCTTGGTCGTCCGTCGCGGGCGCGGGCGCGGTCCGAAGTAATCACCCCCAGTCCTGGAGGGACCACTTCACATGGCCAAGATCATCGCGTTCGACGAGGAGGCGCGGCGCGGCCTCGAGCGCGGCATGAACCAGCTCGCGGACGCCGTCAAGGTGACGCTCGGCCCCAAGGGCCGCAACGTCGTCCTCGAGAAGAAGTGGGGCGCGCCCACGATCACCAACGATGGTGTGTCCATCGCCAAGGAGATCGAGCTCGAGGACCCGTACGAGAAGATCGGCGCCGAGCTGGTCAAGGAAGTCGCCAAGAAGACGGACGACGTCGCCGGTGACGGTACGACCACCGCGACCGTGCTCGCCCAGGCCCTGGTCAAGGAAGGCCTGCGCAACGTCGCCGCCGGCGCCAACCCGATGGCTCTGAAGCGCGGTATCGAGAAGGCCGTCGAGGCCGTCTCCGCCGCCCTGCTGGAGCAGGCGAAGGACGTCGAGACCAAGGAGCAGATCGCCTCCACGGCCTCCATCTCCGCCGCCGACACCCAGATCGGCGAGCTGATCGCCGAGGCGATGGACAAGGTCGGCAAGGAAGGCGTCATCACCGTCGAGGAGAGCAACACCTTCGGCCTCGAGCTCGAGCTCACCGAGGGCATGCGCTTCGACAAGGGCTACATCTCCGCCTACTTCGCGACCGACATGGAGCGCATGGAGGCGGTGCTCGAGGACCCGTACATCCTCATCGCCAACTCCAAGATCTCCTCGGTCAAGGACCTGCTCCCGCTCCTGGAGAAGGTCATGCAGTCGGGCAAGCCGCTGCTGATCATCGCCGAGGACGTCGAGGGCGAGGCCCTGTCGACCCTGGTCGTCAACAAGATCCGCGGCACCTTCAAGTCCGTCGCCGTCAAGGCCCCGGGCTTCGGCGACCGCCGCAAGGCCATGCTCGGCGACATCGCCATCCTCACGGGCGGCGAGGTCATCTCCGAGGAGGTCGGCCTCAAGCTGGAGAACGCGACCCTGGACCTCCTGGGCCGCGCCCGCAAGGTCGTCATCACCAAGGACGAGACCACCATCGTCGACGGTGCCGGCTCCTCGGACCAGGTCGCGGGCCGCGTGAACCAGATCCGCGCCGAGATCGAGAACAGCGACTCCGACTACGACCGCGAGAAGCTGCAGGAGCGCCTGGCGAAGCTCGCCGGCGGTGTCGCGGTCATCAAGGCCGGTGCCGCCACCGAGGTGGAGCTCAAGGAGCGCAAGCACCGCATCGAGGACGCCGTCCGCAACGCCAAGGCGGCCGTCGAGGAGGGCATCGTCGCCGGTGGTGGCGTGGCCCTGCTGCAGACCACCCACGTCTTCGACAAGCTCGAGCTCGACGGTGACGAGGCGACCGGTGCCCAGGCCGTGAAGCTCGCGCTCGAGGCCCCGCTGAAGCAGATCGCGGTCAACGCCGGCCTCGAGGGCGGCGTCGTGGTGGAGAAGGTGCGCAACCTGACCCCGGGCCACGGCCTGAACGCCGCGACCGGCGAGTACGTCGACCTGGTCGCCGAGGGCATCATCGACCCGGCCAAGGTGACGCGCTCCGCGCTGCAGAACGCCGCGTCGATCGCCGCGCTGTTCCTCACCACCGAGGCCGTCATCGCCGACAAGCCGGAGAAGGCCGCGGCCCCGGCCGGCGGCGGCATGCCGGGCGGTGACATGGACTTCTGATCCTCTCGGATCACCTGTCCTTACGGGTCTTCGCGAAGGCCTTTTCCGAGGGCGGCACTCCCAGCATCGGCTGAGGGTGCCGCCCTCGGGCGTGTCCGGGGTCACACCCGCCGGGCCCGGTCGCCGGAATGAGGGGCGGGCCGTGCATGGTTGCTTCAGTGAGTGCAACAATGCGCGCGCACATACCAACCGGTCACCAGAGGAGCCTCCCCATGAGCCTCGCCGAGCCCGCCGCCGTCCGCGCGGCCGCCCTGCTCTCCCGTCCGACGTCGATCAACGGTCTGACCGTCCCGAACCGCATCGCGATGGCGCCGATGACCCGGATGTTCTCGCCGGGCGGCGTCCCCGGTGAGGACGTGGTGGCGTACTACGCCCGCCGTGCCGCCGCCGGTGTCGGTCTGATCGTCACCGAGGGCACGTACGTCGGTCATGAGTCGGCCGGGCAGAGCGACCGCGTGCCGCGGTTCCACGGTGAGGAGCAGCTGGCCGGGTGGGCGAAGGTCGCCGAGGCCGTGCACGCCGGCGGTGGCACGATCGTGCCGCAGCTGTGGCACATCGGCATGGTCCGCGAGCAGGGCGACCCGCCCTTCCCGGACGCCCCGGCCATGGGCCCCTCCGGCCTCGTCACCGCCGGTGCCGAGCCCACCGGCAAGGCCATGACGCAAGCGGACCTGGACGACGTCATCGCCGCGTTCGCCCAGGCCGCGGCCGACGCCGAGCGCATCGGGTTCGACGGCGTCGAGATCCACGGCGCCCACGGCTACCTCGTCGACCAGTTCCTCTGGGAGGGCACCAACCGCCGCACCGACGCCTACGGCGGCGACACGTCGTCCCGCGTCAGGTTCGCGGCGGAGATCGTCGCGGCCGTCCGCGAGAAGGTGTCGCCGGAGTTCCCGGTCCTCTTCCGCTACTCGCAGTGGAAGCAGCAGGACTACACCGCCCGTCTCGCCGAGACCCCCGAGGAGCTGGAGGCGATCCTCGCGCCGCTGGCCGCCGCCGGTGTGGACGCCTTCCACGCGTCCACCCGCCGCTACTGGCTGCCGGAGTTCGACGGCTCCGACCTCAACCTGGCCGGCTGGACCAAGAAGCTGACCGGCAAGCCCGTCATCACCGTCGGCTCGGTGGGCCTCGACGGCGACTTCATCCACGCCTTCCAGGGCGAGGGCTCGCCGGTCAAGAACATCGACAACCTGCTGGACCGTCTGGAGGCCGACGAGTTCGACCTGGTCGCCGTCGGCCGGGCCCTGCTCCAGGACCCCGAGTGGGCGGCGAAGGTGCTGGCGGGCCGCTTCGACGAGCTGAAGCCGTACGACGCGGCCGCGCTGAAGACGCTTCGCTGAGGCGGGGCGGGGCGAGGCGGCCGGTTCGTCTGCGGGTGCGGGGTGGCTGGTCGCGCAGTTCCCCGCGCCCCTTGGGGGGTTGCCGTGCCGGTGTTTTGATGGCGGGGCTGCCTGGGGGATTCGTCTGCGGGTGCGGGGTGGCTGGTCGCGCAGTTCCCCGCGCCCCTTGGGGGGTTGCCGTGCCGGTGGCTACATGTTGCCCATGGGTTCGATGTCCACCTTCACCGGCGTGCCCCACACCCGCAGCACCTCGTAGTCGGTGAACTCGTGCACCAGTCGGTACGCCATCGCCGGGCGGGGGCCGCGCCGCTGGGCGTTCAGATACAGCTCGGCCTCCCGGCGGTCGTGGCGCGGGGTGCCGCACAGCTGCCACTCCCGGCCGTTCCACGCCTCCGGCAGCCACCGCTGCTGCGGCTGCGGCCGGTCCTCGCGCACGCCGTAGCGGGACGGCATCCGCTCCGCGCCGTCCACGGGCCGCGGCCGGCCGTACCCGCCGCCGACCTCGGCCCGCCGGGCCGCCCGCCGCCGCGTCTCGCACAGCAGGCACAGGTCCGGCGCGCTCTCGTCCACGGGGCCCTGCGGGTGCTCGGCGCAGCGGGTCGTCGGCGGCGCCGACGTCACGCTCTCCTCCAGCAGGTCCAGCGCCCGCCGCAGATCCGTCTTCACCTCGTGCAGCTTGGCGTCCGGGGTGTCGGCGGTGAGCGCCTCACCGTGCTCGCCGAGGAGCCGGAGGGCGCGCCCGAGGGCGGTGAGCTGCGCGTGGTTCATGTATCCGAGGGTAGGCCGCGACCGCCGCTTCGCGTGCCCGGGGAAGGCGGAGTCACTGTTCTGCGGACGCGTGGGCCGCCGCCAGGGCCGCGCGCAGATGGCCGTCGGACCGCTCCAGCAGGCGGGCCGCCGTCGGGCCGTCCACGTCGGCGAGCAGGGCCAGAATCGCGTTCTTGACCTCGCCGTCGGTGGCCGCGAGCGCCGCCTCGATCTCCTCCTCGCCCGCCCCGGTGGCGAGCGCGACGATCCGCCGGGAACGGGCGCGCAGCTTGGCGTTGGAGGCGCGCACGTCGACCATCAGGTTCCCGTAGGTCTTGCCGAGGCGGATCATCGTGATCGTCGACAGCATGTTCAGGACGAGCTTCTGCGCGGTGCCCGACTTCAGCCGGGTCGAGCCGGTGATCAGCTCCGGCCCCGCGACGATCTCGATCCCGTGATCGGCGGCCGCCGCGAGGGCACTGCCCGCGTTGCAGGCCAGCCCGATCGTCAGCGCTCCCCGCGAGCGGGCGTACTCGACCGCGCCGACGGCGTACGGGGTACGGCCGGAGGCGGAGACGCCGACCACGCTGTCGTCCGGCGTGAGTGCCAGCGCGTCCAGGTCGGCACGGGCCAGTTCCCTGGAGTCCTCGGCGCCCTCGACGGAGGTGACCATGGCCTCGGGACCGCCGGCGATGAGGCCGACGACCTGGCCGGGACGCGTGTTGAAGGTGGGCGGGCACTCGGAGGCGTCGAGCACACCGAGCCGTCCGGCGGTGCCGGCCCCGGCGTACACCAGGCGGCCGCCGCGGGACATCCGCTCGGCGACCGCGTCGATGGCGGCGGCGATCTGCGGCAGACAGGCGGCGACGGCACCGGGCACCCGGGCGTCCTCGGCGTTCATCAGCCGGGCGATCTCCAGGGTCGGCAACTGGTCGATCCCGGCGAGCTCGGGCCGGAAGGCTTCCGTGGTCAAGGAGTCGAGCTGGGTGCGCAGGTCGTGGGAGTGGGGGGCGGAGGTCATGGGAGGTACGGCTCTTTTCGGCTCGGGATGCGGGGTCCAACTCAGAGGCGGGGCCGCGTTCCAGCAGCGGCCGCGCCGCGTGGGCGCGAGCGACCACAACGAGCCCGCGGCTGCCCACGACCGTCAGTCCTACGGTCCGGTACGGCCCGGCTACCGCCGGTGCCGGTGCGCCAGCGCCTCGTACGACGCCGCCAGCGCCGGCCCCGCCGTGTCGTACGTGCGCTGCGCCACGCCCACGAACAGGCAGTCCACCACGAGCAGTTGGCTGGTCCGGGAGGACATCGCCGCAGGGCGCAGCTCGCTCTCCCGGGACGTGGAGGTGGTCAGCACATGGTCGGCGTACTGCGTGACATGGCTGTTGGGCCGTCCGGTGATCGCCACGGTGGTGGCGCCGTGCTCGAAGGCGACGCGCAGCGGTTCTATGACGTCGCCGGTGGAGCCGGAGTGGGTGATGGCGATCGCCACGTCCCCGGCGCGCAGCTGTACCGCGTTGGTGACGGCGAGGTGCGGGTCGCTGTGGGCGTGCGCGATCAGTCCTATGCGCAGGAGCTTCTGGGTGAGGTCCTGGGCGACCAGGCCGGAGGCGCCGATGCCGTACACGTCGGTGCGGCGGGCGGTGGCGAGCGCGGTGACGGCCGCGCCGAGCTGCCCGGTGTCGAGGCCGGCGGCGGTGTCGGCGAGGGTCTGCTGCTCGTCGTAGGCCAGTTTCGCCACGACGTCGGCGATCGGGTCGTCGACCGCGATGTCGGTGGTGATCGCGGGTGCGCGGCCGGACTGCTGCTGTGCGGCGAGGCCGGCGAGGGCCAGGCGCAGGTCGCGGTAGCCGGGGTAGCCGAGCAGGCGGGCGGTGCGCACGACCGTGGCCTCGCTGGTGCCGGTGCGTTCGGCGAGGCCGGTGACCGTGAGGGCGGCGCAGCCGGCCGGGTCGCTCGCGACGGCCTCGGCGACGCGCTGCATGGAACGGGTCATCGACGGGGCGAGCGTGCGCACCTTGGCGGCCAGCGCACCACCGAAAATTTCCTTCACATCCTGGCTCACCCCTGAAAGATATTTCCGGCTCGGTGCTCGGGGCAAGAGTGCGCACAATGGGGGCATGGATCCCATCAGCCCCCTGGAGCAGGCGCTGCACGCGGCCCGCGCGCGTGTGATGGCCGACCTGATCGCGCGTGAGGTCGCCGAGGCGGACGTGGTGTCGCTGGTCGAGGACTCGATCGCCCAGCGCCGCTGGTGGGTCGAGCAGTGGCCGGACGGGGTGGCCTACCTCCCCGGTCTGGTCGCGCAGGACGTGCAGGACGCGCTGCTGGAGCGGTACGGCCGGTGGCCGCTGTGCCCGGTGTGCGGCTCCGGCGACCCGCACGCCCTGGACGTCGAGCCCGAACTGGGGCCCGATCCGCACTGGGTGTGCCACAAGGCGGGGGTGAAGGTCGCCGCGGTGGGCCGTCTCGGCGGGGCCACGGGCGGGACGCTCTCCTCGTGACCGTGTACATCGACCCACCGATGTGGCCCGGGCACGGGCGTGTGTGGTCGCACCTGGTGAGCGATGTCTCGTACGACGAACTGCATGCCTTCGCCGACGCGTTGGGCGTGCCGCGGCGGGCCTTCGAGCGCGACCACTACGACATCCCCTCGCACCGGTACGGGGAGGCGGTCGCCGCCGGCGCGGTCGAGGTCAGCAGCCGCGAGGTGGTCCGGCTGCTCACGGAATCGGGCCTGCGCCGCCGCAAGGGCCGCACCCGGGCGTAGCCCCGCCACCAGGCCCCCCGGCGTGGCCCCGCCACCGGGCCCCCGGCGTGGCCCGCCATCAGGACACCGGCACGGCAACCCCCAAGGGGCGCGGGGAACTGCGCGACCAGCCACCCCGCACCCGCAGCCGGACGATGTCCGCAGGGACGCCGCCGCCCGCGCCCCGGGTCAGGACACCTCGCGGCGCAGCACGTACGCGAGCTGGGCGCCGTCGTCGCTGACCTGGGTGAAGCCGGCCCGGGTGATCACCGCGCGGGAAGGCTTGTTGTCCCGGTCGACGGTCGCGAAGACCACCCGCACGTCGCCCCGTTCGAGCGCCCAGTGCGCCAGCGCCCGCAGGGCCTCCGTCGCATAGCCCCGGCCGCGGGCGGAGGGGACGAGGTCGTAACCGACCTCCACGCGGCCGTCCTCGTCCGGTGTGCCGTGGAAGCCCATGCCGCCGACCGCGAGGCCGTCCTCCCGCCGGACGAGGACGAACATGCCGAACTCCGGCCGGTGCACGCCCGCCGCGTACGCCTGCGCCACCATCCCGGCCGCGTCCCGGGTGCCCTCGTAGGGCCCGTCCTCGTTCCAGGTGAAGCCGCCGTCGCCGCCCAGGTTCAGGTCCCGCGCGGACGCGGGGCGCACGCCGGTCAGGGTCAGCCGCTCGGTTGTGATGACCAGGTTGTTGCGCCAGCGCCACTCGGTGACCGGCGGGCGGTCGGGCAGCTCGCCGCGGCCGGTGGCCCACAGCAGGGTCGGCCAGGGCGCGGGGCCCGGCTTGACGTGCGGGAAGAGGCGGGTGAGCACGTCCTCGCACAGCTCGGCGGGCGGTTCGTAGGCGAAGCCGAGGCCCTCGGCGATGTCATGGGTGTGGAGCAGCACCTCGGCGATGCCCATCGCGGCGAAGCCCTCGCGGTCGGCGCTGCGGAACGGGTACGGGTGGAAGGCGCGCACCTGGGGCGGGGTCGCACGGACCGTGGTGGCGAGCAGGACGCCCATCGTCTCGATGACCTGGAGCAGCCCGGAGTTGTCCGGATCACCCTCGAGGACGAGCTCGACGGGCACGTAGTCCTCCTGGGCGCGGCCCGCCAACTGCCCGGCGTAGGCGAAGAGGTCCTCGGCGATGTGGAACGCCGTGCTGCGGCAGTCCCACTCCAGCCGGCCCGCCTTCGCCGCCGCCCAGTCCCGGTCCGCCACCGGCCGCAGCGCCGCGAGACAGCCCGCCACGGCCGCGTCCACCTGATCCCCGCCCCATGTCTCCATGAGCGGCACCCTAGGCGTCCGGCTCCCGCGCGGTCGACAGCATTTCCAGCTCGGAACGGAGGTTGTACCGGGCGGTCGCCTCCCAGTGCTCCGTCCCGTACGGCGTGCTGAACAGCCGTGGCAGCGCGAGCAGATGCCGCAGGACGTCCGAACGCCCGGCCCGGAAAGCGTCGTTCGGCACGAAGTGGTACTCCTCGCGCACGGCCGCGGTGTAGGCGGCGTACGCCGACGGCGGGGCCGCCAGGATCGCCAGGTCGGCGTCGCAGAGGACCTGACCGTTGCGGTCGTCGTCCGCCGGGTCGTGCCCGACGGTGAGCCGCACCAGCCGCGCCACCTCGGCGGTCCCCTGCTGCGAGAGCCCCGCCTCGGTCAGGGCGCGCTCGGCGAGCCGGGCGGAGCGCTCCTCGTTCGTGGACCGTTCGGGCAGGTAGACGGCGTCGTGGAACCAGGCGGCGAGCCGGACGAGGTCGGGGTCGTCGGCGTACTTCTCCAGCGTGTCGACGTGGTCGAGGACCGCGGTGAGGTGCGTGAGCGTGTGGTAGTGCCGCTGGGGTTCCTGCCAGTGGGCCAGCAGGCGGTCGGCGTAGGGCGCCGGGTCCGGGTCGGCGGACCCGCCTCGGGCCGCGGCCAGGGTGCGGGTGAAGCGGGCGCGCAGGGCATCGGGATCGGCCATGCCGACATTCTCCCGTCCGAGGGGGTACGCGCCCTAGCGTGGACGACATGACGACTGACGTACGTGACCCGGAACTGCCCGGACGGCTGCTGACCGCCGAGCGCGAGGTGCTGATCCCGCTGCTGCGTTCCCGCCCCGACGCCGACTTCGCGCTGCCTGCGGCGGCCTGTCCGGGCTGGTCGGTGCGGGATGTGCTGGCGCACTGCTCGGCCGCGCTGACGCGGGTGGTGGAAGGCCGCTTCGAGCCGGACGTGTTCTCGCCCGAGGCCAACGACCGGGACATCGCCGAGCGCGCCGAGTGGACGAACACGCAGGTGCTGGACGAATTGGAGCGCGGTATGACCCTGGCCGGACCCCTGATCGCCGCGGCGGGAGGGAAGCTGGACGGCCTCGCGCTGGGGGAGTGGGTGCACGCCGGTGACGTGCGGGACGCCTTCGGGGAGCCCGGCGCGTACGGCGGGCCCGGGCTGCCGTATGCCCTCGCCCTGCTGGTGCGGCGCACGCAGGAACGGGAGCACCTGCCGCTCCACGCGGACCTGGACGACGTCGACGAGCCGGTGCGGCTCGGCGCGATCGTGCCGGAGCGGCCGCCGGCCCGCTACATCGGGGACGCCGCGACGCTGGTCCGGCTGTACGCGGGCCGGCCGGTGAAGGCGGGCGGATACGAGCTGGCGGGGGCGCGGGAGGAGGAGCTGAACGTCTTCGGGTGAGTGACCGCGTTTCCCGTGATCCCGCTCGGCGTATCCTAAATTGGACTAGACCTGTAGTAGCCCGTCCGAGCCGACGAATGGGGTCCCATGAGCAAGCGCGCAGTCCTGGAGGTGATCGCCCTCGACGCGGCGGACGCCGTCGCCGCCCAGGCCGGAGGCGCGGACCGCCTCGAGCTGGTCACCGACATGGCCGCCGACGGGCTCACCCCGTCCGTGGACACCTTCACCGCGATCCGGTCCGCGGTCGACATCGACCTGCGGGTCATGCTGCGGCTCGCGGACGGTTTCGCGGCGGGGGACCTCCGGCGGCTGGTGGACACGGCCGGGGAACTGCGCGCGGCCGGCGCCGACCAGTTCGTGCTCGGGTTCCTCGACGCGGACGGCGGAGTGGACCTGGCGGCCGTCGAGCGGGTGGTGTCCGTGCTCGACGGCTGTCCCTGGACCTTTCACCGGGCCATCGACCACTGCGCCGACCGGGACGCGCTGCGCAAGGCGCTGGATGGGCTGCCCGGGCTGGACGCGTTCCTCACGGCGGGGGCCGCGTCCGGCGTGGACGCCGGGATGCCGACGCTGCTCGCGGAGGCGGGGCGGTACGAGCAGCGGATCCTGGTGGGCGGGGGGCTGCGGCTGGAGCATGTGCCGGCGCTGCTGACCGCGGGGATCGACGCGTTCCACATCGGCGGGGCGGCGCGCTCCGCGGGGTGGGCCGGACCGGTTTCCGAAGGGGCCGTGCGGGAGTGGCGCGGGGTGCTGGACGCGGGGTAGCGGCGTGGGGGTTCGGCCGGGGCGCGGGGCGGGTGCGTGGTGGCTGGTCGCGCAGTTCCCCGCGCCCCTGGGGAACCGCAGGTCCGCCGGCTGTGACTCAGGCCCCGCGCCCCGGGCCGGCTGCATTCAGCCCAGCTGATCCGGCAGGGGTGCCGTGTGCGTCACGATCAGGCCTGAGACCGCCCTTGTCAGGGCCACGTACAGGCGCCGCAGGCCCGTGCGCTCGTCGGGCTCGCCGCCGACCACCGCCCGGGGCTCGTCCAGCACCACGTAGTCGTACTCGAGGCCCTTGGCCAGGGAGGCCGGGACCAGCGTCAGGCGGGTGTCCGGGGTGGTCTCCTCGCCCGGGGCGAGATACGTCAGGCCCGCCGCCGTCAGCGCCTCGGCCAGCGCCGGGACGCGCGCGTCGGCGGCGATGAGGCCGATGGACCCCTCGTGGCGCAGCAGTTCCCCGCAGGCGGCGACGGTGTCCGCGGCCCCCTCGACCGGGCGGACCTCGAAGAAGCCCGGGTTCTCCCGGACCGAGGCGACCGGGGTCAGGCCGGGCGCGATGTGGGGCAGCAGCCGGGAGGCGTAGGCGATGACGTCCGTCGGCACACGGAAACCGGCGGTCAGCTCCTCCACGACGGCGTCGGACTTGCCCAGGTGCGCCAGCGCCTCGGTCCAGCTGCGGGTCGCCCACGGCGTCGTGCCCTGGGCCAGGTCGCCGAGGACGGTCGCCGAGCCGGTGGTGCAGCGCCGGCCCACCGCCCGGTACTGCATGGGGGACAGGTCCTGCGCCTCGTCCAGGACCACGTGCCCGAGGGAGTGCGTGCGCAGGATCAGGTCGGACGCCTCGTCGATCAGTACGGCGTCGGCGGGCGACCACTTCGCCGACTTCGCGCTGCGGGCCGGCCGCGCCCACAGGATCGCCTTCTGCTCCTCGTCGCTCAGCACTCCCCGCGCGTGCTCGGCGAGGAACTCCGCGTCGGACAGCAGCCGCAGCACGAGCTTCGCCGGGTCGACGGCCGGCCAGATCGTCTTCACCGCCGCCTTCACCGCCGTGTTGCGGGCCACCGCGTCCTGCACCCGGTCGTCGGGGGCCTCCCCGGCGCGCTCCATCTGCACCAGCACCGCGTGCGCGATCCGCTGCGGCAGCGCCTCGCGGGCGGCGCCGTAGCGGATGCCGCGCTCCAGCAACTCCCGTACCAGTTCCTCGATCTCGTACGCCGCCATCCGCCAGCGGCGCGAGCCGCGCACCACGACCACCGGCTCGGTGGGCATCGTGACGTGGGAGTACAGGGCGCGCCGGAGCACCTCGGCCATCCGGGCGTCGCCCTTGACCACGGCGGCGTCCGCGTCGTCCACGCCGCGGACGTCCACGACGGCGACGAGGTCGTCCACCGTGGCCTGCTGCACGGTCAGCTCGCCCAGCGCGGGCAGCACCTGCTCGATGTAGTGCAGGAAGCTCTTGTTCGGCCCGATCACGAGGGTGCCGGTACGGGCGAGGCGCTCCCGGTGGGCGTACAGCAGATAGGCGACGCGGTGCAGGCCGACGGCCGTCTTGCCGGTGCCGGGGCCGCCCTGCACGCACACCGTGCCGCTCAGCCCGCTGCGGACGATCTCGTCCTGCTCGGGCTGGATGGTGGCGACGATGTCCCGCATCGGGCCGACGCGCGGCCGCTCGATCTCCTGCTGGAGCAGCCGGCTGGTCCGCGCCGTCTCCGCCGGGTCCGACAGGTGCTCGTCCTCGTACGCGGTCAGCTCACCGCCGGTGTAGCCGAAGCGGCGGCGCAGCGCGATGTCCATCGGGTCCTTCTTGGAGGCCCGGTAGAACGGCTGCGAGACGGGGGCGCGCCAGTCGATGACCATGGGGTCGCCGGCCGCGTCGTGCACATGCCGCCGCCCGATGTAGAAGCGCTCCCCCTCCGCGCCCTCGGCCTGCTCGGCACCGGGCGCGTGCTGGTAGTCGAGGCGGCCGAAGAACAGCGGGGTGTCGCTGAGGTCGGCGAGCGCCTTGATGCGGTCGTCGATCTGGCGGGCGAGGACCTGGGCGTTGACCCAGTTCGCGGCGACGTCGGTGATGTCGAGGGCCTCGACGTCCGCACGCATCGCACGCAGGGCGGCACGGGAGGCGGCGAGATGCGCTCGTTCCCGGGCCAGTGGGTCGTCGGCGGACAGGGACACGGGCGTGGACAAGGGGATGCCTCCGGAAGGACCTGCGCGGGGGTGACTCCTGGACTTCTCCGGCCGGTTGCCGACCGGCCGGCGGCGCTCCCGGGCGAGGGGAGGCGGGCAAGAGCGGAGATTCTAGGCGACGGGGCGGGACCCGGGCCAACGAATATCCGAAGCCGGGCCGCCGCACAGCCGGAGCCGGGCCGAGCGCGCGTCCGGCACCGGGCCGAGCACGCGTCCGGCACTGGGCCGCCCGCACGTCCGTCACCGGGCCGCCGCACATCCGGCACCGGGCCGCCGCGCAGCCCGCGCGGTGATCGATCCCTTAGGGGACGCGTCCGCCCCGGCCTAGGGGAAACGGACGCCCGCAGACCGACGACAGCCTTATGTCCGTAATCGCACCATGGAGACATGACCACTGCGACCTTCAGCCCAGCCCCCGGGCGCCCCTCCGGCGCCACCCCGATAGCCGCCGGCCACCGCCACCTGCTCGGCGACGCCCTGCGCGCGGTCAAGGTCTACGCCCGCGCCGCCTTCGACGTGATCATCCTCGGTGAGTACGGCGAGGAGGCGGGCGTACGCCGCCGCTACGGACCGCGGCTGAGTACGCCGACGCCGCCGGGGTGAGTACCCGCGCCGGTGCGCGGGGCCCCGCCCGGCGGCTTGACTTCGGCCATGGCCACACAGCACTTCGCACCCCTGCCGGCCCCCGAGGCCGACCGTGACGGGCTGGCCTGGATCGCGCCCGGCGTCGCCACGGCCGCTCTGGGGGTCCTCGGACCGGCCGCGCTGGTCTTCGGCGGGCTGTCGGCCATGGCCACCGACGCCTGCGGCCCGGACGACTGCTCGCAGTCCCTGGAGACCTCGCTGGCGCTGATCGACGGCACTCTCTCGTACGGCGGTTTCGCCACCCTCGCGGCCTGGCTCACCGCCTGGCTGCTGCCGTGGCGGCGCCGCTGGTCCCGGCTGCGGGCCTCGCTGGCGGCCGCGTCCGTGCTGCCGCCGCTGTTCGTCCTGCTGCTGGTGTTCTCGCTCCCCGCGGGATGACCGGGCCGTCCGCTCGGCCCACCCGGCCGGGAGGCCTCAGGCGTCCTCCGCCAGCAGCTCGTCCGCGTCCATGATCCGGTACGCGTAGCCCTGCTCCGCCAGGAAGCGCTGGCGGTGGGCGGCGAAGTCCTGATCGAGGGTGTCGCGGGCGACGACCGAGTAGAAGTGCGCCTGGTGGCCGTCCGCCTTCGGCCGCAGCACGCGACCCAGCCGCTGTGCCTCCTCCTGCCGCGACCCGAACGTCCCGGACACCTGGACGGCGACCGTCGCCTCCGGCAGGTCGATGGAGAAGTTCGCGACCTTGGAGACCACCAGCACGTTGATCTCCCCGGCCCGGAAGGCGTCGAAGAGCTTCTCGCGCTGCGCGTTGGACGTCTCGCCCTTGATCACCGGCGCGCCCAGGTGCTCGCCCAGCTCGTCGAGCTGGTCGATGTACTGCCCGATGACGAGGATCTGCTGCCCGGCGAACCGCCGCACGATCGCCTCGGTCACCTTCCGCTTGGTGTCCGTCGTCGCGCAGAACCGGTACTTCTCCTCCGCCTCGGCGGTCGCGTACGCGAGGCGCTCGGAGTCGGTCAGGTTCACCCGGACCTCGACGCAGTCGGCGGGCGCGATGTAGCCCTGCGCCTCGATCTCCTTCCACGGCGCGTCGAACCGCTTCGGTCCGATCAGGGAGAACACGTCCGACTCCCGGCCGTCCTCGCGGACCAGCGTCGCGGTCAGACCGAGGCGCCGCCGTGCCTGGAGGTCGGCGGTGAACTTGAACACCGGCGCCGGCAGCAGATGCACCTCGTCGTAGACGATCAGGCCCCAGTCCCGGGAGTCGAACAGCTCCAGGTGCGGGTAGACGCCCTTCCTCCGGGTCGTCAGCACCTGGTACGTGGCGATGGTGACGGGCCGGATCTCCTTGCGCGTCCCGCTGTACTCGCCGACCTCGTCCTCGGTCAGGCTCGTGCGCTTGACCAGCTCGTGCTTCCACTGCCGGGCCGAGACGGTGTTGGTGACGAGGATCAGCGTCGTGGACTTGGCCTGGGACATCGCCCCGGCCCCCACCAGCGTCTTCCCCGCGCCGCACGGCAGCACGACGACACCGCTGCCGCCGTGCCAGAAGTTCTCCACGGCCTGCTTCTGGTAGGGGCGCAGCGCCCACCCGTCCTCGTGCAGCTCGATCGGGTGCGCCTCACCGTCGACGTACCCGGCGAGGTCCTCCGCCGGCCAGCCGAGCTTCAGCAGGGTCTGCTTGATCTGCCCGCGCTCGGAGGGGTGCACGATCACGGTGTCCGGGTCGATCCGCGCCCCGACCAGCGGCGCGATCCGCTTGGAGCGCAGCACCTCCTCCAGCACCGGCCGGTCGGTGCTGGTGAGCACCAGCCCGTGCGCCGGGTGCTTGTGCAGGGTCAGCCGCCCGTAGCGGTCCATGGTCTCGGCGATGTCGACGAGCAGCGCGTGCGGCACCGGATAGCGGCTGTACTGCACGAGCGCGTCCACGACCTGCTCGGCGTCGTGCCCGGCGGCACGCGCGTTCCACAGACCGAGCGGCGTCAGCCGGTAGGTGTGGATGTGCTCCGGCGCCCGCTCCAGCTCGGCGAACGGCGCGATGGCCCGACGGCACTCGTCGGCCTGCTCGTGGTCGACCTCCAGGAGCAGCGTCTTGTCGGACTGGACGATCAGAGGTCCGTTCACGCGCGGCACACACCCTTTCCACAACGGCCCAAACGTCCAGTGTGCCGCACCCCGGGCTCAGTCGTCCGCGAGCTCCGCCACGCCCGTGATCCGGTGGAGGGGAAACGTGCGGACTTCGTCCGCGGTGTGGTCGTACGCCGTCACGAAGCCGCCCTCGACCCTGACCGGGGCGATGACCCGCTGGCTGGCGGCGCCCTCGGCGTTGACGAAGCCGATCCACACGGCCTCGCCGCTCAGGCAGGCGGCCTGCATGGTGGCGAGGGTCTCGGCGGACGAGGTCCGCGGCATCTCACCCGGTGCCGGAGTGCCCGCGCTCGGCTTGCGGGGTGCCGTGGAGGCGAGGTCGCCCGCGCGGATGGCCCGGATCGCGGCCGTCAGCAGCGTGGCGTCCGGCACCGGCGGCCCGTCCGGCACCGGCTCCGGAGCGGTACGCGGCGGGGTGCGGTGCACGTCGGCCCGCGCGATCAGCACATCGCCCTCCGCGGACTCGGCGGCCGGCGCGAACCCCATCGCCCGCAGCCCCTCCAGCAGCGCCGCCGGATCGGCCTGCGTGGCCAGCACCGTCGGCGCGAGGCGCCGCAGCCGCAGCCCGGCGGCCCGCCGGTCGGCGAGGATCTCGTTCAGCAGGGCGTCGTCGTCGCAGCGCACATACGCCGAGGCGGCCCCCACCCGCAGATGCCCGTGCTTGCGGGCCACGTCGTCGATCAGATACGCCAGCGGCTGCGGCACCGGCGTACGCGAGTGCGCGGTGAGGAAGGCGTGCAGGTCGGCCGCGGTCTGTCCGGCGTCCAGCGCCCGCCGCACGGAGGCGGGCGTGAACCGGTACACGGTCGCACCACCCTTCGACTCCACGTCCGCGAGCACATCGAGCATGTCCGCGAGCGGCCGCTGCAACGGCCCCGGCGCCACG
The DNA here is from genome assembly GCF_040637635.1 of Streptomyces sp. NPDC028635. NCBI lineage: Bacteria > Bacillati > Actinomycetota > Actinomycetes > Kitasatosporales > Streptomycetaceae > Streptomyces > Streptomyces sp. NPDC028635. The sequence goes on along the minus strand of NZ_JBEZWX010000015.1, from coordinate 69,044 downwards.
GCCGTCAGGTCGGCCTGCAACAGCACGTGGTCCAGCGGCTCGGGCAGCAGCGGCGCGAGCAGACGGGTGGCGGCGGCGGTGGCGGCGGCCTGCTCACCCGGGGTGAGGGGGGCGACGAACCGCGGTCGGTGGTGGTGGACGGGCAGCTTGTCGCCCGGCCCCTCGGGCTCCTCCCGCGCTCCCTCCGCCACGGGCGCCCCCAGCAGCGCCCGCCCGTGAGCCGACAGCGCGCCGCGCCCGGTCACCCCGATCAGCTCGGCCTCGCTCAGCGTCCACTGGGCGAGCCGCGTCCGCAGGTCCTCCTCGCGCCGCTGCGGACGCTCCCAGCGCAGCCGCTCCAGCACCGACCCGGCGACCGGGGCCGCGCCCTCCGGCAGCGCGGCGAGCAGCGTCAGGACGCGGTGCCGTACCTCGGGGGCCGCGGACCGGTCGAGCCCCGGGCCGAGCGCGGCCAGGGTCCGCTCCTTGGCGTCCCGGCCGCCGACCAGCCCGGACGTCCGGGTGGCCGCGAGCCACGCCTCGGCGAGCCGCCCCCACCGCTCGGCGGGCGGCAGCTCCCGCCACTCGTCGTACGCCGGAGTGGCCGCGTACCGCTCGTCGGCCTCGCCGTCGGAGGCGACCAGGCCGGCGGCGTACGCCAGCTCCACCCAGAAAGCGGCCACGGGCTCGGAGACGTCCAGGGCGACCGCGGTCCGCTTGAGGTCCCGCACGCTGAGCCCGCCGGCCCGCAGCACGGCGGGCCCGCCCTCGTCCCACTCCTTCAGCAGCTCCTCGACGGTCGCCAGCGCGGTCAGCGCCTGCCCGGCGGCCGTACTGTCCACAACCTGTGGACGGTGTACGGCACCGGCGGCCACCACCGGCGGCACCGGCTCCGGCTCCCGGTGCGCCCGCCCGCCCCGCAGATGCAGGGCCACCTCCCGGGGCAGTACGACGGTCCCGGGCGCCGTCGGCAGCAGCAGCCCTCTGTCCAGCAGCCACCGCAGATGCGCCGCGGGATCGGCCGTGACCTGCCCGTAGGGCGGCCCCCACACCAGCCGTTCCAGCACCTCGCGCGCCTCCGCGGGGGCCTTGGCCAGCAGGCGCCTCATCCGCGTGCGGTGTGTGAACAGGGCGGTCAGCGCGGCCACGGCGGACACCGAGTCATGCGTCGAGGGCAGCCCGGCGGCGGTGACGATCTCCTGGATCCGCCCCGGCGACATCCCGGCCGTCGCCTCCTGCACGGTCGGCCCGAGGCCGGTCGGCGACGGATGCTGCGGGGAGGGGGCGAGCAGCTCACGGGCGGTGCGCACCAGCCGCAGCCGGTCGTCACCGCCCCACACCAGCGCCTGCTCGCGCAGCACACCGAGGGCGTGCGGCAGCGCGGCGACGACGGCCGCGCCCCGCTCGTCACCGGCCATCAGCCCGAGCAGCTCCTCGTACGTCGCCGGGTCACCCGCGACGGCCAGCGCCTGGGCGGTCTGCAGCGCGAACCGGTCCAGCCGCTCCAGCGCCCGCACCACGCTCGCCCGCGTACCGGCACGGGTGGCGAGCTGCGTGAGGTCCGTCGGGACGGGGGTGATCAGATCGGGACGGCTGCGCAGGAGGGCGGCGAGGGAGGCGTCCTCACGCCCACGGAGCGCTTCCGCGAGGGAGCGGGGTGCCGGAGTGTCCTCGATGCTCATCCGAACCACGTTAGCGGTTCCCCCGCCGACCCCCGTCGTGAAACCGACGGCACGACAGCCAACCCGGGAACGCGGAGAACGGCGGGGGCCCACTGTGAAACCGACGGCACGACAGCCAACCCGGGGGCGCGGGGAACTGCGCGACCAGCCCCCACCCACCCGCAGACGAACGACGACCCCCCGGCGGGACGCGCGACCCGACGGCACGACAGCCAACTCAGGGGCGCGGGGAACTGCGCGACCAGCCCCCACCCCACCCGCAGACGAACGACGACCCCCCGGCGGGACGCGCGACGACCCTCGGGGGACGCGCGACCACCCCCGCAGGACGCGCTACCGTCGTCCAACGGGGCATCAGAAACACACGCACCCCCGGAGGGACTTCGTGGGGATCGAGAGCGACAAGGTCGTCTACGAGTACTTGAGCCGCGTCGGCGACGTGGCGCAGCAGCGTCAGCTGCCGTCCGCCACCCGCATGCGCCTCGTCGCCGGCCTGCGCGACGAGATCGACAAACGCCGCGCCAGGACCGTGGTCGACAGCCCGGCCGCCGTGCGCCGCATCATCGAGCGGCTCGGCACCCCCGACGACCTCGTCGCGGCCGCCGGCGGCGCCACCGGCCCCACGCCCCCCTCCACGGCCGTACCCGAGCAGCGCGACGGCGGCACCGCCGCCGCAGCGGCCGAGCCCCCCACGCGCCGCGCCCGGTTCGTCCCCCGCCCCCGCCCCACCGCCCCGCCGGCGGCCCCCGCCTCCGCCCCCTCCCCGCCCCACCTCGCGAGCGCCGCCGAGCTGGGCGGGCCCGCCGTACCCCCCGACTGGTGGCGCACGGACTTCAGCGACGAGGTCCCCGGCTTCACCGGCGGCGTCGAGATCCCCGACCTCCTCAAGCCACCCCCACGACCACAGCGGGACGAGCCGGACGAGCGGGAGGAGCCGGCCGCCCCCGCGCCGGAGGCGGCAGCGGAGGACGACGCGGACGCGCCGGTGCGCCGCCGCCTGTTCGCCCGGCCCGCCGGCCGTTGGCGCAACCCCCTGCTCCTCCTCGCCGCGGCCGCCCTCGTCGCGGGCGCCGTGCTCGGCAACGGGTTCGCGCTGCTGGCGGGCTGGCTGATCGCCTACGCCTCCCGCCGCCTGACCCGGGCGGAGGCGAAGTGGGCGGTGCTGGGCCTGCCCGGCGCGGCCCTGGCCGCGGGGCTGGTGTGGCTGTGGGGCCGCACCCAGGGCCGCTGGGGCACCCCCATCGCCGACGGCCATATGAACGAGGCGATCGCCGGGACCTGGCCGTGGGTCGTGCGCGGCGCGGCGGTGGCGTCGGCCCTGTTCCTGGTCTGGCGCTCCCAGAAGGAACGCTGACCCGGCCCCGCCGTACGGACCGTCCCGGCGGCGCGGGGACGCGGCGGCCACCCGGCACAATGTCCCTCATGACTGCCCAGGCCCCCGCCGCCCCCACCGTCGGCTTCGACCTCGACATGACCCTGATCGACTCCCGTCCCGGCATCCGCGCCTGCTACCAGGCGCTGTCGGAGCGGACCGGCACCTATGTCGACGCCGATCTCGCGGTGACCCGCCTGGGCCCGCCGCTCGCCGACGAACTGGCGAACTGGTTCCCGGCGGACGAGGTGGCCGAGGTCGCCGACCTGTACCGCGCGATGTATCCGACGTACGCCGTGGCCGCCACCCCCGCCCTGCCCGGCGCCCGGGAGGCGATAGCGGCGGTGCGCCGGGCCGGGGGACGCGCGATCGTCGTCACGGCGAAGTACGAGCCGAACGCGAAACTGCACGTCGATCACCTCGGGCTGGAGCCCGACGAGGTGATCGGCGATCTGTGGGCGGAGCGCAAGGCGGAGGCGCTGCGCGCGCACGGCGCGAGCGTGTACGTCGGCGACCACCTCGGTGATGTGCGAGGCGCCCGGACGGCCGGGGCACTGTCGGTGGCGGTGGCGACCGGTCCGTGCGCGCCGGAGGAACTCCGCGCGGCCGGCGCGGACGTGATCCTCGCCGATCTCACGGAATTCCCGCGGTGGCTCGCCGCCTACCTCGACGGCGTGCCGGAGGCGGCCCGCGCCTGACGCCGCCCCGCCGCGACCGAGCGCAGCACGCCGGCCCCCGCGAGAACGAACCCGACGGCCATGAGCATGCTCAAGCCGAACATGTACGTCGGAAAAGGCGACGTTCCGAAGAACAACGGGGCAACGGTGACCAGTGTGGCCACGGCACCGATGAAGAAGACGATCGCACCGGCACGGATCAGCCGATCACCGGGCGCGGCGGAATTCGGTTGGGTTTTGTCACGCACCCGACCAGGGTAGTTCCCAGCGCGAAGGAACAACCGGGCGACGTCTTGTCAGCCGCCCGAAGACCATTAGCCTTGGAACCGGCGGGTCAAGGTCGACCCGCCTGGGTTGTTATTGAGCAGCTTTCCGACGAGTACGAGGACGAGGACAGACGTGCCTACCGGCAAGGTCAAGTGGTTCAACAGTGAGAAGGGCTTCGGCTTTCTCTCCCGCGACGACGGCGGTGACGTCTTCGTTCATTCCTCGGTCCTCCCCGCCGGAGTCGAGACCCTCAAGCCCGGTCAGCGCGTGGAGTTCGGCGTGGTCGCCGGACAGCGCGGCGACCAGGCGCTCTCCCTGACCGTACTCGACCCGACCCCGTCGGTCGCGGCCGCGACCCGCAAGAAGCCCGACGAACTGGCCTCCATCGTCCAGGACCTGACGACCCTTCTGGAGAACGTCACCCAGACCCTGGAACGCGGCCGCTACCCCGAGAAGACCGCCGGAAAGAAGGTGGCCGGGCTGCTGCGCGCGGTGGCCGACCAGCTCGACGTCTGATCCCGGCACCCGTCAGGGGAAATCCAGCGCGTCGGGGCCGAGGGGCGGCACCAGCCCCTCGGCCGCCGCACGGGTGAGCAGCCCGCGCACGGCGGCGTAGCCGTCCTCGCCGAGGTCGGCGGTGAACTCGTTGACGTACAGCCCGATGTGCTGGTCGGCGACGGCCGGATCCATCTCCTGGGCGTGCTCCATGACGTAGGGCCGGGACGCCTCCGGCTCGTCCCACGCCGCGCGCACGGAGGTGCGGATCGACTCGGCGATCACCTTCAGCGCGTCCGCGCCGAGCGAGCGCCTGGCGATGATCGCGCCGAGCGGGATGGGCAGCCCGGTGGTGTTCTCCCAGTGCTCGCCCATGTCGGCGAGCTTGTGCAGCCCGTAGTTCTGGTACGTGAACCGCGCCTCGTGGATGACGAGGCCCGCGTCCACCTTGCCGTCCCGCACGGCCGGCATGATCTCGTGGAACGGCATGACGACGATCTCGCCGACGCCTCCGGGCACCACGTCCGCCGCCCACAGCCGGAACAGCAGATACGCCGTCGACTTCTCGCTGGGCACGGCGACCGTACGGCCGGCGAGGTCCAGGCCGGCCTCCCGGCTGAGCACCAGCGGCCCGCAGCCCCGGCCCAGCGCGCCCCCGCAGGGCAGCAGCGCGTACTCGCCGAGCACGTACGGCAGGACGGCGTACGACACCTTCAGCACGTCCAGCTCGCCGCGCTCGGCCATGCCGTTGGTGACGTCGATGTCCGCGAACGTCACCTCGAGGGCGGGGGCGCCGGGGACGCGGCCGTGGGCGAGGGCGTCGAAGACGAAGGTGTCGTTCGGGCAGGGGGAGTAGGCGATCTGCACGGTGCCGGGCAGGGGCTCACCGGTCATGTGGGTTCCAACTTTCCAGGACGGGCGCCAGCTTCCCGAACCCCTCGGTCAGCGCGGTGAGCGCGTCGCCGATGCGCCAGGCGGCGCGGTCGCGCGGGCCGACGGGGTTGGAGACGGCGCGGATCTCCAGGACGGGCACGCCGTGCGCGGCGGCGGCCTCGGCGACGCCGAAGCCCTCCATCGCCTCGGCGAGGGCGCGGGGGTGCCGCTCGCGCAGCTCGGCGGCACGGGCGGCGCTGCCGGTGACCGTGGACACGGTCAGCACGGGTCCGGCGGGGGCGCCGAGGGCCTGTGCGGCCTGCCGGACCAGGCCGGCCGGCGGGCGGTGGGTGACGGTGCCGAAGCCCAGGTCGGTGACGGGCAGGAACCCGCCGGGGGTGTCGGCGCCCAGGTCGGCGGCGGTGATCTCGTCGGCGACGACGAGGGAGCCGACGGGGGCCGACGGCAGGAAACCGCCGCCGATGCCGGCGGAGACGACCAGGTCGTACGGGGTGCCGGCGAGGGCGGCCGCGGTCAGCGCGGCGGCCGTGGACGCGGCGGCGAGCGCGGGACCGACGCCGGCGGCGACGAGGTCCAGGGCACCGGCCCGCAGCAGCGTCACGCCGGGCAGGCGCCGCTCCTCACCCGGGCCGGGGAACGCCCGCGCCACCGCGTCCCGCTCCACGGGGACGGCGGTGGCCACGAGCAGTCGTGCCGGAGTGGGCGAGGACGTGATCAGGCGCCCTTCTTGAGCTTGAAGGACCAGATGCCCTCGACGTCCTTCTCGCCCGCCTTGATGGAGACGAAGGTGGTGTCGCCGCTGGCACCGTACTGGGCGTTGAAGAACACGCTGCCCGGGATGGTGCGGTAGGTCTTCTTGCTGGCGTCGGTCAGCGGCTGACCGTTCATGAGGATCGTCCAGCTCTTGTCCGCGATGTCCGGATCGACACCGAAGCGCACGGTCTCGTCGGGGTCGACGGTGATCGACTTGTCCGCCTTCAGGCACTTGGCGAGCTCGGAGGTCTTGATCGCCTTGCCGTCGTTGTAGCAGGTCGCCTCGGAGTTGACCGAGCTCCTGCCGACGGTGATCGTCGACATCGGCGTCGGCTTGTCGCAGGCCGACAGGACGAGCAGTCCGGCGGAAACGGCGCCGGCGGCGGCGACGGCGCGGCGGCGTCGCACGACGGATTGCAGGATGGTCATGGCCGAAGGCTATCGCCTGGCGGCGCCGGCGCCGTTTCTGGGGTGGGGACGGTGCGGCTCGCCCCCGTCACGCCACCCGTGTGCGCGTCGCGCCGCCGTGGCGCGCCGACCTCAGCAGCCCCCGCAGCGTCGTCAGCCAGCCCGCCGCGACGATCGCCGCGCCCACGCACAGGCCGGCCGTGCCGTTCAGGGGCATCACGATGCCGATCGCGCCGCCGAAGACCCACGCCATCTGCAGCAGCGTCTCGGAGCGGGCGAAGGCCGAGGTGCGGACCAGTTCCGGCACGTCCCGCTGGATCAGCGCGTCCAGCGCCAGCTTCGCCAGTGCCTGCGCGAACCCGGCGACGGCCGCCAGACACGCCACGAGGACGGCGCCGAAGAAGATCGCCGCCGTGACCGCGGCGGCGAGCACCACGGCCAGTACGGTGACGATGATGATCTCCGGCGGCTTGGACCGCAGCCAGGCGCCGACGGTCGTACCGAGCGCGTTGCCGACGCCGGCCGCGACCGCGACCATGCCGAGGGACACCGCCGCGCTCTGCCCGGTCATCGGGTGCTCGCGCAGCAGGAACGCCAGGAAGAAGATCAGGAAGCCGGTCAGGCAGCGGACGGCGGCGTTCGCGCCGAGCGCGTGCGTGACGGCCGGGCCGACGGTGCGCAGCCCTGGGCGTTTCGCGGCCTTGCGGTGCGGGCCGTGCAGATGCTGCTCGTCCGCCGCCAGCAGCGCGGTGTCCTCCCCCTTGGCGGAGTCCACCTTCGGCGGCAGGGAGAACGACAGGAACGTTCCCGCGACGAAGATCACGAACGCCCCGTACAGCGGCCAGCGGGCCCCGAGGGCGTGCAGCGCGCCCCCGATCGGCGCGGCGACGCCGGTGGCGAGCAGGCCGCCGAGCGTGACCCGGGAGTTCGCCTTGACCAGCGACAGCTTCGGCGGCAGCAGCCGGGGCACCACCGCGCTTCTGACCACGCCGTACGCCTTCGACGCGACCAGCACGCCGAGCGCCGCCGGATACAGCTGCAGGCTCCCGGTGACGACCGCCCCGCTCAGCACCAGCGCCAGCAGCGCCCGAGCCAGCATCGCGCCCGCCATCGCCGCGCGCCGGCCGTGCGGCAGCTTGTCCAGCAGCGGGCCGATCACCGGGGCCAGCACCGTGAACGGCGCCATGGTGATCGCCAGGTACAGCGCGACCCGGCCCCGCGCCTCGTCCGTCGGCACCGAGAAGAACACCGTGGACGCCAGGGCCACGGTGATCATCACGTCGCCGGCGCCGTTGACGGCGTGCAGCTCGATCAGCTTGCCGAGGCCCGACTCGCCGGCCCCCTGCGCGTGCGTGGCCTTGCGGATGCCGCGGGCGGCCCCGGTCACCGGAAAATGCAGGGCGCGCCCGACCGCGCGGACGGACCCTCCGAACCGGCCCGAACCGCTCACTTGGGACGTCCTCGCGGCTGCCACGTCGTCATAGTGCCCCGAGTACGGGGTGGATAGTGCCGTTACCGCACGTATGGGCCTTAAGTTTCGGGGCGGGCCGCGGGGCGCGCCACGCGGAAACAAATCGCCGCGAAGCGGCGAAAGAAATCGACCGGTGTAGGCCGAGCGCCGACGAACAGGCAGAATGGTCCGGAGGAGGTGCGCCCGAGCGTGAGCGCGCGCAGACGTCGAAGCGGTCCGGTTGTCCGCTCCGTCCGCGCCGTCGCCTCAAGGCGCCCGCACCCGGAAGACGGCGTACTGGAGAGAAGCGATACCTGTGAGCGCAGCGACAACGCGAAGCCGCACCCCTGACCGCCTGTGCGCCGAGGCCGTCGACCTCGCCCGCGGTGCCGCCGAGGAGGCCGCCGCACCCGGCGTCGTCGGGGAACACGCGGGAGTCGTCTCCGAGGGCGACCGCGTTGTCACGCACTTCTTCGAATGCCGGGAGCTGGGGTACCGCGGCTGGCGGTGGGCCGTGACGGTGGCCCGCGCCTCGCGCGCCAAGCTCGTCACGCTCGACGAGGTCGTGCTGCTGCCCGGCCCGGACGCCGTGCTGGCCCCGGAGTGGGTGCCGTGGAGCGAGCGGCTGCGTCCCGGCGACATGGGCCCGGGCGACCTGCTGCCCACGGACGCCGAGGATCTGCGCCTGGAGCCCGGCTACACCGGCGAGGACACGCCGCCGCCGAACTCCGCCGTCTCCGAGGAGATGGCCGATCTGGTGGAGGCCGAGGACGTCGAGGTCACCGAGGGCCCGGCGCGGGCCCTGCCCACGGCGCCCAAGCGGGGCTCGATCGCCGCGGTCGCCGAGGAACTGGGCATGCGCCGCGCCCGGGTGCTGTCCCGTTACGGCCTGCACACCGCCGCCGACCGCTGGGAGGAGGCGTTCGGCGCCAAGACCCCGATGGCGCAGGCCGCCCCCGCCGCCTGTGTCAGCTGCGGCTTCCTGATGCCGCTCGGCGGCTCGCTGGGCCAGGCCTTCGGGGTGTGCGCCAACGAGTTCGCCCCGGCCGACGGCCGCGTCGTCTCCCTGACCTACGGCTGCGGCGGCCACTCCGAGGCCGCGGTCATGCCGAAGACCCCGCGCCCCGCTCCACCGGTGATCGACGAGACGAGGGTCGACCCCTTCCCCCTGCGCCCGGCCCCCGACTCCGGCTCGGTCCCCCCGGCAGCAGACGAGGAAGCAGCAGAACTGGGCCACTCCTAGCCCACCCCCACCGACGGCGGGAAGGACCCCACGCCCACCCCGACACGCCCCACCCCCACCGACGGCGGGAAGGACCCCGCGCCCACCCCGACACGCCCCACCCCCACCGACGGCGGGAATGGCCCCGCACCCACCCCGACGCGCCCGCACCCGCCGACGGCGGGAAGGGGCCGGGGTGGGGGGTGTCCGCCCGCAGCGGCCGGCACCGGCGGAGGGCGCCGTATGAAGTGACGGGTGGCCGGACCGAGGACGGACACCCCCCACCCCGGCCCCGCCGTAACCACCGGCCGCAGGCGAGACCGCAACCGTCCACCGGACGGCAACGGGCCGCCGCAGGCACAAAAGGGGCGCGGGGAACGGCGCGCCCAGCCACAACGCAACCCGCAGACGACAACGCACCCAGCGCCGCAGGCACCCGCGCCGCAGGCACCCGCGCCGCAGGCACAAAAGGGGCGCGGGAAACGGCGCGCCCACCCCCCACGCACCCGCAGACGAAAACACCCCCGCGCCGCAGGCACCCAAGGCCGGCGCCGCAGGCACCCCGCACCCGGTACTTTCAGGTGTCGCCGATGAGGAGAGTGAACGTGAGCAAGTTCGTGCGGCCGGCCGCGGAAGGCGCTGACCCCTTCGCCACGGCGAGGCTCCGCCGGGGCGTGCTCGACGCCTGGGCCACCAGCCCCGCCCGGTTCCGGGAGGACGCCAACGCCGAGGAGGACCTGGTCCTCGGCGGCTACCGCGACCGCCTCGTCGTGGAGCTCGCCCAGAACGCGGCCGACGCCGCGGCCCGCGCCGGCGTGCCCGGCCGGCTGCGTCTGACGCTGCGCGACGGTGTCCTCGCCGCCGCCAACACCGGCGCCCCGCTGGACGCCGCCGGCGTGGAGTCGCTGGCCACCCTGCGCGCCTCCGCCAAGCGCGACACGCCGTCCGTCGGCCGCTTCGGCGTCGGTTTCGCCTCCGTCCTGTCCGTCACCGACGAGCCCGCCGTCGTCGGCCGGCACGGCGGCGTGCGCTGGTCCCTCGCCGAGGCCCGGCACCTGGCCGAGGAGACCGCCCGGCACAGCCCCGGTCTGGGCGACGAGATCCGCCGCCGCGACGGCCACGTACCGCTGCTGCGCCTGCCGTTCGCCGCCGAGGGCACGGCCCCCGGCGGCTACGACACCGTCGTCATCCTGCCGCTGCGTGACACGGCCGCCGCCGACCTCGCCGAACGGCTCCTCGACGCCGTCGACGACGCCCTGCTGCTCGCCCTGCCCGGCCTGGAGGAGGTCGTCGTCGACAGCGGCGGCACCACCCGCACCCTGCGCCGCCGCACCGAGGGCGACCTCACCGTCGTGGAGGACTCACGCGAGGGCACCACCCGCTGGCGTACCGCCTCCGCGCACGGGGCGAGCGCGCCCGAACTGCTCGGCGACCGGCCCGTCGAGGAACGGCTGCGGCCCCACTGGTCGCTCACCTGGGCCGTCCCCGTCGACGGCGACGGGCGGCCCGAACGCCCCCGCACCAGCCCCGTCGTGCACGCGCCCACCCCCAGCGACGAGCCGCTCGGCGTTCCCGCGCTGCTCATCGCGTCCTTCCCGCTGGACACCACCCGCCGGCACGCCGCGCCCGGCGCGCTCACCGACTTCCTGATCCAGCAGGCCGCCGACGCCTACGCCGCCCTGCTCGCCGACTGGCGGCCGGTGACGGACGGGATCATCGACCTCGTGCCCGGCCCGCTCGGCAAGGGCGAACTGGACGGCGCCCTGCGCCAGGCGATCCTCCAGCGGCTGCCGCGCACCGCGTTCCTGCCGCCCGCCGTCCGGCCGAGCGGCGAGGAGGACGGCGACGACCTGCCCGAGGCGCTGCGCCCGCGCGACGCGGAGGTCGTCGAGGGCGCGGGCGCCGACACCGTCCGTGTGCTCGCCGAGGTGCTGCCGACCCTGCTGCCCGCCGGTCTGGAGCGCCGCGTCGAGCTGCGCACCCTGGGTGTCGCCCGGCTGCCGCTGACCGACGCCGTCGACCGGCTGGCCGGCCTGGAGAAGGACCCCGGCTGGTGGCACGAGCTGTACGAGTCCCTGGCGGGCGTGGACCCCGACCGGCTCACCGGCCTGCCGGTGCCGCTCGCCGACGGCCGGACGACGATCGGCCCCCGGCAGGTGCTGCTGCCCACCCCCGACGCCCCGCGCATCGACCCGGAGGTCCTCGCCCGGCTCGGGCTGAAGGTGGCCCACGAGGACGCCGCGCATCCGCTGCTGGAGAAGCTCGGCGCGCTGCCCGCCACCCCGCGGGCCGTGCTGACCACTCCGCAGGTGCGGGCGGCGGTCGCGGTCTCCCTCGACGACGACGGCGGGTCCTGGGACGAGGACGGGCTGGACGCCGAGGAACTGGCCGACACCGTCCTCGCCCTGGTGCGGGACGCGGGTCTGGAACCCGGCGAGGAGCCGTGGCTCGGCGCGCTCGCCCTGCCCGACGAGGACGGCGAACTCGCTCCCGCGGGTGAACTGGTCTTCCCCGGCAGCGCCTTCCACCAGGTGATGCGGGAGGGTGAACTCGCGACGGTGGACGCCGGCCTGGCCGCCCGGTGGGGCGAGGAACCCCTCGCCGCCTGCGGGGTGCTGGCCGCCTTCGCCCTGGTCCGCGCCACCGATGTGGTCCTCGACCCGGACGAACTGGAGCCGCGCGAGGGCGAGTACGCCGAGCCCGACGACCCCGGCCTGCTGGACGCCGTCGACGTGTGGTGCGAGGACGTCCTCGACCGCTTCCCCGACACGCCCGTGCCGCCGGTCGCCACGGAGATCGTCGCCGTGCGCGACCTGGACCTGGTCGACGACGACGCCTGGCCGCAGGCGCTCGCGATGCTGGCCCGTCCGCCGCTGCGGGACGCCCTCGTGCAGCCGGTGCGGATCCTGCTGCCCGACGGCACGCATGAGGTCGTACGGCCGTACACCGCGTGGTGGCTGCGCGGGCACCCGGTGCTCGACGGCCGCCGCCCCGCCGGTCTGCTCGCGGCGGGCGGCGACCCGCTGCTGCGCGGCCTGTACGACGAGGCCGACGCCACCGGCTTCGACGACGAGCAGGTGTTGCGCGCGCTGGGCGTACGGACGTCGGTGGCGGCCCTGCTGGACGAGCCGGGCGGCGCGTCGGAACTCCTCGACCGCCTCGCGGACCCCGGCCGGCAGGTCACCGCGGCCCAACTGCACGGCCTGTACGGGGCGCTGGCCGAGCTGGACCCCGAGCGGGTGACGCTGCCGGACGAGCTGCGCGCGGTCGTCGACGGCGAGGTGCGGGTCGTGGACGCGGCCGACGCGGTGGTCGTCGACTCGCCGGACCTGCTGCCCTTCACCGAGGGCGTGCCGCTGCTGCCGGTGCGGCCCTCCCGGGCGGCCGACCTGGCGGAGCTGTTGCAGGTGCGGCGGCTGAGCGAGTCCGTCACCGGCGAGGTCACGTCCGAGGGCGCCGAGCACGACGTACCGGAGCCGGTGCGGGTGCTGCTCGGCCCGCGCACTCCCGAGGCGTACGTCGAGCACGACGAACTCGTCGTGGACGGTGTGGAGATCGACTGGCGGCTGACCGACGACGGCGTCCTGCACGCGGCCACCCTGGAGGGCGTGGCCGCGGGCCTGGCCTGGGCGGCGGGCCAGTGGCCCCGCCGCTTCGAGGTGGCGGCCCTGCTGGAGGACCCGTCACGGACGGCCGAGCTGGCAAGGGACCGCTGGTTCGACTGAGGTCCGCTCCGACCGGCGTCCGGACACCCCCCTAGGCGGGGAACCGCCGCCCCACCCAGCGCCAGGACAGCTCCAGCAGCGCCGACCCCGCCACCGCGATGCCGACCGCCGTCCACGGCATCTGCATGCCCACCAGCTTCAGCGCGAAGAAGCGCTGGAGCCACGGCACCACCAGCACCAGCAGGAAGGCCGCGCCCATCGCGGCGACCAGCGCGACGCGCCACCACGTGTACGGGCGGGCGATGATCGCCAGGACCCACATCGAGACCAGGAACAGGGTCAGTGTCGCCGCGCTGGTCTCCGCGTTCAGCGAGCCCGGGCCCGTGTAGTGGTGCCGGGCCAGCAGATAGGTCACGAAGGTCGCCGCCCCCGCCACCAGCCCGCCCGGGATCGCGTACCGCATCACGCGGCGCACGAAGTGCGGGCGGGCCCGTTCCGTGTTGGGCGCGAGGGCGAGGAAGAAGGCGGGCACGCCGATGGTGAGCGTGGACAGCAGGGTCAGGTGGCGCGGCAGGAACGGGTACTCCACCCGCCAGCACACCACGAGTACCGCCAGCAGCACCGAATACACCGTCTTCACCAGGAACAGCGTCGCCACCCGGGTGATGTTGCCGATGACCCGCCGGCCCTCGGCGACCACCGAGGGCAGCGTGGCGAAGCTGTTGTCCAGCAGCACGATCTGCGCGACCGCGCGGGTGGCCTCGGAGCCGGAGCCCATGGAGACACCGATGTCGGCGTCCTTGAGCGCGAGGACGTCGTTGACGCCGTCGCCGGTCATCGCGACGGTGTGCCCGCGCGACTGCAGGGCCCCGACCATGTCCCGCTTCTGCTGCGGGGTGACCCGGCCGAACACCGTGCCCTCGTCCAGCTCCCGGGCCATCTCCTCCTGCTCCTCGGGCAGCCGCCGCGCGTCCACCGCCGTCCCCTTGAGCCCCAGCTTGGCGGCGACCGCGCCGACGGAGACCGCGTTGTCGCCGGAGATCACCTTGGCGCGCACGTTCTGCTCGGCGAAGTAGTGCAGGGTGTCGGCCGCGTCGGGCCGCAGCCGCTGCTCCAGGACGACCAGGGCGGCGGGGTGGGCGTCCTGCGCGGCGCGGGCGTCGTCCAGGTCGCGGGCGGCACGGGCGAGCAGCAGCACCCGCAGCCCGTCCTCGTTGAGCCGCCCGGTCTCGGCGAGCGCCGGGTCGTCGTCGGCGAGCAGCACGTCCGGCGCGCCCAGCAGCCAGGTGCTGGACTCGCCGCCGCCCTCGCTGAAGGTGGCGCCGCTGTACTTGCGGGCGGAGGAGAAGGGCAGCGACTCGGTGCAGCGCCACTGCCCGGTCTCCCGGTAGGCGTCGATGATCGCCTTGAGGCTGGCGTTGGGCCGTGGGTCGGACTCGCCGAGCGCGCCGAGCACCTGGCGGACGTACGCCTCGTCGTAGCCGTTGAGCAGGCGCAGCCCGGTGACGTCCATGCCGCCCTCGGTGAGGGTGCCGGTCTTGTCGAGGCAGACCGTGTCGACGCGGGCGAGGCCCTCGATCGCGGGCAGTTCCTGCACCAGGCACTGCTTGCGGCCCAGCCGGATCACCCCGATCGCGAAGGCGACGGAGGTCAGCAGCACCAGGCCCTCGGGGACCATGGGGATGATCCCGCCGACCGTGCGGGCGACGGAGTCCTTGACGCCGTGCTGCTTGACCACGAGCTGGCTGATCACCAGGCCGATCGCGGTGGGCACCATCATCCAGGTGACGTACTTGAGGATCGTGGAGATGCCGGTGCGCAGCTCGGAGTGGACGAGCGTGAACCGGGAGGCCTCGTCCGCGAGCTGCGCGGCGTACGCCTCGCGGCCGACGCGGGTGGCCTGGAAGGCGCCGCCGCCCGCGACGACGAAGCTGCCGGACATCACCGCGTCGCCGGGGTGTTTGACGACCGGGTCGGCCTCACCGGTGAGCAGGGACTCGTCGATCTCCAGCCCCTCGGCCTCCACGCACACCCCGTCGACCACGACCTTGTCGCCGGGGCCGACCTCCAGCACGTCGTCGAGCACGATGTCCGAGGTGCCGATCTCGACGGCCGTGCCGTCGCGGCGCACGGTGGGCCGCACCTCGCCGATCACGGCGAGCGAGTCGAGGGTCTTCTTCGCCCGCCACTCCTGGACGATGCCGATGCCCGTGTTGGCGAGGATGACGAAGCCGAACAGGCTGTCCTGGATGGGTGCGACGACCAGCATGATCAGCCACAGCACGCCGATGATCGCGTTGAACCGGGTGAAGACGTTCGCCCGGACGATCTCGGGGAGCGAGCGGCTGGAGCGCACCGGCACGTCGTTGACCTGACCGCGCGCCGTCCGCTCGGCGACCTGGGCGCCGGTCAGCCCGGTCGGCGGGACGGACGGCACCGGCACGGGGTGCGCAGGGTCGAGTCCGGCACCCGCGTCGATGTGCGTCATGCATTCGACGGTACGTGGGGACGCGGACGTTCACCCCTCGGGCACCGTCCCCAGCGGCAGCCCGCCGGGGCCCCGGGCGTCAGCCGTCCAGGGCGTTCTCCTGCCGGGCCGCCGCCCGCTTGAGCGCCGCGTCGCGCTTGCGGACGTACCAGATGCCGATCAGGCCGAGGCCGCCGCCGGCCAGGCAGGTCCACAGCCACCAGGTGTGCCCGTGGTCGTCGTACCAGCCGTAGAAGGGCAGCTGCGCCAGGAAGAGGACGAACCACAGGATCGTGCCGCCGGTGATGGTCGCTACGACCGGGCCCTCGAGGGGTTCCGGCGCCTCGTGCTGCGGGGTCCACTTCGCCATGACGCACAGCTTACGAGCCGTTCCGGTCTACGCGCGGAGATGGCAATCATGGAACTCATATGTTCATACTGAAACCGTTTGTCTGTGTCCCTTTCTAGTCGTAGGAACCCACAAATGTCCACCTCGGCACCTGCCAAGGTCCCCGCGCCCGAGCAGCCGGGCAAGGCGCCCGCCTTCGGCGCCCTCGACCGCTACTTCAAGATCTCGGAGCGTGGCAGCACCCTGGCGCGCGAGGTCCGGGGTGGTCTGGCCACCTTCTTCGCGATGGCCTACATCATCGTGCTCAACCCGATCATCCTGGGCAGCGCGAAGGACATGTACGGCCATCAGCTGGACAACGGCCAGCTGGTCACCGCGACCGCCCTCACCGCCGCCTTCACCACGCTGCTGATGGGCGTCATCGGCAACGTGCCGATCGCGCTCGCCGCCGGGCTCGGCGTGAACTCCGTCGTCGCCCTCCAGCTCGCCCCGCGCATGTCCTGGCCCGACGCGATGGGCATGGTCGTCCTCGCCGGCTTCGTGGTGATGCTGCTCGTCGCCACCGGTCTGCGCGAGCGCGTGATGACGGCCGTCCCGTACGGCCTGCGCAAGGCGATCTCGATCGGTATCGGCCTGTTCATCATGCTGATCGGCCTGGTCGACTCCGGTTTCGTCTCCCGCATCCCGGACGCCGCCCACACCACCGTCCCGCTCCAGCTGGGCGCCACCGGTCACCTCAACGGCTGGCCGGTCCTCGTCTTCGTCCTCGGCGTGCTGCTCACGCTCGCGCTGATCGTCCGCAAGACGCCCGGCGCCATCCTGGTCTCGATCGTCGTCATGACGATCGTCGCGATGGTCATCGAGGCCGTCGCCAAGGTGCCGAGCTGGGGCCTGACCACCCCGAAGTGGCCCGGCAACCCGGTCGCCACGCCCGACTTCGGGCTGGTCGGCAAGGTCAGCCTGTTCGGCGGCTTCGACAAGGTCGGCGTGCTGACCGGCGTCCTGTTCGTCTTCACGGTCCTGCTGTCGTGCTTCTTCGACGCCATGGGCACGATCATGGGTGTCTCCGACGAGGCCAAGCTGACCGACGCCAAGGGCCACATGCCCGGCATCAACAAGGTCCTCTTCGTCGACGGCATCGCCGTGGCCGCGGGTGGCGCCAGCTCGTCCTCGGCCACCACCTGCTTCGTGGAGTCCACGGCCGGTGTCGGCGAGGGCGCGCGCACGGGCCTCGCGAACGTGGTCACCGGCGGGCTGTTCGCCGTGGCGCTGTTCCTCACGCCGATCGCCACGATGGTGCCGTCCCAGGCGGCCACCCCGGCGCTGGTCGCCGTCGGCTTCCTGATCCTGGCCGGCTCGATCAAGGAGATCGACTGGGCCGACTACACGATCGCGATCCCGGCCTTCGTGACGATGCTGATGATGCCGTTCACGTACTCGATCACCAACGGCATCGGCATGGGCTTCATCACCTTCACCGCCCTGCGTCTGGCGGCCGGCCGGGCCAAGGAGGTCCCGGTGGCGATGTACATCGTCTCGGCGGTCTTCGCCTTCTACTACCTGATGCCGGCCCTGGGCCTGACCTGACCCGCACCGGCCGGGCGCACGTGATCCCCGGGATCTACGTCAGCCCGTAGAACTTCTCCGTCTCCTCGACGGCGGCCTGGAACCGCTCGTCGAAGTCATCGCGAATGAGCGTCCGGACGACATAGTCCTGGACGCTCATTCCTCTTTTTGCCGCGTGGTGCCGGAGCCTCTCGAGCAGCTCCCCGTCTATCCGCAGGCTGAGCACGCTGGTCCCCATGCACACGAGGGTCGCCTCAGCGTTCCGGCCAGTGCGTCTCGTTCCGCTCCCGGATCACCCATATGAGTGATCCGGCGCATCAGTGACCGGAGTCACGGGCATATCCGGGCGCGTCCGGCAGTTGTTAGCCAGAGTAATGAGTTACGCTAAGGACATGCCGGACCTCACCCATGGCGACGACGCTGCCGCCGTGAACTCCCTGCGCTCCGCCGTGATGCGGTTGTCCCGTCGGCTCAAGCACCAGCGGGTCGACGAGTCACTGAGCCCCACCGAGATGTCGGTGCTGGGCACCCTCTCGCTGTGCGGGAGCGCCACACCGGGCGAACTGGCCCGCAAGGAGCACGTCCAGCCGCCGTCGATGACCCGCATCGTCGCGCTGCTGGAGGCCAAGGGCCTGGTCCGGCTGGAGCCGCACCCCGAGGACCGGCGCCAGAAGGTCGTCACCAAGACCGAGCAGGCCGAGGTGATGCTCGCCGAGAGCCGCGCCAAGCGCAACGCCTTCCTGGCCGCCCTGGTGGAGAACCTCGACGAGGACGAGTGGGCCGCGCTGCGCGCAGCCGCCCCCGTGCTGGAGAAGCTCGCACATCTGTAAGCAGTACTACCAAGGAGGCGAACGCTTTTGAGTACGGGACCCGGAACACCTTCCGCCCCCGGACCAAAGACCACCCACTACCCCCGCCGCTCCTCCTCGATGTTCAGCTCGCTGAAGATCAGGAACTACCGCCTCTTCTTCCTGGGCCAGGTCGTCTCCAACACCGGCACCTGGATGCAGCGCATCGCGCAGGACTGGCTGGTGCTCAGCCTCACCGGCTCCGCGACCGCCGTCGGCGTCACCACCGCGCTGCAGTTCCTGCCGATGCTGCTCTTCGGCCTCTACGGCGGCGTCCTCGTCGACCGGCTGCCCAAGCGCCGCACGCTGCTGTTCACCCAGGCCGCGATGGGCGTCACCGGACTCGCGCTCGCCGCCCTCACCCTCACCGGGCACGTCCAGGTCTGGCACGTCTACGTCGCCGCGTTCCTGGTCGGTCTCGCCACGGTCGTCGACAACCCGGCCCGCCAGTCCTTCGTCTCCGAGATGGTCGGCCCCGCCCAGCTGCAGAACGCGGTCAGCCTGAACTCCGCGAACTTCCAGTCCGCCCGCCTGGTCGGCCCCGCCGTCGCCGGCCTGATGATCACCGGTGTCGGCACCGGCTACGCCTTCCTCTTCAACGGCCTGTCCTTCGCCTTCACCATCGGCTCCCTGCTGCTGATGCGCGCCCGTGAACTGCATGTCGTCGAGCGTGCGCCGCGTGGCAAGGGCCAGCTGCGCGAGGGTCTGCGCTATGTCGCCGGCCGGCCCGAGCTGATCTGGACGATCGCGCTGGTCGGGTTCATCGGCACCTTCGGCTTCAACTTCCCGGTGTACCTGTCGGCCTTCGCCGACGACGTCTTCCACGCCGGGGCCGGCTCCTACAGCCTCTTCAACACCGTCATGGCCGTCGGCTCGCTCGCCGGCGCCCTGCTCGCGGCCCGCCGCGGCACGTCCCGGCTGCGGGTGCTGATCGGGGCGGCGCTGATGTTCGGCGTCCTGGAGATGGTGGCCGCCGTGGCGCCGTCGCTGTGGCTGTTCGCGCTGCTGATGGCCCCCATCGGCATGTTCGGCATGACGGTCAACGTCACCGCCAACACCAGCGTCCAGATGACCACCGACCCGGCCATGCGCGGCCGTGTCATGGCGCTCTACATGATGGTGTTCATGGGCGGCACCCCCATCGGCGCGCCCATCGCGGGCTGGGTCACCGACACCTACGGCGTCCGGGCGGGCCTCGCGGCCGGCGGCGCGATCTCGGCCCTGGCGGCCACCGGCATCGCCCTGGCCCTCGCCCGGGCGGGCGGCCTGCGGCTGTCATTGGGCTGGAACGGTGGCCACCCGCGGGTCCGCTTCGTCCCACGCGAGCGCCGCGAGGAACTGGCCCGCGCGGCGTGATCCTGCGAGGGTCTGCGGGGCCTGGGCTCAGTCGCGGGGCATGAAGATGTGCCCCCCGACGATCTCGGCCTTGTAACCCTCGGGGACGGGCATCTTCTCCAGCCACTCGAACAGCATGTCGAGCGCAAGGTCGCCACTGACTTCGGCCATCGCGATCCTGTCCATGACGGTCATGTCGGCGCTTCTCCCCGGCTGTCCACGAACGTGGGCAGTCGCCGGTACAACATACGCATAGTGACGAGGACACGCCCGGGGCGTGTGCATGCCCGGAGGAACACTGGCCGCATGAGACTCTTCGCCGCCGTCCTGCCGCCCGACGACGTCACCCGGGAACTCGCCGCCGAAGTGGACGCGCTGAAGAAGCTCCCCGGCGCGGACCGGCTGCGCTGGACCGGCCGCCCCGGCTGGCACTTCACGCTCGCCTTCTACGGCGAGGTGGACGAGGAAGTGGTCCCCGCTCTGTCGGACCGGCTGGCCCGCGCCGCGCACCGCACCGCCCCCTTCGAGATCGCCCTGCGCGGCGGCGGCCAGTTCGGGCACGGCAAGGCGCTGTGGACCGGCGCGGACGGCGACACGGAGGCCCTGCGGCTGCTGGCGGACCGAGCCGAGGCGGCCGGCCGCAAGGCGGGCGTGGAGATGGGGGAGCACCGCCGGTACAAGGCCCACCTGACGGTGGCCAGAAGCCGGGGACCCGTGGACGTACGGCCGTACCTGGCGGCCCTCGACGGCTTCGCCTCCCCGCGCTGGACGGTCGGGGAGCTGGTCCTCGTGCGCAGCACCCTGCCGCGCTCGGGCGTCCCGGGCGAGCAGCCCCGCTATGAAGCGGTCGAACGCTGGTCACTCGGCGTGTCCGGCTAGGCTCGACGCCGTGGACCCGAAGACCCGTAACCGGATCATGGCCGCTGTGCTGGTGCTGATGTTCGTGGTGGTGATCGTGGCGGCGGCGGTCGGAAAGTAGCCGACCGCCGCCGCTCACGGCTGCCTGTACGGCGGCTGGGGCCTGCTACCAGGCGAACGCCTCCGGCGACGGGCCCGGGCCCGGGAAGATCTCGTCCAGCCCGGTCAGCAGCTCCTCGCTCAGTTCGAGCTCGGACGCCTTGATCGCCGACGCCAGCTGCTCGCCCGTACGCGGGCCGACGATCGGGCCGGTGACGCCGGGGCGGGTCAGCAGCCAGGCCAGCGCGACCTCGCCCGGCTCCAGGCCGTGCTTGTCGACCAGGTCCTCGTACGACTGGATCTGCGCGCGGGAGGCCGGGTCCTTGAGGGTGTCCGCCGCGCGTCCGGAGGCCCGGCGTCCGCCCTCGACCTCCTTCTTGATCACACCACCCAGCAGACCGCCGTGCAGCGGCGACCACGGGATGACGCCGAGGCCGTAGTCCTGCGCGGCCGGGATGACCTCCATCTCGGCGCGCCGCTCGGCCAGGTTGTACAGGCACTGCTCGCTGACCAGGCCGATCGTCCCGCCGCGCCGGGCGGCGATCTCATTGGCCTGCGCGATCTTGTAGCCGGGGAAGTTGGAGGAGCCGACGTAGAGGATCTTGCCCTGCTGGATCAGGACGTCGATGGCCTGCCAGATCTCCTCGAACGGGGTGTTCCGGTCGATGTGGTGGAACTGGTAGACGTCGATGTGGTCCGTCTGGAGCCGCTTCAGGCTCGCGTCCACGGCCCGCCGGATGTTCACGGCGGAGAGCTTGTCGCTGTTCGGCCAGGGTTCACCGCCGTCGGTGGCCATGTTGCCGTACACCTTGGTGGCGAGGACGACCTTGTCGCGCCGTCCCTCGCCCTTGGCGAACCAGTTGCCGATGATGCTTTCGGTACGGCCCTTGTTCTCGCCCCAGCCGTAGACATTGGCGGTGTCGAAGAAGTTGATGCCCGCGTCCAGCGCCGCGTCCATGATGGCGTGGCTGTCGGGTTCGTCGGTCTGGGGCCCGAAGTTCATCGTGCCGAGAACGAGTCGGCTGACCTTGAGTCCGGTGCGTCCGAGCTGCGTGTACTTCATGACTACCCAGCCAACGGCTTGAAGTGCGCTCGAAGCAAGGGGCTGCCGAGGAACGTGGTCCAGGCGGTGGGGGTGAGGGTGAGGTGGGGGGTGGGGGCCTTGGAGTCGCGGATGTGGATGATGGTGGGGGCGGTGGCGACCTCGAGGCATTCGCCCTGGTCGCCGCTGTAGCTGCTCTTGAACCAGTGCAGTTCCGCGCTCATAGTCCCTGTGCCACCTCATCGATCAGCTTCGCGGACTCATCGGGGTTGAGAGCCTGTGCTCGCAGAATGCCATACCGTGCGAACAGCTCTGCCAGGTCCGGCTGTTCGCTGACGAAGTAGCCGCCGCTCGGGCCTTCGACGTAGGCGAACTGGCGGTGTTCCGGGGTCTCCAGCAGGATCATGGGCCCGTTGAGGCCGGCGTGCGACTGCCGGTCGTGCGGCATGACCTGGATCTCGACGTGACGCAGCCGTCCGATGGTGAGGACGTGCTCCAACTGCTCCTTGAGCGTGTCCGGACCACCCAACGGCCTGGTGAGCGTGCTCTCTTCCAGTACGTACCCGACGAGCGGCCGGGGCTTGCGATCGAAGAGTTGCTGGCGTTCCAGCCGGGCGGCGACCCGCCTGTCGATCTCGTCGTCGTCCAGCGCCGGGACGTGGCAGTCGTAGACGGCCCGGGCGTATGCCTCGGTCTGGAGCGAACCCGGGATGACGTGGTTCTGGTACACGTGCAGGGCCGCCGCTTTGCGTTCCTCCGCGAGGTAGTCCTCGGTCCAGGGCGGCAGCCCACCCTTGAACTCCTTTTCGGCCACTACCAGCAGTGCACCCTGTGCACCCACCACCCCGTCGGCGATCTCGACGAAACTCCCCCTCGGGTAGCGCTCGCCCCGCTCCACCATGGCCACCTGGGACTTGGAATAGCCGACGTGCTTGCCCAGCCCCTCCTGCGTCAGCCCGGCCCGCTCTCGGTAGAACCGCAGCAACGCGCCGAAGGTAGCCGACCCCCGTTCACCGGAGTACACAACCGCCTCCCCAAGTGCACAGCCCCGCACGGACCTTGCGATCCTCTGGTCACAGTATGTGACGACCCGCAACCCTTTGCTGTATGAACGAGAGAATCGACGCCCCCTGGATCCCGGCCTGGGTCCCCGCCTCCGGTCACGCCCTGCGGCACGCGGGCGTGCACTTCGACGCCGTACGCATCCGAGGTGACCAGGGCGAGCGCGTCGCAACGGAGTTGATGGTGCGCGCGGACTTCGACGCGGGCCCGGTCGTCCGCGAGGTGTCCGGCGACCGGAACCTGTACTTCCTGTTGCCACCGCAAACCGCGTCGGAGTTCCGCTGGCCGCCTGGGGTACGGGCGCTGACCCGCCGTCACGGCACGCTGGCCTACGTGGGCGTGCCCGCGCTGACCGGCATGACATGGCCGCTGTCGTGGCGCTCGGAGCCGTCGGAGAAAGCACCGTTCGTGGCGGGGGAGCTGCTGCGGGAGGTGGTGGACGGTGTCGTCAGTCGTGCGGGAAGTCGGCGGTGGCAAGGGTGAGTCCGACGGGCGTGTCCGTCAGGTCGACATCGTCGCCGAAGTCGACCTTTGTCTCGGTGGCGTAGTCGTCGCCCTTGGGGTTGGTGTAGATGTGGCAGCGGCGCTGGTAGGGGTCGGCGATCAGATAGACGGGGACCTCGGCCTGTGCGTAGGCGGCCTTCTTGGGACCGTAGTCGTTGACCGCGGTCCCCTTGGAGATCACTTCGGCGATGAATTCGACGTCCTGATGACGCCACACACCCTTGGCGTTCTTCTCGGCGCCCTCACGCATCTTTGCCACGTCCGGGGCGTAGCCGTTGAGCAGGCCGGGAAAATCGATACGGACGTCCGACAGCACGTTCACATCCATCCCGAAGGTGTCCTCAAGAGCACGGACGATCCGGCGGATGATCTGCCAGTGCACGTCCCGCTGCGGCACCATGCAAATAGTCCCCTCGACGATTTCGACCTTGTATCCCTCGGGGACGGGCATGTTCTCGAGCCGGTCAAACAACTCGTCGAGCGTGAACGCGCTGCCGCTCTCGGCCATCTCGATCCTGTCTTCGACGACGGTCATCGTGGCGCTCCTCCCGGGCTGCCCCACGAACAGATGCAGCCGCCGCGCAGTACAACGATACGCACGGTGACCGTGTCACGGGCGGTACGGGCCGCCCACCCCCCACGCCTGCCACATGGCCTCCGCGAACGCCCCCGCGATCTTCCGCTCCCCGCTCGCGCTCGGGTGCGTTCCGTCGTAGGTGTCGGTGTGGAGGTCGTAGCCGGCCGGGGGTGAGGCGAGGAGGAGGGGCGAGCCCGGGGCGTCCAGGTCGGCGACGGCCTTGCCCAGCAGCTCGTTGAAGCGGGCGACCTCCGCCGCGAACGGTGCGTCCGCCGTGGCGCGCACGTTGGGGATCACCGGCAGGAGCACCATCCGTATTCGCCGGTTGGCGGCCCGGGCACCTTCCACGAAGGCGGCCACGTTCTCGGCGGTCTGCTCGGCGTTCGTATAGAAGCCGAGGTCGATCAGGCCCAGGGCGACGAGCAGCACGTCGGCCCGGTGCTCGCGCACCGCGCCCTCGATCAGCGGAGCCATGTGCAGCCAGCCCTCGCCCCAGCCGGCCAGATGGGCACGGGGGAACTCCGGGTCGGCGTACGCGTACGACACGGGCGCGCCGGCCTGCTGGTCGTACAGCGTCTCGCGCGGGCCGACGAGCTCGAAGGGGCCGCCGTGCGTCGCGCGCAGGTGCTGCCACATGCGGTAACGCCAGGTGTGTTCACCGGCGCTTCCGATCGTCTGGGAGTCACCGACGGGCATGAACCTGAGCATCCGCTCATCATGGACGATCGGCTCCGGACCCACCCCTGCCGCGCGATGTGAAACCGGCCACGGAGCGGCCCGGGACCGGCCACGGATCACGCTCCGCGGAGCGGGATGGCAGGCTGGAGGGCATGCGCCGACCGTTCGCCCTGCTCGCCGGGGCCCTGCTCGTGGCCGCTCTCGCCGCGCCCGCCTCCGCCTCCGACGGCGACCAGGGGTTCACCCTCCAGGACCCGCGCATCACGGAGTCCAGTGGCCTCGCCGCCTCCCGGCTGCACCCCGGGATCTACTGGACGCACAACGACAGCGACGACGGACCGTACCTGTACGCCGTGGACGGCTCCACGGGCCGTACCGTCGCCCGGGTCACCCTCAAGGGCATCGGCTCGCCCCGTGATGTCGAGGCCATCTCCATCGGGCCCGGCAACGAGATCTACGTCGGCGACATCGGCGACAACTTCGGCGGCAAGTGGCCGTACGTGTGGATCTACCGGCTGCCCGAGCCGCGGGAGTTGAAGGACCAGACGGTCAAGGCGACGCAGTACGTCGTGAAGTACGAGGGCGGTCCGCGCGACGCCGAGTCGCTGGTCGTCCACCCGAAGACCGGCCGTGTCTACATCATCGACAAGCACGAGGACGGCGGGCACCTCTTCGAGGGCCCGGCGAAACTGTCCGCGTCCGGGAGCAATCTCTTCCGCCCCCTCGCGCCCGTCGACCTGTGGGCGACCGACGCCGCGTTCTCCCCGGACGGCGAACACCTCGTCGTACGCGGCTACTTCGGCGGGATCGCCTACGACTGGAACGGGGGGAAGATCGAGAAGACCGGTCGGCTGGACGTTCCCCTGCAACGGCAGGGCGAGGGCGTCACCTACTCGGCCGACGGCAAGAAGCTGCTCTACAGCAGTGAGGGCGCCGGGAGCGAGGTCGTCGCCCAGGACGCCCCGGGCGGTTCCGCCGGCTCCGGTGCGGGACACGGCCCTTCGGCGGCGGCCAAGGGCGGCGGGAGCGGGCGGAGCGTCACTCTGACGACCGGTGCCCTGGCCGTGGGTGCCGTCTGCCTGGCCCTGTTCGGGCTGCGGCGGCTGTTCCGGCGTGGTTAGGAGGGTGGGACGCGCGAGGGGCGCCCGGTGTGACACCGGGCGCCCCTCGTCGTGACGGAGTGATCAGAGCTGCTCGATCACGTAGTCGATGCACTTGGTGAGCGCCTCGATGTCCGCCGGGTCGATCGCCGGGAACATCGCGACGCGCAGCTGGTTGCGGCCGAGCTTGCGGTAGGGCTCGGTGTCGACGATGCCGTTGGCGCGCAGCACCTTGGCGACGGCCGCCGCGTCGACCTCGTCGGTGAAGTCGATCGTGCCGATGACCTGCGAGCGCTTGGCCGGGTCGGTGACGAACGGCGTCGCGAACTTCACGTCCTCCGCCCAGCCGTACAGGGTGCGCGCGGAGGTGGCCGTGCGGCGCACCGCCCAGTCCAGGCCGCCCTGGCCGTTGAACCACTCCAGCTGCTGGTTCAGCAGGAAGAGCGTGGCGAGCGCCGGGGTGTTGTACGTCTGGTTCTTGCGGGAGTTGTCGATCGCCGTCGGCAGGGAGAAGAACTCCGGGACGTGCCGGCCGGAGGCGTGGACACGCTCGGCGCGCTCGATCGCGGCGGGGGAGAAGACGCCGATCCACAGGCCGCCGTCGGAGGCGAAGGACTTCTGCGGGGCGAAGTAGTAGACGTCGGTCTCGGCGATGTCGACGGGCAGGCCGCCCGCGCCGGAGGTGGCGTCGACCAGGACGAGGGAGCCCTCGTCGGCGCCGGCGACACGCTGGATCGGCATGGCGACACCGGTCGAGGTCTCGTTGTGGGTGAACGCGTACACGTCCACCCCGGCCTCGGCCTGCGCCTCGGGGTGGGTGCCCGGGTCGGCGGAGATGACGGTCGGCTCGTCCAGCCACGGGGCCAGCTTGGCGGCCTTGGCGAACTTCGAGCTGAACTCGCCGAAGCTGAGGTGCTGCGACTTGTTCTCGATCAGACCGTGGGTCGCGATGTCCCAGAACGCGGTGGAGCCGCCGTTGCCCAGGATGACCTCATAGCCGTCGGGCAGCTGGAACAGCTCGGAGATGCCCTCACGCACCTTGCCGACCAGGTTCTTCACGGGCGCCTGGCGGTGGGAGGTGCCGAGGAGGGAGGCACCGGTGGCGGCGAGGGCGTCCAGCGCCTCGGTCCGCACCTTGGAGGGACCCGCGCCGAAACGTCCGTCGGCGGGCTTGATGTCAGCGGGAATCTGGATGTCGGCCACGAGTCGGAGGGTATCGGCTGGGTGAAACCGGACGGAAACGTGTCCGTCCGATGAGACAAGATCGCCAAGCCATGGACTTGTGAGGTTGTACGACTGGACGGGTGCCGCTGTGGAAAAGTCTCGGTGACTGTCAGTGAGCGGATGCATCCTGGACGCATGACGGATCCGGCAGGGCTTCAGATGCTGCGGGCACAGCTGCGGGCGGCCGTCCGGGGCGAGGTCGGCTTCGACGCGACCGCCCGGGCGCTCGTGACCATGGACGCCTCCAACTACCGGCGCGTCCCGCTCGGCGTCGTCGCGCCCCGGGACGCCGACGACGTGGCCGCCGTGCTGGAGATTTGCCGAGGCCACGGTGTGCCGGTGGTCGCCAGAGGCGGGGGCACGTCGATCGCGGGGCAGGCGACGGGCACCGGCGTGGTCCTCGACTTCACCCGTCACATGAACCGGCTGCTGGAGCTGGACGCGGACACGGGGACGGCCATCGTGCAGCCGGGACTCGTGCTGGACCGGCTCCAGGAAGCCGCCGCGCCGCACGGGCTGCGCTTCGGCCCCGACCCGTCCACCCACAGCCGCTGCACGCTCGGCGGCATGATCGGCAACAACTCCTGCGGCTCCCACTCGGTCGCCTGGGGCACCACCGCGGACAGTGTGCGCGAGCTGGACGTGGTCACCGCGCGCGGGCGGCGGCTGCGGCTCGGGCAGGGCTGGGCGGGCGCCCCGGACGGTCTGCGGGAGCTGGTGGACGGCGAGCTGGCGCGGCTGCGGACCGGCTTCCCGCAGCTGCCCCGCCGCATCTCCGGGTACGCGCTGGACGCGCTGCTGCCGGAGAAGGGCGCGGACGTGGCCCGCGCCTTCTGCGGCAGCGAGGGCACCTGGGGGGTGCTCACCGAGGCGGTCGTACGGCTGGTCGAGGCACCGCGTGCCCGGGCACTGGCCGTGCTGGGATACGCGGACGAGAGCGCCGCCGCCGAGGCCGCCGCCGGGCTGCTCCCGCACGGGCCGCTGACCGTCGAGGGCATGGCCGCCGACCTGGTGCGCTCCCCGGCGGGGCTGCCGCGGGGCGGGGCGTGGCTGTTCGTGGAGACGGGCGGCGGGTCGCCTCAGGAGGCCCGGGCGCGGGCGGAGGCGATCGTGCGGGCGGCGGACGTGCTCGACGCGCTGATCGTGACCGATCCGGCCGGGCAGCGGGCGCTGTGGCGCGTCAGGGAGGACGCGAGCGGCACGGCGACGCGGATGCCGGACGGCTCGGAGGCGTGGCCGGGCTGGGAGGACTGCGCGGTCCCGCCGGCCCGGCTGGGCGCCTATCTGAGGGACTTCCGCGCGCTGCTGTCGGCCCACGACCTGCGCGGCACGCCCTACGGGCACTTCGGGGACGGCTGCATCCATGTCCGCATCGACTTCGACCTGCTCACCGAGGCGGGCATCGGCCGCTTCCGCCGCTTCTCCGAGGAACTGGCCCACCTGGTGGTCGCGCACGGCGGCTCGCTGTCCGGGGAGCACGGCGACGGACAGGCCCGCGCGGAGCTGCTGCCGGTGATGTACGGCGCGCAGATGGTGACGGTGTTCGAGCGGGCCAAGGCGCTGTGGGACCCCGACGACCTGCTCAACCCCGGCATGCTGGTCCGCCCGGCCCCGCTGGATTCCGGCCTGCGCTTCTCGGTGCTGCCCCGCGAGCCGGTGGACGTGGCCTTCGGCTACCCGGCCGACGGAGGCGACTTCTCCGCGGCGGTCCGCCGCTGCGTCGGCGTCGCCAAGTGCCGTACGACGACGGCGTCCGGGCCGGCCGTGATGTGCCCCTCGTTCCGGGTCACGGGCGAGGAGGAGCACTCCACGCGGGGGCGGGCCCGGCTGCTGCACGAGATGCTCGCCGGTGAGGTGGTCACCGACGGCTGGCGCTCCGAGGAGGTGCGCGAGGCGCTGGATCTGTGCCTGTCCTGCAAGGGCTGCCGCACCGACTGCCCGGTGGGCGTCGACATGGCCACCTACAAGGCGGAGTTCCTGCACCACCACTACGCCGGCCGGCGCCGCCCCGCGTCGCACTACGCGATGGGGCGGCTGCCGCAGTGGCTGAGCCGGGTCGCGTCACTGCGCGCGGCGGGTGTGGTGAACGCGCTGGCGTCGGTGCGGCCGCTGGCCGGGCTGGGCAAGCGACTGGGCGGCATCGCGGCCGAGCGGGAGATACCGCGGGTGGCCCGGCAGACGTTCAGCCGGTGGTGGCGGGGGCGGCCGCGGCGCACCGGGGACGGCGACCTGGTCGTGCTGTGGCCGGACACCTTCACCGAGCACCTCGCGCCCTCCGTCGGCCGGGCGGCGGTGCGGGTGCTGGAGGCGGCCGGACTGCGGGTGGTGCTGCCGCCGACCCTGCGGATGCGCGGGCGGCCCGTGGGGGACGGGCACACGCGCTCGGCGGCCGCGCTGCTCACGGCCCGCCGGGGCCGGGTGTGCTGCGGGCTGACCTATGTCTCCACCGGCCAGCTGGACCGGGCGCGCGCGGTGCTGCGGCGGACGCTGGAGCTGATGGCGCCGGTGCTGGAGACGGACGCGCCGGTCGTGGTGCTGGAGCCGAGCTGTGCCGCAGCGCTGCGCGGCGACCTGCCCGAGCTGTTGCACGACGATCCCCGGGCGGCCCGGCTGGCCGGGCGGGTGGTGACGTTCGCGGAGGCTCTGGAGAGATACGCCCCCGACTGGGCGCCGCCGGTCCTGGACCGTCCGGTGACCGGCCAGACCCACTGCCACCAGCACGCGGTGCTGGGCGACGCGGCCGATCGCCGGCTGCGCGCGGCGGCGGGGCTGACGGGGGAGCTGAGCGGTGGCTGCTGCGGGCTCGCGGGGAACTTCGGGTTCGAGCGCGGCCACTACGAGGTGTCGGCGGCATGCGCCGAGGAGCAGCTGCTGCCCTCGGTGCGGCGGGCGCCGCAGGGCGCGGTGGTCCTGGCGGACGGGTACTCCTGCCGGACGCAGCTGGAGCAGCTGGGCGGGGTGCGGGGCCGGCACCTGGCGGAGGTGCTGGCGGCGGCGCTGGACAGGAATCCGTCCCTCCGGGACAGTGGCAAGAGGGCTTCACGCCCCTGACGGAGTCTATTACGATGGACTTGTCAGTCCATCGCAGTGAACACTGATGGAGCCCTCCGCCGCACAAGCACCTGGACCGCCCGTGACCCGCCCCGACACCGCTCCTCCCGCCTCGGTGACGTCCGCCGCGACCGCGACGACCCCCGAGGCCGCCCCCGCCGCCGCGGCGGCCGCCGCGCAGCCCCGCCGTATCGACTCGCTCGGCCCCGTCGGCCTGGTGCTCGCCGGGGGCATCTCGGTGCAGTTCGGCGGCGCCCTCGCGGTGACGCTGATGCCGCGGGCCGGCGCCCTCGGTGTGGTGTCGCTGCGGTTGCTGGTGGCGGCCGTGGTGCTGCTGCTGGTCTGCCGGCCCCGGCTGCGTGGCCACTCCCGCGCCGACTGGGGCACCGTGGTGGCCTTCGGTATCGCGATGGCCGGTATGAACGGCCTGTTCTACGAGGCCGTCGCGCGCATTCCGCTGGGCCCCGCGGTCACCCTGGAGGTGCTCGGCCCGCTCGCCCTGTCGGTGCTGACCTCCCGGCGCGCGCTCAACCTCGTCTGGGCCGGGCTGGCGCTCGGCGGCGTCTTCCTGCTCAGCGGCGGCGGGTTCGGTGACCTCGACCCCGTGGGCGTCGCGTTCGCGCTCGGGGCGGGCGCGATGTGGGCGACGTACATCACCTTCAGCGCGCGCACCGGGCGCCGCTTCCCGCAGGCCGACGGGCTGGCGCTGGCCATGGCCGTCGGCGCGGTCCTCTTCCTGCCGCTCGGCATCGCCGAGGCGGGCACGCGACTGCTCGACCCGGTGACCTTCGGCCTCGGCGCGGCGGTCGCGCTGCTCTCCTCCGTGCTGCCCTACACCCTCGAGCTGCTCGCGCTGCGCCGTCTGCCCGCCCCCACCTTCGCCATCCTGATGAGCCTGGAGCCCGCCATCGCCGCGACGGCCGGCTTCCTGATCCTCGGCCAGGCCCTCTCCCCGATCGAGGCCGTCGCCATCGCGCTCGTCATCGCGGCGAGCATGGGCGCGGTGCGGACCCAGGTCGGCCGGAGGAAGACCGCCCGGAACGCCTAGGCCCTTGGCGGATGTGAGCCGGTCAGCCGGCCGGCTTCTCCCACACCGACACGTGCTGCCGGCTCTCGCTGGTGAACGGTGACCGGTCCCAGCCGTCCCAGCGGGCGCGCGGCCGCAGCCCCGCGAGCCGGGCCATCAGGTCCAGTTCCGCCGGCCACACGTACCGGAACGGCAGCGAGAAGTACGAGCTGGTGCCGTCCTCGCGCACCGTCACATGGTGCGAACTCAGCGACTGCGTCGCCACGTCGTACAGGTCGAAGCCCAGCCGCGAGCCGTCCACCCGGAACGGCACCGCGGTCTGCCCCGGCGGAAGCCGGCGCAGGTCGGGCACCACGACCTCCACGACGAAGCAGCCGCCCGGCTCCAGATGGGCGGCGGCGTTGAGGAAGCAGTCCACCTGGGCGTCCTGCGTGGTGAGGTTGTTGATCGTGTTGAAGACCAGGTAGGCGAGCGAGAAGGTGCCCTCCACCCGCGTGGTGGCGAAGTCCCCGATGGTCACGCCGATCGCGTCGCCGCCCGGCTTGGCCCGCAGCCGGTCCACCATCGCCCGGGACAGATCGATGCCGTGCACCTCGACCCCGCGGCGGGCCAGGGGCAGGGCGATCCGCCCGGTGCCGATGCCCAGCTCCAGTGCCCGGCCGCCGCCGGCCAGCTCCGCCAGCACCTCGACGGCGGGCTCCACCCGTGCCGGGTCGAACATCTCCGCGGACGACTCGTCGTAGGTGGCCGCGACGGATTCTCCGAAGTAACCGTCCGCGTCGATTCCGTGTTCGTCCTTGTTCTCGTCTGTGTCTCTGTCTCCGTCTGAGTGATTCATCGGGACCGACGGTAGGGGCCAGGGGCGGGTGAACGCGCGCGGATTTCCCCGGGGACGGCGACTTCCGGCCGCTGACCGATCGGTCGCAAAAAATCATGCAAGCGTGCTTGA
This sequence comes from Streptomyces sp. NPDC028635, assembly GCF_040637635.1. Classification (NCBI taxonomy): domain Bacteria; kingdom Bacillati; phylum Actinomycetota; class Actinomycetes; order Kitasatosporales; family Streptomycetaceae; genus Streptomyces; species Streptomyces sp. NPDC028635. The sequence goes on along the minus strand of NZ_JBEZWX010000015.1, from coordinate 37,444 downwards.
TTGTTTCCTGGGCCGCTGCCATGCTCGCCCCATGTCAGATCCGACGCCCGTGATCGACGACCTGCGGGACGAGAGCGACGAACTCGACGCCCTGGTGGCGCGGTTGAGCCCCGAGCAGTGGGCCCTGCCCACCCCGGCGCCCGGCTGGACCGTCGCCCACCAGATCGCCCACCTCGCCTGGACCGACCGCTCGGCCCTGCGCGCCGTCACGGACGAGGCCGGCTTCCGCGCCCTGGTGGAGCAGGCCCTGACCGCGCCGGACACCTTCGTCGACGCCGGTGCCGAAGAAGGCGCCGCCCTCCCGCCGGACGCGCTCCTCCAGCGCTGGCGCGAAGGCCGTACCGCGCTCGACAAGGCGTTGCGCGCCGCCCCGCCCGGAGCGCGGTTCCCCTGGTACGGCCCGCCCATGGCCGCCGCCTCCATGGCGTCCGCGCGTCTGATGGAGACCTGGGCGCACGGCCAGGACGTCGCCGACGCGCTCGGCGTGCGGCGCCGGCCCACCGACCGGCTCCGGCACGTGGCCCGGCTCGGCGTGCGCACCCGGGACTTCGCCTTCGGCGTCCGGGGGCTGCCCGCACCCGTCGGCGAGTTCCGCGTCGAACTGCGCGCCCCTTCCGGCGACCTGTGGACCTACGGCCCCGAGGACGCCCCGCAGCGCGTCACCGGCCCCGCCCTCGACTTCTGCCTGCTGGTCACCCAGCGGGCCCACCGCGCCGACCTCGCCCTGCGTGCCGAAGGACCCGACGCCGACGCCTGGCTCGACATCGCCCAGGCCTTCGCAGGACCGCCCGGCCCCGGCCGCCCGGCGACGGGGGAGGCGCGGTGAGCGGGGGGCGCGCCCCGTCAGAAGGGGTCGCGGCGATGAGCGGCGTGCTGCGCATCGGCAACGCCTCCGGCTTCTACGGCGACCGCTTCGACGCCATGCGCGAGATGCTGACCGGCGGCGACCTCGACGTCCTCACCGGCGACTACCTCGCCGAGCTGACCATGCTGATCCTCGGCCGCGACCGGCTGAAGGACCCCGCCGCCGGCTACGCCCGCACCTTCCTGCGCCAGCTGGAGGAGTGCCTGGGCCTCGCCCACGAGCGGGACGTGAAGATCGTCGCCAACGCGGGCGGCCTGAACCCGGCCGGGCTCGCCGACGCCGTCCGCGCGCTCGCCGGCCGGCTCGGGATCCCGGTGCGCGTGGCGCACGTCGAGGGCGACGACCGCACCGCGCACCACCCCGGCAGCCTCGCCGCGCACGCCTACCTCGGCGGCCACGGCATCACCGCCTGCCTGCGCGCGGGCGCCGACGTCGTGATCACCGGGCGGGTGACGGACGCGGCGCTCGTCACCGGTCCGGCGGCGGCCCGCTTCGGGTGGCAGCCGCACGAGTACGACCGGCTCGCGGGCGCGGTCGTCGCCGGCCACGTCCTGGAGTGCGGGGCGCAGGCCACCGGCGGCAACTACGCCTTCTTCCGCGACGGCGGCCGCGAGCTGCGCCGCCCCGGCTTCCCGCTCGCCGAGATCCACGCCGACGGCAGCAGCGTCATCACCAAGCACCCCGGCACCGGCGGCTTCGTCGACGTCGGCACGGTCACCGCGCAACTGCTGTACGAGACGGCGGGCGCCCGGTACGCCGGACCCGACGTCACGGCCCGGCTGGACACCGTACGACTGCACCAGGACGGGCCCGACCGGGTGCGGATCGAGGGGGTGCGCGGCGAGGCGCCGCCGCCCACGCTCAAGGTCGGCGTCAACCGGCTCGGCGGCTTCCGCAACGAGGTCGTCTTCGTGCTGACCGGCCTGGACATCGAGGCCAAGGCGGCCCTGGTGCGCGAACAGCTCTCCGAAGCGCTGGCCAAGGCACCGCCCGACGAGGTCCGCTGGGAACTCGTCCGCACCGACCGGACGGACGCGGACACCGAGGAGGGTGCGAGCGCCCTGCTGCGGCTCGTCGTCCGCGACACCGACCAGCGGGTCGTGGGGCGGGCGCTGAGCGGGGCGGCGGTGGAGCTGGCGCTGGCCTCCTACCCCGGCTTCCATGTGCTCGCGCCACCGGGAAAGGGCTCCCCGTACGGGGTCTTCGAGGCCGCGTACGTGCCGCAGGACGCCGTCGAGCACAGGGCGGTGCTGGACGACGGGCGGCGCGTGCCCGTGCCCGGGCCGGGGGAGACGGCGGCGTCGACGCCGGTCGCGGAACCGGACCTTCCCGACCCCTTGCCGGCGGGGCCTGTGCGGCGCGCGCCGCTGGGGCTCGTCGCCGGGGCGCGCAGCGGCGACAAGGGCGGGGACGCGAACGTCGGGGTGTGGGTGCGCTCGGAGGCGGCCTGGCGATGGCTGGCGCACGAACTGACCGCCGACCGGTTCCGGCAGCTGATCCCCGAGAGCGCTGACCTGCCCGTCACCCGGCACGTCCTGCCCCGTCTGCGCGCCCTGAACTTCGTCGTCGAGGGCCTGCTCGGCGCCGGTGTCGCCGCCCAGCACCGCTTCGACCCGCAGGCCAAGGCCCTCGGCGAATGGCTGCGCTCCCGCCACCTCGACATCCCGGAGGCCCTGCTGTGACCGTCCTGCCGTCCGCCCTGGATGTCCGGAGCCCCGACTACCGGGCCAACCGCGAGGCCCTGCTCGCCAAGCTCGCCGCACTGGACGCCGAGCACGCCAAGGCACTCGCGGGCGGCGGCGAGAAGTACGTCGCACGGCACCGCGGGCGCGGCAAACTGCTCGCCCGCGAGCGCATCGAGCTGCTGCTCGACGCGGACACGCCCTTCCTGGAGCTGTCCCCGCTGGCTGCCTGGGGCAGCGACTACACCGTCGGCGCGTCCCTGGTGACCGGGATCGGCGTGGTCGAGGGCGTGGAGTGCCTGATCACCGCCAACGACCCGACGGTGCGCGGCGGCGCCTCCAACCCCTGGTCGCTGAAGAAGGCCCTGCGCGCCAACGACATCGCCCTCGCCAACCGGCTGCCCTGCATCAGCCTGGTCGAGTCCGGCGGCGCCGACCTGCCCTCGCAGAAGGAGATCTTCATTCCGGGCGGCGCGATCTTCCGCGACCTCACCCGGCTGTCGGCGGCCGGCATCCCGACGATCGCCGTCGTCTTCGGCAACTCCACGGCCGGCGGCGCCTACATCCCCGGCATGTCCGACCACGTGATCATGGTCAAGGAGCGCGCGAAGGTGTTCCTCGGCGGGCCGCCGCTGGTGAAGATGGCGACCGGCGAGGAGAGCGACGACGAGTCGCTGGGCGGCGCGGAGATGCACGCGCGCGTGTCGGGCCTCGCCGACTACTTCGCCGTCGACGAACCCGACGCCCTGCGGCAGGCACGGCGCGTGGTGGCCCGCCTCAACCACCGCAAAGCACACCCGGACCCGGGACCGGCCGAGCCGCCGAAGTACGACACCGAGGAACTGCTGGGCATCGTCCCCGGCGACCTGAAGACCCCGTTCGACCCGCGCGAGGTCATCGCCCGGATCGTGGACGGCTCCGACTTCGACGAGTTCAAGCCGCTGTACGGGACCAGCCTGGTCACCGGCTGGGCGGCCCTGCACGGCTATCCCGTCGGCGTCCTGGCCAACGCCCAGGGCGTCCTGTTCAGCGCCGAGTCGCAGAAGGCCGCCCAGTTCATCCAGCTCGCCAACCAGCGCGACATCCCCCTGCTGTTCCTGCACAACACCACCGGCTACATGGTCGGCAAGGAGTACGAGCAGGGCGGCATCATCAAGCACGGCGCGATGATGATCAACGCGGTGTCCAACTCGAAGGTGCCGCACCTGTCGGTCCTGATGGGCGCCTCCTACGGCGCCGGGCACTACGGCATGTGCGGGCGCGCCTACGACCCCCGCTTCCTGTTCGCCTGGCCGAGCGCCAAGTCCGCCGTCATGGGACCCCAGCAGCTCGCGGGCGTCCTGTCGATCGTCGCCCGCCAGTCCGCCGCCGCCAAGGGACAGCCGTACGACGAGGAGGCGGACGCCGGACTGCGCGCCCTGGTGGAGCAGCAGATCGAGTCCGAGTCGCTGCCGATGTTCCTGTCCGGGCGGCTCTACGACGACGGCGTCATCGACCCGCGCGACACCCGCACCGTCCTCGGCCTGTGCCTGTCCGCCCTGCACACCGCGCCCTTCGAGGGCGCGCGCGGCGGCTTCGGCGTCTTCCGGATGTGAGGAACATGATCCAGACCCTGCTCGTCGCCAACCGGGGCGAGATCGCCTGCCGGATCTTCTCCACCTGCCGCCGGCTCGGCATCCGGACCGTCGCCGTCCATTCCGACGCCGACGAGAACGCCCTCCACGCGCGCGTGGCGGACACGGCGGTACGGCTGCCGGGCGCGGCGCCCGCCGAGACGTATCTGCGCGGCGACCTGATCGTGAAGGCCGCGCTCGCCGCCGGCGCGGACGCCGTGCACCCCGGCTACGGCTTCCTGTCGGAGAACGCCGACTTCGCCCGTGCCGTCCTCGACGCCGGCCTCACCTGGATCGGGCCCCCACCGGACGCCATCGAGGCGATGGCGTCCAAGACGCGCGCCAAGCGGCTCATGGGCATCGAGCCGCTCGGCGAGGTCACCGAGGCCGACCTGCCGGTGCTGGTGAAGGCCGCCGCGGGCGGCGGCGGACGCGGCATGCGGATCGTGCGCCGCCCGGAGGAGCTCGAGGGCGCGCTGGAGGGCGCGCGTGCCGAGGCGGCGAGCGCGTTCGGGGACGGCGAGGTCTTCGTCGAGCCCTACCTGGAGAACGGCCGCCACGTCGAGGTGCAGATCCTCGCCGACACCCACGGCACGGTGTGGCCGCTCGGCACCCGGGACTGCTCCCTCCAGCGCCGCCACCAGAAGGTGATCGAGGAAGCGCCCGCCCCGGGCCTCCCCCCGGCGCTCACCGAGGAGCTGTACACACTGGCCGTACGCGCCGCGCGCGCCGTCTCCTACACCGGCGCCGGCACCGTCGAGTTCCTCGTCGCCGACGGCCGCGCGCACTTCCTGGAGATGAACACCCGCCTCCAGGTCGAACACCCCGTCACCGAGGAGGTCTTCGGGCTCGACCTGGTCGCCGAGCAGCTCCGCGTGGCGGAGGGCCACGCCCTCGCCGGGGAGCCCCCACGCGCGCGTGGCCACGCGGTCGAGGCCCGCCTCTACGCCGAGGACCCCGCCCGCGACTGGGCCCCGCAGACCGGCACCCTGTACCGCCTCGCCGTCCCCGACGGCGTCCGGCTGGACACCGGCTTCACCGACGGCGACGAGATCGGCGTCCACTACGACCCGATGATCGCCAAGGTCGTCGCGCACGCCCCCACGCGCGCGGAGGCGGTCCGCGCCCTCGCCGGCGCGCTGGAACGCACCCTGGTGCACGGCCCGGCCACCAACCGCGACCTGCTCGTGCGCTCGCTGCGCCACGAGGAGTTCACGTCCGCCCGCATGGACACCGGCTTCTACGACCACCACCTCACCGAGCTGACCGCGCCGGCCCACGACCCGCTCGCCCCGCTGGCCGCCGCCCTCGCCGACGCCCACGGCCGTTCCCGCTTCGGCGGCTGGCGCAACCTGCCCTCCCAGCCCCAGGTCAAGCGGTACGCCCTCGCGGGTCAGGAGCACGAGGTCCGCTACCGGCACACCCGCGGCGGGCCGGCCGCCGAGGCGGACGGGGTGCGGGTGGTGCGCGTGGAACCCACCCGGGTCGTGCTGGAGGCGGACGGCGTTCGGCGCACCTTCGAGGTCGCCCGCCACGGCGACCAGGTCTGGGTCGACGGCACCGCCCTCACCGCCCTGCCCCGCTTCCCCGACCCGACCGCCCAGCACGCCCCCGGCTCCCTGCTCGCACCGATGCCGGGAACGGTCGTCAAGATCGCCGAGGGTCTCGTCACCGGATCGAGTGTCCAGGCGGGCGAACCGATCCTCTGGCTCGAAGCGATGAAGATGCAACACCGCATTTCCGCCCCGGCCACGGGCACCTTGACGGCCCTCCCCGTGACGGAAGGACAACAAGTGGAGGTGGGCACGCTCCTGGCCGTCGTCGAGGAAGGCGCCCCGTAAAGAGGCGCGGGGAACTGCGCGAGCAACCACACACCACCCGCACCCCGGAGGACAACAGTGACCACCCTCATCGAACCCGAAGAGCACAAGGCCCTCCGCGAGGCAGTCGCGGCCTTCGCCACAAGCCACAAAGACCCCGCCACGGTGTGGCAGGACGCCGCCGAGCTCGGCTACATCGGCGTCAACCTGCCCGAGGCCTACGGCGGAGGCGGCGGCGGCATCGCCGAACTCTCCCTCGTCCTCGAAGAACTCGGCGCCGCGGGAAACCCCCTGCTGATGATGATCGTCTCCCCGGCGATCTGCGGCACCGTCATCGCCCGCTTCGGCACCGACGCCCAGAAGCAGCAGTGGCTGCCCGCGCTGGCGGACGGCTCCCGCCTGATGGCCTTCGGCATCACCGAGCCCGACGCCGGCTCCAACAGCCACCGCATCACCACCACCGCCCGCCGCGACGGCGACAGCGGCGACTGGCTGCTGACCGGCCGCAAGGTGTTCGTCTCCGGCGTGGACATCGCCGACGCCACCCTCATCGTCGGCCGCACCGAGGACGCCCGCACGGGCCGCCTCAAGCCCTGCCTGTTCATCGTCCCGCGCGACGCCCCCGGCTTCTCCCGCCGCCGGATCGACATGGAACTGAACGCCGCGGAGAAGCAGTTCGAGCTGGTCCTGGACGAGGTGCGACTGCCCGCCGACGCCCTCGTCGGCGACGAGGACGCCGGACTGCTGCAGCTGTTCGCCGGACTGAACCCGGAGCGGATCATGACGGCCGCGTTCGCGATCGGCATGGGCCGCCACGCCCTCGCCAAGGCCGTCGAGTACGCCCGCGAACGCACCGTGTGGAACACCCCCATCGGCGCCCACCAGGCCATCGCCCACCCGCTCGCCCAGGCCCACATCGACCTCGAACTGGCCCGGCTGATGATGCAGAAGGCCGCCCGCCTCTACGACGCGGGGGACGACGTGGGGGCCGGCGAGGCCGCCAACATGGCGAAGTACGCGGCCGGGGAAGCCTGCGTGAAGGCCGTCGACCAGGCCGTGCACACCCTCGGCGGCAACGGCCTCACCCGTGAGTTCGGCCTCGCGAGGCTGATAACGGCGGCGCGTGTGGCTCGTATTGCCCCCGTGAGCCGGGAGATGATTCTGAACTACGTCTCCCACCAGACCCTGGGCCTGCCCAAGTCGTACTAGGCGACCGCACTGGAGGAACCGTGTTCCGCAGCGAGTACGCAGACGTCCAGCCCGTAGACCTTCCCATCCACGAGGCCGTGCTCGGCCGGGCCGCCGAGTTCGCGGACACCCCCGCACTCGTCGACGGCACCGACGGCACCACCCTCACCTACGAGCAGGTGGACCGCTTCCACCGCCGCATCGCCGCCGCGCTCGCCGAGGCCGGGGTGCGCAAGGGCGACGTCCTCGCCCTGCACAGCCCCAACACCGTGTTCTTCCCCATCGCCTTCTACGCCGCCACCCGCGCCGGCGCCTCCGTCACCACGGCACACCCGCTCTCCACCGCCGAGGAGTTCGCCAAACAGCTCGCCGACTGCGCCGCCCGCTGGATCATCACCGTCTCCCCCCTGCTCGGCATCGCCCAGCGCGCCGCCGAACTCGCCGGCGGGATCGCGGAGATCTTCCTGTGCGACCAGGTGTCCGGCCACCGCTCCCTCATCGACATGCTCGCCTCCGCCGCCCCCGAGCCGTCCGTCGCGATCGACCCGGCCGAGGACGTCGCCGCGCTGCCCTACTCCTCCGGCACCACCGGCGTCCCCAAGGGCGTGATGCTCACCCACCGGCAGATCGCCACCAACCTCGCCCAGCTGGAGCCCGCCATCACCACGGGCCCCGGCGAACGCATCCTCGCGGTCCTGCCGTTCTTCCACATCTACGGGCTCACCGCGCTGATGAACGCACCCCTGCGCAAAGGCGCCACCGTCGTCGTCCTGCCCCGCTTCGACCTGGAGACGTTCCTCGCCACCCTCCAGAACCACCGCATCACCGGCCTGTACGTGGCCCCGCCGATCGTGCTCGCCCTCGCCAAGCACCCGCTCGTCGCCCAGTACGACCTGTCGTCGCTGAAGTACCTCATCAGCGCCGCCGCCCCCCTCGACGCGGCCCTCGCCGCCGCCTGCTCCCAGCGCCTCGGACTGCCCCCCGTCGGCCAGGCCTACGGCATGACCGAACTGTCCCCCGGCACCCACGTCGTCCCCCTGGACGCCATGGAGGACGCCCCCGCCGGCACCGTCGGCAAACTCATCGCCGGCACCGAGATGCGCATCGTCTCCCTCGACGACCCCGGCAAGGACCTGACCACCGGCGAATCCGGCGAGATCCTCATCCGCGGCCCCCAGGTCATGAAGGGCTACCTCGGCCGCCCCGACGCCACCGCCGCCATGATCGACCCCGACGGCTGGCTGCACACCGGCGACGTCGGCCACGTCGACGAGGACGGCTGGCTGTTCGTCGTCGACCGGGTCAAGGAACTCATCAAGTACAAGGGCTTCCAGGTCGCCCCCGCCGAACTCGAAGCCCTGCTCCTCACCCACCCCGGCATCGCCGACGCCGCCGTCGTCGGCGACCACGACACCGACGGCAACGAGATCCCGCACGCGCACGTGGTCCGCCAGCCCACCGCCGCCGGCCTCACCGACGGCGAGGTCATGATGTACGTCGCCGAACGCGTCGCCCCCTACAAACGCATCCGCAAGGTCACCTTCATCGACACCGTGCCCCGCGCCGCCTCCGGCAAGATCCTGCGGCGCCGGCTCAGGGAGCGCCCATGACCGCCACCGTAGGCCGCACCCGCACCCGGGGCATCGAGACCCTCAGCCTCGACTCCCCGGACACCCGCAACGCCCTGTCCGCTGCCCTCGTCACCGCCCTCGCCGACGCCCTCACCGACTGCGCCGAGGACCCCGACGTCCGCGCCGTCGTCCTCACCCACACCGGGTCCACCTTCTGCGCCGGCGCCGACCTGCGCGACCCGCCCCACCCCGACGCCCTCGTCGGCCTGCTGCGCCAGATCCTCGACCTGCGCAAACCCGTCGTCGCCCGCGTCACGGGACACGTCCGCGCCGGCGGCCTCGGACTCCTCGCCGCCTGCGACCTCGCGGCCGCCACCACCACCTCCACCTTCGCCTTCACCGAGGTCCGCATCGGCGTGGCCCCCGCGGTGATCTCCCTCTCGGTGATCCCCCGCGCCGACCCCCGCGCCCTGGCCCGCTACTACCTCACCGGCGAACGCTTCGACGCCCCCGAAGCCGTACGCGTCGGCCTGCTCACCACCGCCGCCGACGACGTCGACGACGCCCTCGCCCCCATCCTCGACGGTCTGCGCCGCTCCTCACCCCAGGGCCTGGCCGAGACGAAACAGCTGCTCACCACTAGGGTGCTTCAGACATTCGACCGGGACGCGGCCGACCTGACCGCACTCTCGGCCCGGCTGTTCTCCTCCGCCCAGGCCCAGGAGGGGATGACGGCCTTCCTCCAGAGACGGGACGCAGCATGGGTGGTGTGACCACATGAGCACGACGGCGGACGACGACCGCCTGCCCAGGGAGCGCGACCGCGCGCCCAAACAGGACCGCAGCCGGGCCACCCGGCAGCGGCTCCTCGAAGCCGCCGTGGCCTGCCTCGCCGAACACGGCTGGGCGGGCTCCACGGTCTCCGTCGTCGCCGAACGCGCCGGCGTCTCCCGCGGCGCCGCCCAGCACCACTTCCCGACCCGCGAGGACCTGTTCACCGCGGCCGTCGAATACGTCGCCGAGGAACGCTCCCTCGCCCTGCGCGCCCTGTTCCCCCAAGGCGCCGCCGCGGACGACCGCCAGGCCGTCGTCCGCGCCCTCGTCGACCTCTACACCGGCCCCCTCTTCCGCGCCGCCCTCCAGCTGTGGGTCGCCGCGTCCAACGAGGACCAGCTGCGCGGACGCGTCACCGAACTCGAGGCCCGCGTCGGCCGCGAAACCCACCGCATAGCGGTCGACCTGCTCGGCGCCGACGAATCCCGCCCCGGCGTCCGCGAAACCGTCCAGGGCCTCCTCGACATGGCCCGCGGCCTCGGCCTCGCCAATCTCCTCACCGACGACACCCCCCGCCGCGACCGCGTCGTGACCCAGTGGGCCGCCCTGCTGGAGACGGCACTGCGCTGAGACGCGACCGGCACCGCCCCCTCCGGCTCACGGACTGAGCCGCTCCACCCGCCAGCTTCCGTCCGGCTCCGCGACGTAGCGCAGGCGGTCGTGCAACCGGTTCTCGCGGCCCTGCCAGAACTCCACCGTCTGCGGCGCCACCCGGAAACCGCCCCAGTGCGGCGGCACCGGCACCTGCTCACCCTCCGGATAGCGCGCCTGGAGCTGCGCGTACGACGCGTCCAGCTCCGCCCGCGAGACGATCACCGAGGACTGCGCGCTCGCCCACGCCCCGAGCTGCGAGCCGTGCGGCCGGGTACGGAAGTACGCCGCCGTCTCCTCCTTCCCGGTGCGCCGGGCGACGCCCTGCACGATCACCTGCCGGGCCATCGGATGCCACGGGAAGAGCAACGACACATACGGGTTCTCGGCCAGCTCACGTGCCTTGCGCGAGTCGTAGTTCGTGTAGAAGACGAAACCCTCCTCGTCGAACCCCTTCAGCAGCACCGTGCGGGAACTGGGCCGCCCCTCGGCGTCCGCCGTGGACACGACCATCGCGTTCGGCTCGAACAGATGCGCCCGCTCCGCGGCCTGCCGGAACCAGCGCGCGAACTGATCCACCGGCGTGGCGGCCAGGTCGCCCTCGGCCAGGCCCTCGGCGCGGTACTGCTTGCGCATGGCGGAGGGATCGGGGGAGGGACCGAGGAAGGCGGCGTCGTGGTCGTTCACGCGAGCATCTTGCCGTATCGACCGCCCGGCCGTACGGCGAAAAAAACCAGACCATGGCACTGAGTGCCGCGAGATCTCCCCAAAGGTGGCACTCGGGGATAGGCTGACCCGCAACCCGGTTGGGTGACCGTCGACCCCACGGGGCATCACCAGGGTGACCATCGACCACCACCACGAGGAGCCGCCTGATGTCCGACTTCGTACCCGGTCTCGAAGGAATCGTCGCATTCGAGACGGAGATCGCCGAACCGGACAAGGAAGGCGGCGCACTCCGCTACCGCGGCGTCGACATCGAGGAACTCGTCGGCCACGTCTCCTTCGGCAACGTCTGGGGACTCCTCGTCGACGGAGCCTTCAACCCCGGCCTGCCGCCCGCCGAGCCCTTCCCCATCCCCGTCCACTCCGGCGACATCCGCGTCGACGTCCAGTCCGCCCTCGCCATGCTCGCCCCCGTCTGGGGCCTCAAACCCCTCCTCGACATCGACGCCGACCAGGCCCGCGACGACCTCGCCCGCGCCGCCGTCATGGCCCTGTCCTACGTCGCCCAGTCCGCCCGCGGCCAGGGCCTGCCCATGGTCCCCCAGCGCGAGATCGACAAGGCACAGTCCGTCGTCGAACGCTTCATGATCCGCTGGCGCGGCGAGCCCGACCCCAAGCACGTCAAGGCCGTCGACGCCTACTGGACCTCCGCCGCCGAGCACGGCATGAACGCCTCCACGTTCACCGCCCGCGTCATCGCCTCCACCGGCGCCGACGTGGCCGCCGCCCTCTCCGGCGCCGTCGGCGCCATGTCCGGACCCCTCCACGGCGGCGCCCCCTCCCGCGTCCTCGGCATGATCGAAGAGATCGAACGCACCGGCGACGCCGTCGGCTACGTCAAGAAGGCCCTCGACCGCGGCGAACGCCTCATGGGCTTCGGCCACCGCGTCTACCGCGCCGAGGACCCCCGCGCCCGCGTCCTGCGCCGCACCGCCCGCGAACTGGGCGCGCCCCGCTTCGAGATCGCCGAAGCCCTGGAGAAGGCCGCCCTCGAAGAGCTCCACAACCGCCGCCCCGACCGCGTCCTCGCGACCAACGTCGAGTTCTGGGCCGCCATCATGCTGGACTTCGCCGAGGTCCCGGCGCACATGTTCACCTCCATGTTCACCTGCGCCCGCACCGCCGGCTGGTCCGCGCACATCCTCGAGCAGAAGCGCACCGGCCGCCTGGTACGCCCCTCCGCCCGCTACGTCGGCCCCGGCCCGCGCAGCCCCCAGCAGATCGAGGGCTACGAGGACATCAACAGCGTCCAGCGCTGACCCACAGCCGGCCACGCCGTCCCCGGTGCCCGGCGGGCCGGCATCACGCGGGGCTCAGCAGCCCCGCGTGATGCCGCTCGGCCACCAGCGGATGTGCCCGCAGCTTGCCCTTCAGCTCATTGAAGCCGTACTCCGCGAACAGCGGATTGTCCGGATCGACCGACACCCCCGGCGCCACAACCGCGTGCGGGAACGGCAACGGCTCCACCCGCGCGTCCAGCCGCGGGTTGTAGAAGAACGGCACCGAGAACCGCTCGGTCGCCCCGGGCGGCGACACCACCCGGTGGTTCGTCGCGAGCAGATACCCGTTCGTCGCCACCTCCAGCAGCTCACCCAGGTTCACCACGAACGCCCCCTCGATCGGCGGCACGTCACGGAAGACCCCGTCCTCCCGCTGCACCTGCAACCCGCCCACCTGGTCCTGCAGCAGCAACGTCAAAAAGCCGTAGTCCTTGTGCGCGCCCACTCCCTGACCCGCACCGTCCCCCGCACTGCCCGGATAGCGCACCAGCTTCAGATGCGGATGAGCGTGCTCCCCGAAGACCGGGTCGTAGAACCCGCCCGGAGCACCGATCGAGACGAGCAGCTCACGCAGCAACCGCTCCGCGACCCCACTGAGCCGATCGATCCACGCCAGCGCCGCCTCCCGCAGCTCCGGCAACCCCGCCGGCCACTGATTGGGCCCCTGCAGCCACCAGTACGGCGGCTCACCCGGCCCCGGCACCCGCGCCGGCCGCTCCGCCCCGATGTCCAGCTGATCCCGCCAGTCCTGCCGCCCACCGGTCAGCTCGTCCCCGGTCCGCGTGTAGCCGCGGAAGTGCGGCGAGTTCACGTTGTCGATGGCCAGCCGCTCGGCCTCCGGCAGCGCGAAGAACCGCCGCATGGCCCCCACCAGCCGATCCGTCTCGCCTTGCGTCACGCCATGCCCCACCAGCTGGAAGAACCCCACATCGTGGGCGGCACTGTGCAGCTGCGCGTGCAGCAGCGCCCGCGCCTGGGGCCCGCGGTCGGCGGCGGAGAGATCGATGATCGGCAGTTGCTGGTACGTCATGGGACACGTCCGTGGGTGTACGGAGCCCGCGCGAACCGCTGAGGGTGGGCGAAGACGCACGGGTGCCTGGGCGAAGCGAGGAAACGAGAAACGCGGGAAGCGTCGGAAAAGCGGCTGGACGACTCAGAGGGAGCGTCGACAGCCCATGCTCGTGACGCGGACGTAGTCCACGTGGCGGCGCCGAACGAGCGAAAGCATGCGCCCAGCGTACTGCGCTCCTCGACCCCCACGGCAAAGCCGCCGTAAAACGCAGACGACCCGCGAGTCTGGTTCCTCCAAGGAGGAGCCGGCCGGACGTACCGGCGACTCGCGGGTCGGGTGACTGCTCGGGATTGGGCCGGCTGCACGCGTCTGTCACGCACTGGCCAGGCACCGCACTGAATGTGGTGACGGGCCGCTAGCCCGCAGCCACCTCTTCCGTCCGGTATGTGTACATCTGCCGAACCACCTCCCTTCCGAAGTGATTGCAAGCCTAGGAACCGCATCCCCCGGGATCAACCGCTTTTTTTCACGTCTTCCTTCCGGCCCGTCCCGTCCCCGGCGTGCCGGCGCCGGCGGCCGGCGTGCCCGCCCGGTCGCCGTATTGACACCGCACTGGTCCAGACCGCACCGTGATCCGCGGTAGGGCCGTGGATGCGAAGGAGCCGCGCGGATGAGCGACAAACTGGCCGGGCAGTTCTTCGACGCCGCGATCGGGCTGTTGCAGCGTGTCCGGGACGAGGAGGCGGAGGGGATCCGGGCGGCCGGCGTGCTGCTGGCGGACACCGTGGCCGCCGGGGGGAACCTGTTCGCGTTCGGTGCGGGGCATTCCTCGCTGGCCGCGCAGGACGTCGTCTACCGGGCCGGTGGGCTGGCGCTGATGAATCTGCTGGCGGTGCCCGGTGTGGTCGGCGTCGACGTGATGCCGGCGACGCTCGGTTCGGCGCTGGAGCGGGTGGACGGTCTGGCGAGCGCGGTGCTGGACAGCTCACCGGTCCGGGCGGGCGACGCGCTGGTGATCATCTCGCTCTCCGGGCGCAACGCGCTGCCCGTGGAGATGGCGATGAACGCCCGCGCGCTCGGGGTGAAGGTCATCGGGGTGACGTCGGTGGCGTATGCGACGCAGACCAGGTCACGGCATGTGTCGGGGACGTATCTGAAGGACCACTGCGACATCGTGCTGGACTCGAAGATCGCGGTCGGGGACGCGGAGTTGTCCATGGAGACGATCCCGGCGCCGTTCGCCCCCGCCTCCACGGTCGTCACCAGTGCCCTGCTGCAGGCCGTGATGGCGACGGCGGCGGGTGCGCTCGCCGACCGCGGTGTCGAGCCGCCGCTGCTGCGCTCGGGCAACGTCGACGGCGGGCACGAGTGGAACGGGCGGATCTTCGAGGACTACCGGGACCGGATCTTCTACCGGCGCTGAGCGGCTCCGCCGTCCTTCGTTGCCTCCGCGAGGTCCAGGGCCATCGCGATGTGCGCGGCGACGTCCTCGGCGTAGGCGATGTCGAAGCGTTCGAAGGCGGTGCGGCCGCTGCCGCGCAGGAACGTCACCACGCCGAGCGTGCGGCCCCGGCTGCGCAGGACGGTGCACAGCGCGTGGACGGTGTCCGCCGGCCACTGCCGTTCCTGCGCCCACGCGGCCGCTCTGCCGGCTGCCACGGCGCCGGCGGCGGCCCGCACCGACCCGGCGCGTTCCACGCTCTGCAGCGCCGGGTGGCCTTCGCCGTAACGCACGGGCAGGCCGGCCGGTGTGTCGAGCCGGCTGGGGCCGGGCGCGCCGGAGGGCGTGGCGGCGACGCGGACGAGCCGGACGGGTGTTTCGGTCTCGGCGTCGGCGACGGGGCCGCCGGCGAGGCGGTCGATGAGGGCGTGGTCGGCGAAGCCGGCGAGGGCGAAGTCGAGGTGGACGGTGGCGGCCTCGGCGGGGTCCTCGCACTCGGCGGCGGCGCGGGCGGCGCGGTGCAGCTGGTTGGTGCGGAAGCGCAGCAGCGACGCTTCCTGTTCGGTCTGCTTGGCCTCGGTGACGTCCTGGAAGAGCCAGCCGACGCCGAGCGGCACGGGTTCTTCGGCGAGGGGGCTGGCGAGCCGGACGAAGCCGCTGCGCCAGCAGCGTCGCCGGTCGCCCTCGGGGGTGCGGACGGCGACCCAGATCTCGGCGGGGGCGGGCGGGGCGCCTTCGGCGAGGACGTGGGTGAGGGCGCTTTCGAGTTCTTCGACGCCTTGGGAGAGCAGGTCGCCGAGGGGCCGCCCGAGGGCGGAGGTGCGGCCGGTGCCGAGGGCGCGCGCGGCATGCGCGTTGACGACGGCGGGCCGCAGGTCGGCGTCGACGAGGACGACACCCCAGGAGGCGTCCTCGAACAGGGCCTCGCTGAGCGCGATGGAGCGCTCCAGGTCGATCTGGGTGTGCACCTCGCTGAAGGCGCAGTACACGCCGGCGGGTTTGCCGTCGGGGCCGCGCACGGCCGCGGACTGGGTGCGGACGAGGACGCGCCCGCCGTCCTTGGTCAGCAGCGCGAACTCGTGCACCTGCCGTCCGGGGGCGTTCATCGCCGACAGCAGGCGGGTCTCGACCTCTTCCGCGTCGGCGCTGCGCACCGCCCAGCCGGCGAAGCCCTGCCGGCCGACGGCTTCGGCGGCGCTCCAGCCGAGGATGCGTTCGGCCTCGCGGTTCCAGTGCGTGACGACGCCGTGCGCGTCGAAGGCGCACAGGGCGGCGTCCATGCCGTCGAGCAGCGCGGCGAGCAGATCCGCGCCGTCGCGCTCGGGCGGCTCGGGCTCGCCGGGGCCGAGTTCGTCGGTGGCCCCACTACGCCGGGAAGCACTCACCTGGACCCCCTGCTGCAGGCTGCGTCCGCACGTGCCGAGCGAAGGTTCGCTCAGTGCAATCATTCAACTTGAACGTGACGCAGCACACACCGGGTTCCCACAAGATTGAAGGAATCGTTGTACGCCGGAAAACCCGTGGCGAACGGCTGCCGAGCGCAGTCCGCGGCGGCCGACGGGCGGGGTCGGCGTACGCGTGGCGGCCGGCTGGGTGCGCGGGGCGGACCCCTACGCGCGCGTGGCGAGCGACTGCGCGTGTGGCGGGGCGAGCCGCAGGTCGATCCACTGGTCGCTCTCGCCGTCCAGGGTGTAGCGGTCGGTCTCGGTGAAGCCGCGGGCCAGGGCGAACCGCAGCCCGTCGGTGTTGGCGGCGAGCACGCACGTCTCGACGGTCCGGGCGCCCCGCACGCGCGCGTGCCGGAGTCCGTCCTCGTACAGCGCGGTGCCGATGCCCTGTCGGCGGTACGGGGGCAGCACGCGCGCGATGACGGTCGCCGCCCCGTCCCGCGGCGGCCGTACGGTCGAGCAGCCGACGAGGACGCCGTCGAGGTAGGCGTTGGCGAGCCGGTAGCGTTCCTGCCGGTCGCGGGCCTCGTCGGGGGTCATGGCGGCGGGCGGGACGATCACGTTGTGCACGTGGCGCCACTCCTCCAGCATGTCCTCACCGGTCACCGTCTCGATCCGCAGTCCTGTGCGCCCCGTGTCCCTGGTCATGGCGGCACACGCTAGGTGACGGGCATGGACACGTCCATCGGATACCGGGCATCGGGGGACGGGGCCCTCCTGGCGACGCGGCACGGTTGTCAGTGGGATCCGGCAGAATTGACACCAGGGCCAGCGCACGCGCCGAAAGTGCCGTCGAGCCTTCGGCAGATCTCATCGAGGGGCACGTATGTCCGGACTGATCGACACCACGGAGATGTATCTCCGCACCATCCTCGAGCTGGAGGAGGAAGGTGTGGTCCCCATGCGCGCCCGGATCGCCGAGCGGCTCGACCAGAGCGGGCCGACGGTCAGCCAGACGGTGGCCCGGATGGAGCGGGACGGCCTGGTGTCCGTCGCCAGCGACCGGCATCTGGAGCTCACCGACGAGGGCCGCCGGCTGGCCACGCGTGTGATGCGCAAGCACCGCCTGGCCGAGTGCCTGCTCGTCGACGTGATCGGCCTGGAGTGGGAGCAGGTCCACGCCGAGGCGTGCCGCTGGGAGCACGTGATGAGCGAGGCCGTCGAGCGCCGGGTGCTGGAGCTGCTGCGGCACCCGACCGAGTCGCCGTACGGCAACCCGATCCCGGGCCTGGAGGAGCTGGGCGAGAAGGACGGCGCCGACCCGTTCCTGGACGAGGGCATGGTGTCCCTGGCCGACCTGGACCCGGGGACGGAGGGCAAGACGGTCGTGGTGCGCCGTATCGGTGAGCCGATCCAGACGGACGCGCAGCTGATGTACACGCTGCGCCGGGCGGGCGTGCAGCCCGGTTCGGTCGTGAGCGTGACGGAGTCGGCGGGCGGGGTGCTGGTGGGCAGCGGCGGTGAGGCGGCCGAGCTGGCGGCCGACGTGGCCTCGCACGTCTTCGTCGCCAAGCGCTGACCCGAGCCGCTGAGCCAGGCCGCCGAGCCGAGCGCCGACCCAAGCGCTGACCCCCCGGGGCGCCCGGCGACGGCCGACGGCACCGGGCGCCGAAGCTTCACGGGCAGCGACGGGGCGCCGAGCGCCGGCGGCCGGGCTGAGATTCGTCAATCGCAGCGCGGCCCCGCCCTCGCGTGCGAGGCTGTCGCGGGGAGGTCCGCAGCCGAGGGGGCGGGAAGATGCGCCGTATTCATGGGGAGGGCCCCGGCGCCCATGGGCGCCGGGGCCTGTCCTCCCCTGTTCTGACCCGGAGCCCCGAGCTCTCAGGGTCATTCCCCTCGGACCGGTTTCCCCGAGCGGTCCGCCTCCTGTTGAAGATCTCCCCTCGGCGGCGCCGATCATTCCTTGAGCGAGGTCACTCGAAGGAGGGGTGTTGCCCGCGCAGAAGCCTATTTTCGAATACCCATTCGATAGTCTGCGAGGAACGGATGACGGAGGCCGCCCGGGGCTGACGGGGCAGCGACACGGTGCGGTGGCAGCGACAGCGCGGAGCGTGGGGGGTGCCAGATCCAATGGTGCGGCGTATCGACGTGACCGGCGCGGGCGGCGTACGCCTCGCGGCCTGGGAGTTCGGCGACCCGCCCAAGGGAGATCCCCCCAGGAGTGATCCCCCTAAGGGCGAGGCGCTCGCAGGTGACGCTCCCGAGGGCGCCCCGACCCGGCAGGAGCCGAGCGGGCCGGCCACCACGCCCGGCGTGCTGTTACTGCACGGCCTGATGGGCCGCGCCGCGCACTGGGCGTCCACCGCCCGCTGGCTCTCCGAGCGGCACCGCGCCGTCGCCCTCGACCAGCGCGGGCACGGCCGGAGCGAGAAGCCCCCGCGGGCCGCCTTCACCCGCGAGGCCTACGTCGAGGACGCCGAGGCGGCACTCGAGCAGCTGGGCCTCGGACCCGCCGTCGTCGTCGGCCACGCCATGGGCGCGCTGACCGGCTGGCAGCTCGCCGCCAAGCGCCCCGACCTGGTGAGCGGCCTCGTCATCTGCGACATGCGGGCCTCCGCGCTGGGCGCGGCCTCGCAGCGCGAGTGGGGCGACTGGTTCCGCTCCTGGCCCCTGCCCTTCGCCACGCTGGCCGACGTCCGCAAGTGGTTCGGCGAGGACGACCCGTGGGTGGAGCGCCCCAACCCCGCGCGCGGCGCCTTCTACGCGGAGGTCATGCAGGAGACCCCGGACGGCTGGCGCCCCGTCTTCGACCCGGAGCAGATGCTCAAGTCCCGCGAGACCTGGGTGTACGACGCGCATTGGGAGGAGCTCACGCAGGTCCGGTGCCCCACACTCGTCGTGCGCGGGCTGGACGGCGAGCTGGGGCGGGCCGAGGCGCAGGAGATGGTGCGGGTCCTGCCGCGCGGCGAGTACGCGGAGGTGGCCGACGCCGGCCACCTCGTCCACTACGACCAGCCGGAGGCCTGGCGCTCGGCGATCGAGCCGTTCCTCGAATCGGTGCTCGGCGCGTAGGACCGCGGGCAGAGAAGCCGCTACGGCCCCGCGCGCCCGGCGCTCTGGCGCCCCGCGCCCCCGACGCCCCGACGCTTCGGCGGCCGGGCCCCCGCGCCCCGCGCTGCGGCCCGCCGGCGCCCCGTCCCCGTCCCACCGGCGCCCCGGTCCCCGGCGCTGTGGCCAGCCGGCGCTTCGGCGGCCAGCCCCGCGCCCCCGCCCCTCGACCCCCGGCCCACCGGCCCGCGGCGCCCCAGCACACCGGCGCTGCGGCCCCCCAGCACTTCGGCGGCCCGGCCCCCGGACCCTCGGACCCCCGGGCCCCCGGCTAGTTGGCGCTTCGGCTCGTCGGCGCTGTGGCCAGCCGGCCCCCGGCGCCCCGGCGCTGCGGCCCCCCAGCACTTCGGCGGCCCGGCCCCCGCACCCCCGGCTCGCTGGCGCTTCGGCTCCTCGGCGCTGTGGCCAGCCGCCCGCCGGCGCCCTGGCCCCCGGCGCTGCGGCCCGCTGGCGCTTCGGCGGCCCGGGGCCCGGCGCCCGGCTCGTCGGCGCTCCGGCACACCGGCGCTGCGGCCCGCTGGTGCTTCGGCACCCCGGCCCCCGCCCCGCCGGCGCCCCGGCCCATGGCCCCCGGCCCCCTGAACCCCCGGCGCCCCGCCCCCTACCCCTTGCTCACCGCCGTCAAGATCTCCGGCAGCCGTGCCGCCGTGCGCGGTGCTGCCAGGTGCAGGCCGAGCCAGGTGATCAGTGCGCCGTACACCGTGCCCACCGGCAGCAGCAGCCAGCCGACGTCGCCCGCCTCACCGGTGACGTTCAGCCAGACCGTCACCGCGATGACGGGCGCGCACAGCAGCGCCGCCGCGACCATGCCGCCGAAGATCGCGATCCAGGCCAGGCCCGTCTGCCCCGGGACCACGTTCTTGTGGCCCTCCTGCGGAATGGAGTAGGGGAAGCGGGCCGACGTCCACGCGCCCGTGGCCAGCATCGCGCCGAGGAGGGCCAGCGACAGCCCCAGCGCCTCGGGCAGCCGGCCCCAGTCGCCGAGCAGCGCCGTCGTCACCACGGTCACCAGCGTCGCGTACGGCAGCGTCACCACCAGCAGCGCCAGCGCCCGCCCGCGCAGCTCGACGTAGGCGTCGCGCGGGGAGGAGATGGTCAGGGCGACCATCCAGAAGGCGGAGGTGTCCTGCCCGAACTGGTTGTACATCTGGATGCCGAGCATGCCCGCCGCGAAGCACGCGAAGTAGATCGAGCCGGTGCCCTGCACCGCGTTGAACACCGGCACGATCAGCCCGATCGCCAGCGAGGTCACCCAGGCCGCCTTGGTCTTCGGATCGCGCCAGATGTAGCGCAGGCTGCGTCCCATGACCGTCCCGGTGCGCCCGGCGGGCAGCAGCCGGGCGAGCCCCTGCGAGGAGTCCCGCTCCCGCCCGGCGGGCTCGCCGGCCGGCAGGGTGGACGCGTCGGGCGCGGTCATCAGCCTGGTCAGGGTGCGTGCCCACACCGCGACCAGCGCCGCCAGCCCGCCCGCGCTGACCAGCAGCTGGCCGGCCGCGACGCCGTACGCGCCGGAGCCGGCGGAGTGCACCGCGCCGAGCGCCGACGCCCCGGGCAGCCAGCGCACCACGGCCGCCGCCGGGTCCAGTTCCCCCAGCCCGGCCCTGCCCAGCCGCTGCGCGCCGAAGTTGACCGCCTGCGCCCCGAGGGCGATCACCAGGCCGCTCAACACCGCGAGATCGCGGCCCTTGCGGCTGGTCAGCAGCCGGACGTTGGCGGCGGCGACCGCCCGCGCCAGCGCCACGCACACCAGCAGCGCGAGCGGTACGGCGACGACGGCGACGGCGTACGCGGCCGCCCCGTGCGCCACCGCGATCGCCGACCCGACGAGCAGCAGCAGCGTGAACAGCGGCCCGATGCCGACCAGCGAAGCCGCGAGCAGCGCCCGCACCAGCGGCCGAGGGCGCAGCGGCAGCATCACCAGCCGGGTCGGGTCCAGCGTCTCGTCCCCGCCGGGGAAGAACAGCGGCATCACCGCCCAGCCCAGGCTCAGCACCGCGACCAGCAGCACCACCAAGGAGACGGCGTGGGCGTGGCCGCGCAGCATGATCAGGCCGAGCAGTTGCAGCGTGGCGAACAGCAGGGCGACGACGGCGGAGGCGATGTACGCGGCCCGCCGCCCCCCGGACTGCCGCAGCCCGTTGCGCAGCAGCGACAGCTTCAGCCGTACGACGGTGGCGGTCACGTTCGTCATCGTCCGCCGCCGCCCAGCCAGTCGAGGTCGCTCCCGGCGTCGCGGCCGCTCGCGCCGACCAGTTCCAGGAACGCCTTCTGCAGGGTGGGTGCCGCGCCGCGCACCTCGGCGAGCGGGCCCTGCGCCCGGATCCGGCCGGCGGCCATCACGGCCACCCAGTCGCACAGCGACTCCACCAGTTCCATGACGTGGGAGGAGAAGACGACGGTCGCGCCGGAGGCGGTGTAGCGCTCCAGGACGCCCCGGATGGTCTGCGCGGACACCGGGTCGACGCCCTCGAACGGCTCGTCCAGGAAGAGGACTTCGGGGTTGTGCAGCAGAGCCGCCGCGAGGCCGATCTTCTTGCGCATACCGGTGGAGTAGTCGACGACCAGCTTGTGCCGGCTGCCCGCCAGATCGAGTACGTCGAGCAGCTGACCGGCCCGCTTGTCGACCTCGGCGCCGGGCAGTCCGCGCAGCCTGCCCGTGTACGCCAGCAGCTCCTGCCCCGACAGCCGCTCGAAGAGCCTGAGCCCCTCCGGCAGCACCCCGATCCGTGCCTTCACCTGTACGGGGTCGCGCCACACGTCGTGCCCGACGACCTCGACGGTGCCCTGATCCGGCCGCAGCAGCCCGGTGACCATGGACAGCGTGGTGGTCTTCCCCGCCCCGTTCGGCCCGACGAGCCCGATGAACCGCCCCGCGGGCAGCTCCAGATCGATCCCCCCGACGGCGATCTGCTGCCCGAACCGCTTCCAGAGCCCCCGCACACGAACAGCGGCCGGCCGGTCCCCTTCTGTTCCCTCCGTCATGAGAGAACCGTAAGGGGAGAGGTGGGATCAGCGGTCCCGCCCGCACGCATACGCCAGCGGTGACACCAGTTCCTCCACATCCGGCAGCCACCGGTTCGCGGGAGTGGGCCGCCGGGCCCACTGAACGGCGCCTCGCGTGCCGTAGCGCGTGGGCGGCGCGGCGACCCAGGAGCCCTCGCCCAGCGCCACCAGGTCCAGCGAGGACACCGACCAGCCCAGCTTCCGTACCAGCTCCGGAAGCTTCGCCACCGCGCCCGGCAGCACGAAGAAGTGCATCCGCCGGTCCGGCGTCAGCGTCACCGGGCCGAGCGTCAGCTCCATGCGCTCCATCCGCGCCAGCGCGAGGAACCCGGCCGTCTCCGGGACGGAGAGCGCGTCGAACGTGCGTCCCGTCGGCAGCAGGATGGACGCGGCCGGCTGCTTCTGCCACATCCGGCGCGCGACCGTCGCGCTGCCCGTCGCCTGTGTCGCCCAGTCCTCGCGCGCCGGGTGTGCGCCGGGGGCGGCGCACGCCGGGTCGCCGCAGCAGCAGACCGGCACCCCGTCGGCGGCCTCCAGCCAGACGCCGGGAAACACGTCCCAGTGGCGCTCCTCGACGTAGCGAACTGCGGCTTCCAGCAGGGATTCCCCGCGCTGCTCGGGGATCTGCGCGGTTTCGGTGCCCGGGATCGTCTCTTCCACGTGGAACACAACTCCCGCACCCATCTCCGGTTACGGGGTGTATCGCGCGCGGGGGAGGAGCATCGATTCGGCGTCCGGGGCGCATGGGTGCACAGGCGGGGGCGCGCGGAAGGTTCGGAGTGGTGAGCGGGTAACCACGTGGGGGCGGCATCCGCCGTTACCCCGGCAATCCGCCCATGCCTCGCATTTTCGGTATGTCCGCTGGGCATCGATCTTCACGGCCGGATCTTCACGCCGCCCGGCGACTCGCTCGACGAGTGGAGAAGGCCATGGAAGACACGTCAACTCGGTGCACGGGCAGGCACCGCAGCCACAGGGGGTAGTGCCAATGGCCGCAAGGCCTCTCGTCGCGCGGCAGCCGAACGAACGGCTGCAGGCGCTCATCCAGGAAGCGGGTTGCTCGAACGCCGGGCTCGCCCGCCGGGTCAACATGTGCGGCGCCGAGCACGGTCTCGATCTGCGGTACGACAAGACGTCGGTGGCGCGCTGGCTGCGCGGACAGCAGCCCCGGGGAAGGGCGCCGGCGATCATCGCGGAGGCGCTGGGGCGCAAACTCGGCCGTACGGTCACGATCGACGAGATCGGCATGGCCAACGGCAAGAACCTCGCCTCGGGCGTCGGCCTCCAGTTCTCGCCGACGGTACTGGGAGCCATCGAGCAGGTCTGCGAGCTGTGGCGCAGCGACGTGGGGCGGCGCGACTTCCTGTCGGGTTCGTCCGTCGCCGCCTCGGCGCTGGTCGAGCCGAGCCGCGACTGGCTGATCTCGGCGCCCGACGCGCAGGTGGCACGGCAGGCCGGCCCGCGGGTGGGCCTGTCCGACGTGGACGCGGTGCGCGCGATGACGCAGGCGCTGGTGGAGCTGGATCACCAGTACGGCAGCGGGCATGTGCGGCCGGTCGTCGTGCACTACCTCAACAGTGTCGTCTCCGGGCTGCTGGCGGGGTCGTACCGGGAGGCGGTCGGCCGTGAACTCTTCGCCTCCGTCGCCCGCTTGACGGAACTCGCCGGGTACATGGCCGTCGACACCGGTCAACCCGGGCTCGCCCAGCGGTACTACATCCAGGCGCTGCGCCTCGCACAGGCGGCGGGCGATCGCGGTTACGGCGGATACGTGCTGGCCGCCTCCATGAGCCACCTGGCGGCGCAGCTCGGAAACCCGCGGGAGATCGCGCAGTTGGCGCGGGCGGCGCAGGAAGGGGCGCGTGGCCGTGTCACCCCGCGCGCGGAGGCGATGTTCTTCGCGGCGGAGGCGCGCGGGCACGCCCTGCTGGGCGATGTGCGTGCCGCGCACGCGGCGAGCGGCCGCGCGGTGAGCGCCATGGAGGCGGCCGACCCCGCCTCGGGTGACGATCCGGCGTGGATCGCGCACTTCGACGAGGCGTATCTCGCCGACGAGTTGGCGCACTGCCACCGCGATCTGGGCCAGCCGGAGGCGGCCGCGCGGTACGCGGAGCAGTCGCTGGCCGGGCATCCCGTGAGCAGGGCGCGGCGCCGGGCCATCGGGTACGTCCTGCTGGCCACGGCACAGGTGCAGCAGCGGGAGATCGAACAGGCCTGCGCGACGGGGCTGAAGGCCGTCGAGCTGCTGGAGTCGCTGAGGTCCAACCGGGGTGCGGAGTACCTGGAGGACTTCTCGCAACGCCTGGAACCGTTCCGGGAGGAGTCGGTGGTAAGGGAGTTCGGCGCCCGGCTGGACCTGCAGACGGCGGCGTGAACGGGCCGCGCACGCGCGTGGGGACCGTGTACAGCGTGCGGGAGCGCCGGTTTGTTACGGGAATCACAGGGAAGGAGGTGCCTCCCTCAGCTGCGTGGCATGGGCATCCGGGGACCCGGTAGCGTGAGCCGACGATTGACCAAGGTCCCCCATTCGTAGGAGTCCCGGTGACGCAGAGTGGACAGGGCGAGGAGCCCTCGGCGCAGCCCGCGCGCGAAGGCATCGTGCTGCCCTCCGACGGCGGCGAGCCCGTGCTGCCGGGCATGAGCGGCCCCGCACAGGGCCCTTACGCCGGGAATCCCACCGGGGGACCGTACGCGGGAGGCCCCTACGGCGGCCCGTACGCCGGCGGGCCGCAGGGCGCGGGGCCGCAGCCGGGATCACAGCCGGGGCCGTATCAGGGTGCCCCGCAGCACGGCGCCGCGCCCGGTGCGCAGTACGGCGGCCAGGGCGCGGCGGCTCCTGCGGGCGGGCAGGCCTGGGGCGGCCCGTGGGGCCCCGAGCAGCAGCCGGGCCAGGCCCCGCAGCAGCCCGGCCCCGCCGCACAGCACTCCGGCCCCGCCCCGGCGCCGGACCAGGGATGGTCCGGCGCTCAGTCCGGCGCTCAGCAGTGGCCCCCGGCCGGTCGGAGCGGCGCGGGCCCGCTGCCCGCCGAGGGCACCCCGCCGCCGTACACCCCGGCGCCCGCCCCGCACGACGCCTACGGCGCCCCGCAGACGCACTCCGGCGGCTACGGCCCCGGGGCGCCCGCAGGGCCGCAGGCCGGCCCGGGCATGGCCGGCGGCCATCAGTCCGGCCCCGGGACGACCGGACAGCAGCCGAACCCCGGGCAGCAGTCCGGCCCCGGACCGCTCCCGTCGGGCGCGGCGGCGGTCTCCGCACCCGGTCAGGGCGCGCCGCTGCCTCCCGCCGGGGCCCCCGCCGCGGGGTACGGCGGCACCCTCCCGCCCGCGCACGGCGCCCCCCTGCCTCCCGCCGCGGGCCCGCTCCCGCCCGCCGACGACGGCGCGACCCAGTACCTGCCGCCGGTGGCCGCGGGTGGCGGCGAAGCGGCGACGCAGTACATCCCGCCCGTCGCCGCCGGGTCCGGGGACGACGCGGCGACCCGCTACATCCCGCCCGTGGGCCCCGGCGCGCTGCCGCCCGAGACGTCGGCGGAGGCGACCCGGTTCCTCGGCCGCGCCCCGCAGCACGCGGGTCCGCAGCCCGGCTCGGGCCCGCTGCCGCCCGCCGCCGACCCCGACGCGCAGGCCACCCAGTACATCCCGCCGGTCCCGGCACAGCCCGGCGCCCAGCCGGGATACGGCGACCGGCAGCCGCCGGCCGAGTTCGCGGGGCTGTTCCGCGACGAGCCGGCCGTCGCCCCCGCGGCGGCCACCCAGCAGCTGCCCCAGGTCGGCAACCGGCCCGGCGCGCCCCAGCCCGGGTACGTCCCGCCGGCCGGCGGCCGGCGCGGTGCGCGGGACGACGACGGCGGCGCGGGCCGCGGCGGCGGGCGCGGTGCCGGTTCGCGGGTCCCGCTGTTCGCCGCGATCGGCGTCGGCATAGCCGTCGTCGGCATCGGCGCGGGCGCGCTGCTCGGCGCGGGCGGCGGCTCCGACGACGCCAAGGACGACGCCCCGGCGAACGTCTCCGCGACGGCCCCCCCGACCGCATCCTCCTCCTCCGCCCCGCCGGCCGCCGACCCGGCGAAGGAGCAGGCGGTGGCGCTGGACAAGCTGCTCGCCGACAGCGGCAGCAGCCGTGCCGCGGTGATCGCGGCGGTCGCCGACGTCAAGAGCTGCCGCAACCTGGGCCCGGCGGCGAAGAACCTGCGGGACGCCGCCCAGCAGCGCACCGGCCTGGTGACCCGGCTGGCGACGGTGCCGGTGGACAAGCTGCCGAACAACGCCGCCCTGACCGGCGCCCTGAAGAGCGCCTGGCAGGCGTCGGCGTCGGCGGACAGCCACTACGCGGCGTGGGCCGACCAGGTCGCCGGCAACAAGAAGCTGTGCCACAAGGGCAAGGCCGCCGGCACGCCCCAGGCACAGGCCGGCAACCGGGCCAGCGGCACCGCCAGCGCGCAGAAGCAGAAGGCCGCCCCGCTGTGGAACGCGATCGCGCAGCAGTACGGGCTGACCCAGCGGCAGGCCGGCCAGCTGTGAGCCGCCGGCGCTGAGCCGCCGGCGGTGAGCGGGCGGCCGTGAACCGGTCCCGGGGCCGTGGCCGCCGCGGGACGGTTCAGTTCAGGTGGGCGTTCTTCAGGGTGTCCGTCACGTCGACGAAGCCCTGGCGGGCCGCGACCAGCCGGCCGTCCCGGGCGACCTGCAGGGTGACGTCGGTGTTGACCAGGCGCGGGAAGCCGACGGGGGCGAGCTTGCCCGCGAAGGGCCAGGTCAGGGTCGGCGTCAGCCCGCCCGTCGGGACCGACACACCGTCGTCCAGGGCGTGCCGGACGGTGTCGGCGGTCACCTCGCCGCCGCCCAGCGACTCCACGACCTTGCGGAAGGCCGTGTAGGCGATGTACGTCGTCTGCACGCCGGCGTCGGCCGGATCGATGCGGTTGTCGGTGAACGCCTGCTCGCTGATCACCTGCTTCATCCCGTCCCAGCGCGGATCGGTGGACACCGGGTACCAGCCGGTGATGTACGACCCCTCGTACGGCCCCGACTTCCCGCCGGAGGCGTCGACGGCGGTCTGGTCGACGCTGCCCATCACCGTGGCCGCGCCCACCCCGGGATACTGCGCCCGCCTGCGGCGGAAGGAGTCCATGAAGGTGCCCGTGCGGTCACCGAGCGCGGGCACCACGCACCCCTTCTTCCCGGAGCCCCGGGCGGCGTGTTCCAGCGCCTGCTCGGACTGCGCCTCGTACTCGGTGGCGTCCTCGTCGGCCACCAGGTCCCCGGCGTCCGGGTGGCCGCCCGCCTTCAGCCCGGCGTCGAGCAGCGAGGGCAGCTCGTCGCCCGCGATGGTGTCGGGGCGCACCAGTGCCACACGGCCGCAGCGGGCGGCGAGTTCCCGGCCGAGGCCGGCGAGCAGCACGGGCTGGCCCCCGTTGACGGGGTACGACAGGGGGCTGGTGAACTCGGCGGTGGTGACGCCGTACCCGCCGATGTAGGGGATGCCGGCGCTCTCCAGCGGCGGGAAGTAGGAGTCGGAGTACTGGCTGTACGATCCGACGACCGCGACGGCGTGTTCGTTGACCGCGCGCCGGGCGCACTTGGCGGCGGCCACGGTGTCGTTGTGCTCGTTGCAGGTCAGCACCTTCAGCTTGCGGCCGTTGATGCCGCCGTGGGCGTTGACCCAGCGCGCGTAGGCCTCGGCGAAGGCGGGCATACCGGGCTTGTTGGTCGCGGTGGTCTCCATCGGCGCCCAGGTCATGACGGTGACGGGATCGCCCCCGGAGCCCCCCGTGGCACCGGGGATGATCCCGCAACCGACGGTCAGCGACGCGCACGCCACCGTGGCCGCCGCCGCTGTGGCGGCTCTGGTCAGAGGCCGGGTGGTGAAGGGGAGGACGGTGCTTCGCGTGCGTCGCCTGCCGGTCATGCACACGCACGATTCCCCCACATCACCAACCGGGGAGTGACCCGGGGGCAACGGAGGGTGACGGGAAGGTGAATTGCAGGGGGCCGGACGGGCCACCCGGGAAGGGAACGTACGATCGATGACCGTGCAAGGTTCGGAGAAGTCTTCCCGTCGCGGCCGTCGCTCCAGCACCATGGGCGGCATGCCACACAACGACATGCCGTGGTGGCGCTGGCGCAGCAATGTGCGCTCCGCGCTGCACATGCTCTCCGACCCCGGCTTCCAGCGCGACGTCTGGCTGGCCGGCGCGGACGGCTACGGCGACGTCACGGACGCCGTGTACCGCCTGGTCGAGGACACCTGGCTGGACCACTGGTCCGCCGAGAAGTACGTCGGGACGATCTTCCGTGACTCGCAGGAGGCGGCGCTCGTCGACACCGCGGTGCTGCGCGTGCTGCGGATCATGCACCAGGTCGGCCCGGACGCCCCGGTCGCGACCTACATGCAGCACCCGGAGTGGCCCGAGGCGGTGCAGGCGGCACGGGACGCGCACGTGCGGATGGCGGCGAGCGACGGCGAGGACCCCGACGCCCCGCCGCGCACCCTGGAGGTGCTGCACCTGCTGACGCGGTCCGCGTAACGGACAGCCCCGCCGCCCGCCGGGCCGGGCATGAGATCCTGTGGTGCATGACCGATCAGTCCGTGCCCGCCGCCGCCCAGGCCGACCAGTACGTCCTCACTCTCTCCTGCCCGGACAAGCAGGGCATCGTGCACGCGGTGTCCAGCTATCTGTTCATGACCGGGTGCAACATCGAGGACAGCCAGCAGTTCGGCGACCACGACACGGGTCTGTTCTTCATGCGCGTCCACTTCTCGGCGGAGGCGCCGGTGACGGTGGACAAGCTGCGCGCCAGCTTCGCGGCGATCGGTGACTCCTTCCACATGGACTGGCAGATCAACCGGGCCGACGAGCGGATGCGCATCGTCCTCATGGTCAGCAAGTTCGGCCACTGCCTGAACGACCTGCTCTTCCGCGCCCGGATCGGTGCGCTGCCGGTGGACATCGCGGCGGTGGTCTCCAACCACACCGACTTCGCCGAGCTGGTGGGCTCCTACAACATCCCCTTCCACCACATCCCGGTGACGAAGGACACCAAGGCGGAGGCCGAGGCCAGGCTGCTGGAGATCGTCCGCGAGGAGAAGGTGGAGCTGGTCGTCCTCGCCCGCTACATGCAGGTGCTCTCCGACGACCTGTGCAAGCAGCTCTCCGGGCGGATCATCAACATCCATCACTCCTTCCTGCCGAGCTTCAAGGGCGCCAAGCCGTACCACCAGGCGCACGCCCGCGGCGTGAAGCTCATCGGCGCGACCGCGCACTACGTCACGGCCGACCTCGACGAGGGCCCGATCATCGAGCAGGAAGTCGAGCGCGTCGGCCACGACGTCACGCCGGACCAACTGGTGGCGATCGGCCGGGACGTGGAATGCCAGGCGCTGGCGCGGGCCGTGAAGTGGCATGCGGAACGCCGGATCCTGCTGAACGGACGCCGGACGGTGGTCTTCGCCTGAGGAGGCGGAGGTTTCCGCGATCGGGCGGCTGAGGGTGGGTGGTGGTCGACCGCGCGGTTCCCCGCGCCCCCGGGCGGCCCGCAACTCAGCCGACCAAGGGGCGCGGGGCTGCGTCGGCTGTGCGGCTCCGCCGCGTGGGCACGACCTGCCATCCATCACCCGCAGCCGCCGACGAAACTCGCGCCCACCCCTACATCCGGCTCAGCCCCGCCACAGCGAACAGCACATCCCTGATCGCCTCCCGGTCGCCGACCTGCCCCGCCGCGGCCTCCGCAGGAGACACGTGGCCCGCCGCCAGCTGGCAGAACTCCACGTCGTCCAGGGCGACATGCGCCACCTCGTGGTCCGCGGAGGCGACCGCCGCCGGTGAGTCCAGCGGGATCAGCCACTCGCCGCCGCCCGAGCCCTCGATCTCCAGCCGCAGGCTCCGCCCCGGCCGTCCCGCGGACACCAGGTGGCGGGTCGCGCCGGGCGCGGTCAGCCCCGCCTGCCGTCGCGCCGCCAGCGCCTGCGGCAGCATCCGCGCCGCCAGGTCGATCATGCCGTTCAAGTGCCGCGGCGCGGGCGGGTCGTAGGGGTAGTCCACCGCGTCGGCGATGTCACCGGCGTGCACCCAGCACTCGAAGGCGCGGTCCAGCATCGCGTCCCGCAGCGGCAGTTCGCCCGCCCCGTACGGCACCTGGAGCAGGCCCGCGGTGCTGCCGGTGAACGACACCGTGCGCACCAGCTCATGGCTCTGCTCCCGCCAGGGTCCGCGGACCGTCCGGGTGGGCGGGAAGCGCGAGGCGCGCCAGTACGCCTCGGTCCGCCCCGCGGGCGTCGGGGCCTGCGGGGACACGTCCGCCAGCGGATCGTCGAGGCCGAGCGCCACCGCGACCAGTCCGTCGACGGCCAGCAGATGCGCGATCACCCCGGCGACGGTGGTGCGGCGGGTGGTGGTCGCGTCGGACTCGAACCAGCGCAGCCGCACGGGCGCGTGCCACTCGGCGTCCCCGAAGTCCTGCAGCAGCGCGTCCAGCCGCGCCGTCTCGGCGTCGTACGCCCTCGCCCACTCCGGTACCGGGATGCGCGGCGGGCGCCGGTCGAGGCAGCCCTGGAGCACCCGGGTGCGCAGGCCCGGGTCGAGGTCGAGGCTCTCGGGGCGCTGGAGCAGGCCGACGGCCTCGCGCAGCCGGCGCGCCTCGACGGCGCAGGTGCCGCAGTCGCCCAGGTGGTCCTCGACGGCCGCGGTCTCCTCCGGGGAGCAGGCCGCCAGCGCCCACGCCCCGAGCAGCGACTTCAGCACCGGGTGCGGCAGGGCGGGCGGCTGGGCCGCCGGCGGCGGGTCGGGCAGCGGCTGCCCGCTGTCCTCGACGGCCGGCCGGGGCAGGGGTATCCGCGGCGGCCGCGCGGGATCGGGCACCCCGAAGCCGCCGTCCCCGTCCCCCGGCCGACCGGGGCCGCCGTCCCCGGCGGATCCCCCGGCGTCGCCCTCGCCGCCGTCACCGGACCCGTACGCCTCCCCGGAAGCCCCCTGCCGGGGCTCCCCGGAACCCGTCGGTTCCCAGGGCTGCCCGGCCTCCCCGGCCTCCCCGTCCTCCATGGACCCCCCTGTCCCCATGGATTCCCCGGATCCCATGGACCGCATGGACCGCATGGATCCCATGGACCCCCCACCGTTTCCGCCTTGCACCGGAATGTCCCCCCAGGCGTCCGTGCCACGCAGCTGCGGTCCGACCCGGGCGCCGGTCGACGCGCCCGTGCCGTGTGCCGTGACCCGGCCCTCCTCGTCGTCGGCGGTGCCGGGCCGGTCCCGGGCGTCGTCGCGGGACGCGAAGCCCTCCGCGTCGTTCACGCGGCACCCCCGTACTCCGGTGGTGCGCCGGGCGTGCCGGCGTCGTGGGCCGTGGACAGCAGTTGCAGGCCGAGGCGGAGCCGGCGGCGGGCCTCGTCCTCGGTGACGCCGAGGTCGGCCGCGGTCTGGCGGTAGTCGCGGCGCTGGAAGTAGGCCAGTTCCAGGGCGGCGCGCAGCGGGGCCGGCATGGCCTGCACGATGTAGTCGGCGCGGGCGGCCACCGCGGCGTGCCGCACCTTGCGCTCCAGTTCGTCGGGGGATCCGGGCGCCCCTTGGGCGAGCGCCGCGGTCTCGGTGGCCCGCAGCCGCTGCACGGCCATCCGGCGGGTGAGGTCGGCCACCCAGGTGCGCAGCGGGCCGCGCTTCGGGTCGTAGCTGTCCGGGTGTTCCCAGACGTGCGCGAAGACCTCGCGGGTGACGCCGTCGGCGGCCCGCTCGTCGCCCAGTACGCGGTGCGCGAGCCCGTGCACGAGAGAGGCGAAGCGGTCGTAGAGCTCGCCCAGGGCTGCCGCCTCGCCGCGTGCCAGCCGCTGCTGCATCTTGCGGTCCCAGCGGGGCGGTGCGTCCTTTTTCGCCATACGGCCCCCTCAGCCTGCCCGTGCCCGTCTTCAGCGTGCGCCCGCCGACCTCACGAATGTAGTCGGCACGTCGGACAACGCACGCCCCTTTGTGCCAATGTGCGCCCCCCTCGGCGTCGTGCGTGCTAGGGGCGCTTACCCGGGGGAGTTGCCCGCGGAACACCGGCGGGCGCGATCGAACAGTATCGAAATGAGATTGAATCCGACTGAAACAAGACGATTTTGATCGGGGCCCGTTTTTCATGGGGAGTTTCAGGGAAACGCCCGCTGGGCAGCCGCGCTGCGAGGAAGCGTAAGAACTCCTTCCGTTTGGCGAGCGAGGGGCGTGGTGGTGACGTTCAAAGTGACCGACTCGGAGCAAGGGGCGTGGGCCGTGCTCCAGGTGTCGGGCGAACTGGACCTGATGACGTCGCCGGTGCTGCGGCAGCGGGTGCACGACGTGGTGGCCGAGGGCCGGCACAGCCTCGTCCTCGACCTGTCCCAGGTGCACTTCTGCGACTCCAGCGGCGTGGGTGTCCTCATCGCCGCCCGCCGCCTCCTGCGCTCGTGCCAGGGCCGGCTGCGGCTGGTGCTGCCCGCGCAGGGTGCCGTGGACGGCTCCCATGTCAACCGGGTCCTCGGGGCGCTCGGCGTGCGGCGCCTGTTCGACGTGCACGCCGACCTCGAGGGTGCCGTCGGCGAGGAGCCGCTGTCGGCCTGAGATGTGAGTCGTTTCACGCCGATTGCCACAGTGTTGTCCCGGTTTTCCGCCGGTCTCGGCACAACCGCCGCCGCCTCCCCGCCGCGCTCGTTCGTGCGTCGTACGCTCGCATGCCGGATGCACCACCCACTCCGACGTAAGGCGGCCGAAGAAGAGATGGTCAGCAGCGAGTGCGAGCGTGAGATCGCCGCCCGGTTCGCCACCTTCGACCAGGACGGCAACGGCTGGATCGACCGCGAGGACTTCAGCGTCGCCGCGAAGGCGCTGCTCGCGGAGTTCGGCGTCGCGGCCCGCTCCGACCGGGGGCAGACGCTGTACGCCGGCGCCGAGGCGTTCTGGCAGGGCATGGCCGGGATGGCGGACCGGGACGGCGACCAGCGCATCACCCGCGAGGAGTTCGTCACCTGCGCGGTCAAGCGGCTGCGCGACAACCCGGAGCGGTTCGCCGAGATCGCCCGCCCCTTCCTGCACGCGGCCCTCGCCGTGGCCGACACCGACGGCGACGGCTTCGCCACCGCCTCCGACACCGCGCGCGTGCTGCGCGCCCTGGGTGTCGCGCCGGAGCGGGCCGAGGCCGCGGCCGCCGCGCTGGACGCGGACGGCGACGGCAAGGTCGGCGAGGCGGAGAGCGTGCCCGCGTTCGCCCGCTGGTTCACGGTGCCGGAATAGCACCGGCGGTCCGGCGCACGGGAGTTGTGCGGTCAGGAAGGCGCCGAGCCGTGGCCAAAGATGTCGCGGATCGTGGCAATCCGGTGTCACTGAGCGTCGATACCGGGTTGTGTCCTCGGAGGGGGTCGTCACGGCCCGGAGTCGGCGGGTTGCTCCGGTACCTTGTGTGAGATGCGAGTGGTTCCCGGTACGAGCCATGCCGGTGGTGCCTGTTCGACTCCCCCTGGCGAGCGTCGCACAGTATGCCGCACGGGTACTCCTTCGCGCTGGAATATGCCCGAAGCGCTTGTTGGGGTGACGGTACGTCAACCAAGCTGGGGCATAAGGGTTTCACGTTCCGTGATCCAGGCTCCGGCCATTGTCCTGGCCATGCAGAAAATGGCTACGATCGTGGCTCTCGTCGTCGTGGTGCTCATGTGGCGCGCGGCCATGTGTCCGCCGGTTCGGATGGTGTGAGCGGTGCAGGTGCTTCAAGTGCAGCTGGAGATCCGGCCCGACCCCGCGGAGGTCGGGCGGGCCAGGCGGTGGGCCCGCTCCCGGCTTGCCGGTTCGGGGATAGCGGCCGACGAACCCCTCGCCGAGACGCTGATCCTGCTCGTGTCGGAACTCGTCACCAACGCCGTGGTGCACACCGGCCATCCGGCCGTGCTGCGACTGTCCCTGCCGGGCGTCGCCGCCGAGTCGGCCACGGTACGTCTCGAGGTGGCCGACTCCAGTGAGCGCGCCCCCCTGCCGCGCTGCGTGGACGGCGACGCCACCGGCGGCCGGGGCCTCGCCCTCGTCGACGGACTGGCCGACCGGTGGGGCTGGAGCCGCGAGGGCGCGGGCAAGCGCATCTGGTGCGAACTGGACCGGTGCAGCGCGACCCGGGCTTCCGGCAGCGTCTGCGGGGGACTCGCCGCGCCGTACGAGGGGCTGGCGTTCGAGGCGGTGTGACCGGTGGGCCCCCGCATCGTGAGCCGCGCGCCGCGATGCCGCCCGGCCCTGCCGTGTGATCTCCGGGAGTTGCCGTGCGCCCGGGATGTGCTTCCGTGCGCGCCCGTGACAAAAAGGGCGTAAGTAATATTTCTCCCTCATGGTGTTGACGCCCGGTGTCCGTTTGATCACGCTTGTGGGCAGCGATCCGCCGCGAGGGGACGGCGAGGGCGCCGGTGACGGGCGTCCTCGGCGAGTGCGGGTCGCCCGGTTCGGCGGCGGTTCCCCCGAAGGGGGCTCGGGGCGAGGGGGCCGGGGCGGGTACGCCGGAGCCGGCCGGCGGTGCGCGGTGCCGTGCTCGGGGCGGGCAGCCGCGCGCCGTCGGCCGTACGAAGGCGCGATCTCGCCGGAAGGCGCGCGCATCTCGCGAAGGAGCGCATCCCGTCGTCCACAGGCTGTGGACAACTTTCTCCTCAGGGCAGGGCGCCGACCCCGCCCCCGTCGACGCGGGCGCCCGCGGTGCGGAAGGTGCGGCGATAGGCGGTGGGGGTGACGCCGACCGCCGCCTGCAGGTGCTGGCGCATCGACTGGGCCGTGCCGAAGCCGGCGTCCCGGGCGACCTGGTCGACGGACAGATCGGTGGACTCCAGCAGCTGCCGGGCCCGCTCCACACGCTGCTGCGTGAGCCACTGGCCGGGGCTGACACCGGTCTCCTCACGGAAGCGGCGGGTGAAGGTGCGTACCGACATCGCCTGCTGCGCGGCCATGTCCCGCAGCTGGATCGGCTCGTGCAGCCGCCCCAGCGCCCAGGCCCGCGCCGCGGTCGTGGTCGCCTGCTGGGGATCGGGCACCGGCCGGTCGATGTACTGCGCCTGCCCGCCGTCGCGGTGCGGCGGTACGACCGTGCGGCGGGCCACCTCGTTCGCGACGGCCGTGCCGTGGTCGCGGCGCACCATGTGCAGGCACAGGTCGATCCCGGCGGCCACCCCGGCCGAGGTCAGCACGTCGCCGTCGTCGATGAACAGCACGTCCGCGTCCACCTCGATCTGCGGGAACAGCCGCTGGAAGCGCTCGGCGTCGGCCCAGTGCGTGGTCGCCGGGCGGCCGTCCAGGTAACCGGCCGCGGCGAGGACGTACGCACCGGTGCAGATGGAGGCGAGCCGGGTGCCGGGGCGGATCAGCGCGAGCGCGGCGGCCAGTTCGTCGGTGAGCACGCCCTCCTCGTACAGCGGGCCCAGTTCGTACGACGCCGGGACGATCACCGTGTCGGCCCGCGCCAGCGCCTGCGGGCCGTGGGGGACGTGCACGCTGAAGTCGGCGTCCGTCTGCACCGGGCCCGGCGGGCGCACCGAGCACGTCACCACCTCGTACAGCGGCCGGCCCAGGGCGTCCTTGGGGCGGCCGAAGATGCGGTGCGGGATGCCCAGTTCGAAGGGGAGCAGGCCGTCCAGGGCGAGGACGACGACCCGGTGCGGCCGGAACCCGTCGGCGGAGTCGGCTGAATCCATGGCCCGATCCTAACGAACGCTGTCCTTCGGGCCACTCGTCCGGCGGTCGCGCACCCGGGAAGCTCAGCACGTGACGCAGACGACCGAAGCACCCACCGCCCAGCAGGAGCCCGTCCGGCGGCCACGCATCCACCGCGCGTGGTTCGTCGCCGCGGTCACCTTCGTGACGATCGTCGGAGCGGCCGCGTTCCGCTCCCTGCCCGGACTGCTGATCGACCCGCTGCACGCCGAGTTCGGCTGGTCGCGCGGCACGATCGGCGCCGCCGTCTCCCTCAACCTCGCCCTGTACGGCCTCACCGCGCCCTTCGCCGCCGCGCTGATGGACCGCTTCGGCATCCGCCGTGTGGTCGCCGCCGCGCTGACCGTCATCGCGATCGGCTCGGGGCTGACCGTGTGGATGACGGCGGCCTGGCAGCTGTGGCTGTGCTGGGGCCTGCTGGTCGGCCTCGGCTCCGGCTCGATGGCGCTGGCGTTCGCCGCGACCGTCACCAACCGCTGGTTCACCGAGCGGCGCGGCCTGGTCAGCGGCATCCTCACGGCCGGGTCCGCCTCCGGGCAGCTGATCTTCCTGCCGCTGCTGTCCTGGATGCTGGAGCACGACCACGACTGGCGGCCGGCCGCCGTCACGGTCTCCCTCGCCGCGCTCGCCGTCGTCCCGTTCGTCTGGCTGCTGCTGCGCGACCACCCGGCCGACGTCGGCGCGAAGCCGTACGGCGCCCCCGCGTTCGTGCCCAAACCCGCACCCGTGACGGGGGCGGCGCGGCGGGCGCTGACCGTGCTGTTCTCGGCGGTGCGCACCGGACCGTTCTGGCTGCTGGCGGGGACGTTCGCGATCTGCGGCGCGTCCACGAACGGGCTCATCCAGACCCACTTCGTGCCCGCGGCGCACGACCACGGCATGCCGGTGACGGCTGCGGCGTCGTTGCTGGCGGTGATCGGGGTGTTCGACGTCGTCGGCACGATCGCCTCCGGCTGGTTCACGGATCGCTTCTCGCCGCGGAGGCTGCTGGCCGTCTACTACGCGCTGCGGGGGGTTTCGCTGCTGTTCCTGCCGATGCTGCTGGCGCCGAGCGTGCACCCGCCGATGATCTTCTTCATCGTCTTCTACGGCCTGGACTGGGTGGCGACAGTGCCGCCGACTCTGGCGCTGTGCCGGGAGCAGTACGGCGAGGACAGCGCGATCGTCTTCGGGTGGGTGCTCGCGTCCCACCAAGTCGGGGCCGCGGTGGTCGCCGGGCTGGGGGGAGTGGCGCGGGACGTCTTCGGCAGTTACGACATGGTCTGGTACGCGTCGGGGGCGTTGTGCGCGGTGGCTGCGTTGATGGCGTTGGTGATTCGGCGGGGTGGGGTGGGGCGGGTTGCGGTGTGACGGTTGCCTGCGGCGGCTGGTTGTGTTTTGTCTGCGGGTTCGTTGTGGCTGGTCGCCTTTGCCTGCGGCGCCTGGTTGCGTTTTGTCTGCGGGTTTCGTTGTGGCTGGTCGCGCCGTTCCCCGCGCCCCTTTGGTGCCTGCGGCGGCCCGTTGCTGTCTGGTGGGTGGTTGCGGTCTCGCCTGCGGTGGTCTGTGAGTCGGGGCCGGGGTGGGGGGTGTCCGTCCTCGGTCCGGCCGGCCGTCTCCGACGAGGGCACCCTCCGCCGGTGCCGGCCGCTGCGGGCGGACACCCCCCACCC